>CAYYCN010000131.1:0-9163 GCA_964470355.1 uncultured Sphaerotilus sp.
CCCGCGACATGGACATGGCCATCTCCAGCCCGATCTGGAAGCTGGCGAAGTCCGCGCCCTGGAAGAAGTAATCAACCCCGCATCGTCTGGAGAGCCACCATGCCCCAAAACGCAGACAAGGTCATCGACCACGAAATGCTGTTCCGTGAGCCGGAATACCAGAAGCTGTTCGCCGACAAGAAGCAGTTCGAGTTCAACCACCCGGACGAGAAGATCGCCGAGATCCGCGACTGGACCAAGTCCAAGGACTACCTGGAAAAGAACTTCGCCCGCGATTCGCTGGTGGTGAACCCGGCCAAGGCCTGTCAGCCGCTGGGCGCCGTCTACGTCGCCAACGGTTTCCACAAAACGCTGAGCTTCGTGCACGGCTCGCAAGGCTGCGTGGCCTACTACCGCTCGCACTTCAGCCGCCACTTCAAGGAGCCGACGTCCTGCGTGTCGTCCTCGATGACCGAAGACGCCGCCGTGTTCGGTGGCCTGAACAACATGGTCGACGGCCTGGCCAACACGTACAACCTGTACAAGCCCGACATGATCGCCGTCTCCACGACCTGCATGGCCGAGGTGATCGGCGATGACTTGAACGCCTTCATCAAGACGTCCAAGGAAAAGGGTTCGGTCCCGGCCGAGTTCGACGTGCCGTTTGCCCACACCCCGGCCTTCGTCGGCAGTCACATCACCGGCTACGACAACGCACTCCTGGGCGTGCTGCAGCACTTCTGGGACGGCAAGTCCGGCACCACCACGCCGCTGACCCGCGTGCCCAACGAGTCGATCAACTTCATCGGCGGCTTCGACGGCTTTGTCGTCGGCAACATGAAGGAAGTCAAGCGGATCTTCGGTCTGTTCGGCATCGACTACACCATCATCTGCGATCCGTCCGAAGTGTGGGACACCCCCACCGACGGCGAATTCCGGATGTATGAAGGCGGCACCACCAAGGCGTCCGTCGAAGCCGCCCTGAACGCCAAGGCCACCATCGTCTTCCAGGAGTACTGCTCGGAAAAGACGATCAAGTACCTGAAGGAAAAGGGCCAGGAAGTTGTCGTGCTGAACTGCCCGGTGGGCGTGGCCGGCACCGACCGTTTCATCATGGCCATCAGCGAGCTGACCGGCAAGCCGGTGCCGGCCCAACTGGAAAAGGAACGCGGCCAACTGGTCGACGCCATGGCCGACAGCCAGGCCCACCTGCACGGCAAGCGCTATGCCCTGTATGGCGATCCGGACCAGATGCTCGGCCTGACCGAGTTCCTGCTGGAACTGGGTGCCGAACCGGCTCACGTGCTGTCCACCAACGGCAACGACGCCTGGGCGGCCAAGGTTCAAGCGCTGTTCGACGCCTCGCCCTACGGCACCGGCTGCAAGGCCTACCCGAAGCGCGACCTGTGGCACATGCGCTCGCTGCTGAACGTGGAACCGGTCGACTTCCTGATCGGCAACACCTACGGCAAGTACCTGGAGCGCGACACCGGCGCCCCGCTGATCCGCATGGTGTTCCCGATCTTCGACCGCCACCACTATCACCGTTTCCCCACCTGGGGCTACGACGGCGCCCTGCGCACCCTGGTGATGTTCCTCGACGAGTTCTTCGAGACGCTCGACGCCAACACCATCATCCCGGGCAAGACCGACTACAGCTACGACATCATCCGCTGATCGTCGACAGCCGCAGGCCCCCGTCGGGCCTGCCGTCCCCATCAACCCCGGTGCCCGCAAGGACCCCGGGGTTGTTTTTGGCCGTCTGTCGCACCCATCACCCCTTTGGGGCCAGGCGGTTTTTCTCCCCACCACTGGAGTTCCATCATGGCGATCGTGACCTTTTCGTCTCCCCGCATGAAAAAGGACCTGACGGTCTACGCCGTCGCGGGCGACACCCACACCCTGTTGTCCGTGGCCAAAGCCAACAACGTGCCCCTCGACTTCGAGTGCGAGAACGGCGAGTGCGGTTCGTGCTGCGTGCAGGTGTCCATCCTGTCGGACAAGGCCCCCATGGGCGTGGCCCTGACCGAGAAGGAAAAGACCGTGCTGCGCTTTGCCGGCAAGATCACCGCCGAGCAGATCGCGGCGGCGGAAACCGGTGACGTGCCGCCGCCGAACCGTCTGGCCTGCCAGTTCATCGTGCGCAACGAAGACATCCTGGTGAAGTTCTGAGTTCGGGTGACCGGGTGAAATCTCGGGCCGCATCCGGTCCGGAGCCTCGCCCGGTTCTTGCTCGGATCCTCGGAGACCGAAGTCTTGTCCCGTTTCCCGAAAGGATCCCTCATGAGCGACGTTGCTGCCCCCGAAACGCTGGAGAGCGTCTACATCAAGACCACCCAGGACGGCCGCAAGGTCGAGGTCATCGGGGCCTGGGTCTGTCTGGAAGGCAAGCCCGAGGCCGATCACCTGGTGATCCTCGACGAACACCCCAACCGCCAGGCCATCCTGCGCGCTGTGCCCAACGCCACCCACATGGCCGGTCGCCTGCCGCTGACGATGGCGGAGGTGTCGGTCGCGCAGACGGCGCTTCGTCGCATCCACGACAAATTCGACGGTTCGCCCCTGGCCACGGCCGAGCGCATGCGCGCCGCCGTGTGGAAGAAGGTCTTCGCGGATGGCGCGGAGTGAGCGCGGGAGAGTCACCATGATCCACGTCGTGGAATTGCCTCCCCAACAGGAGGCCAAGGCCTGGTTTGCCTTCGACGGTGATGACCTGCTGCGCAAGGTCGCGATCGCCCTGAAGCGCGAGCCCTGGACCATCTGGGATCAGACCAGCGCGCGCGAACTGCTCGACCTGTTCGACACCACGCCCGAGGCGCCCAGCGCTAGAGGCGATCACCCGGCCCTCTACGCTTTGGGAGAACACCATGGTTGGGACACACCCCTGTTTCGCGCCGATGACCTGCTGGGGGCCGGCATGCTCCAGCCCGAGCCGGTGGACGTGGTGCAGGCCTGCGTGAGTGCGCTCCGGCCCCTGGGCAACGTCCACGTCTACAGCGACGATTCGGCGGCGATGGCCGCGTTCGAGCGTGGGGATGCGGAATTCCCGACGCACGGCTGGCGGGCCCGCTGGGCCCTGCGCCAGCAGCTCATCGAGCTGGAGGTGCTGGCCGAGGATTGAGCGCGTGTCCGCCAGCGGCTGCGAGCGGATCCTCCGGTCGTCAGCCGCCGTGTGGCGCAGGCGAGCAGATCAATAGTGCGGCGGCAGCTCGTCGCGCAGGCTGCGGAAGGGTGCGGTGCCGCTGTCCTGGCCCACCTGCTGGCGCAGGGCACCGAGTTCGCGCTGCAGGGCGTCGATCTGGGCCTGTTGCTGGATCACGATCTGGTTGAGGTGATCGAGCAGGTCTTCCGTGAAGCTGGCCTTGATCTCCAGTTCGGTCAGGCGGTCGTCGGGGGCGGCGTGTGTCATGCCGCGATTGGAACCTGAAAACATGACCCCGGGACGTCAGATTCAGACGCGGAACACCTCCACCGACATCACCAGATCGTCGGCCTGCGCTTTCAGGCTGGAGGCGGCGGCGGCCATTTCCTCAACCAGCGCGGCGTTCTGCTGCGTGGCCTGGTCGATTTGCGCCACGGCTTGGCTGACCTGGGTCACGCCTTCGTCCTGTTCGCGGCTGGCGGCGCTGATTTCGCTCATCAGGTCGGTGACGCGCTGCACACTCTCGACGATCTGGTTCATGGTCAGGCCCGCCTGGTTGACCAGGGCGCTGCCTTGCTCGGTGCGCTCGACACTGTCGTGGATCAGGGTGCGGATCTCCCGGGCGGCTTCGGCGCTGCGGCTGGCCAGGTTGCGCACCTCGCCGGCGACGACCGCAAAGCCCCGTCCGGACTCCCCGGCGCGGGCGGCTTCGACGGCGGCGTTGAGCGCCAGGATGTTGGTCTGGAAGCTGATGCCGTCCATCACCGCGATGATCTCGGCGATCCGTTTGGCCGAACCGCTGATGCCATTCATCGTTTTCACGACTTCGGTGACGACCACGCCGCCGTCACTGGCCACGTCGCTCGCCTGCTGGGCCAGCTGGCTGGCCAGGCGAGCATTCTCGGCGTTCTGCCGGACGGTGTGGCCCAGGTCGGTCATGGCCGAAACCGTCTGTTCCAGCGATGCCGCCTGGTTTTCGGTCCGGTTGGACAGGTCCTGGTTGCCCTGGGCCATTTCCTGGCAGGACGTGGCCACGCTGTCGGAGTTCTCCCGCACGATCTGGACGACTTGGGACAGGCTGCTGCCGATGCTGTTCATTGACACCATCAGCACGCCGATTTCGTCCTCGCGCTGATCATCGAGCGACACCGTCAGGTCGCCCTGGGCGATGGCGGTGGCGGCGTCCTGGACCTGGCCCAGCGGGTGGGTCACCAGTCGCCGGACCAGGAAGTGGCTGGTCAGCGCAAACACGGTCAGGAACAGCGCAAACATGGCCAGATAGCGGTTGCGCAGCTCGTCGAGCTCGGAGGTGTATTCGTCGATGTAGGCGCCACCGGCGACGATCCAGTTCCAGTCCTTGAAGTACGAGAAGGCCACGACCTTGTCCCGTGCGTCGGTTTCGTGGGCTTCGGTGTTGATCCACGGATAGCGGATCTGGCCGTTCTTCTTCTCCAGCATCGTGCGCACGAAGGCGTGGCCCGAAGCGTCCTTCTGGTCGATCAGGGTCGCGCCCTCCCGGAAGGGGTGTACTTCCAGGCGGCCCAGGTGGGGGCCTTCGGCGGCGTTGAGCACGTAGAAGTAGCCGGTTTCGCCGATCTTGATTTCCCGGAGAGCCTGTTTCACGCCATTCATGTATGCGGTGAAGTCCATGCCGATGAAGCTGGCGCCCACCAGCTGGCCGGAGGCATCGCGCATCGGGTCGTAGCGGGTCATGTATTGGCGGCCGAACAGGCGGGCCAGGCCCACGTAGGACTCGCCGCGCCGCAAACGCTCGTAGCCGGGGTGCGTGCGGTCCAGCAACGTGCCGATGGCGCGCTCGCCCTTGTCGTTCTTGAGCGACGTGGTCACGCGCACGAAGTCGTCACCGGTGCGGGCGAACACCGTGGCCACCGCGTCGGTGTGCCGGGTGAAGGTGTCGACGCGCGAGAAGTCCAGGTTGAGCACTCGGCCGTCAAGGGCCAGGGGCGGCGTGGGCCGGCCTTGGATGTCGACCGTGCCGGAGCCCAGGCTCAAGGTGCCTTGCAGGGTGTCCGCGAAGGCCTTGGCCAGGTAGTCGGTGCGCAGGCGCAGGTCGCGGTCGGTGGTTTCCAGGAGCCGGACCATCACCTGGGTTTGTTCGACCACCTGTTGTGTCGCCCGTGTCTCGAACTGCCGGGTCACGATCTGGTTGATGCCAACCATCATCAGGACCAGGAACAAGGTGGTCACCAGCAGGAGGCCGCCCGACACCTTGGAACCGATGCTCCATCGGCTCCAGCGTTGCAGTTTCAGGTTCAAGGCGCTTCCTTTCTACAGGCACGGGCGGGATCGCCGGGGACAGGTCTGGTCTTTTCATCGGACGATGCCTCCCCGGCTTGAGGGGGAAATGCGCAGGGAGGGGTGGTGTGGTCGGGTTCCCACACGGCACCGTGTGGGTTCGAACCCGGAGTGCGGACAATGCACCCACAGAGGAGCGCCAGACATGCCCGATCTTCAAGACTTGACCGATGCCTTGGTGGCGGTGCGGAGCACCCGCCAGAGCCTCTCCGGCCCCGAATGGGCCTTGTGCCTGCCCGATGCGCACGCCGCTGCCCAGGTCCAGCATGCCGTGGGCGTGCGGCTGGGATGGTGGCGGGAGGACGAGGTGCCGCGCCATTGGAAGTCCGGCGGTGCTTCGCGTCAGTCGGTGCTGACCCATGCGCCGATTCCGACCGCCGCCGTGCGGGTCAGCACAGCCGGCGCCTGCGCCGATCTGGGGGACTGGCCGTTCTGGCGGCCCCGCGTGGAGGGGGAGGTGGCCCTGCGTGTGGCCCGGGACATCACCCCGGTGCTGGCCCGTGCCTTGACCCCCGACGCGCCGCTGCAGGCCGTGGCCTCGTGTTTCGACGCGGTGTGTGCGGCCATGGAGATTGTGGACAGCCGCTGGGCTCCCGAGCCTCAGGCCGAGGCCTTGTTGCGCTTGGCGGACCTCCAGTCCAACGGTGCACTGGTGCTGGGCGATTGGCAGCCCGTGGACCCGGATTGCGACTGGGCCCGGCAGACCTGTACGCTGCAGATCGGCGACGGAGCCCCGATGGTGGTGGTGGGGGCGCACCCGTTGGGGCACCCGTTCTGGGGTGCCGCCGCCTGGTTGCAGCACCTGACCCGCGATGGCCAGCCAGTGCCCGCCGGTACGGTGGTGACCACCGGCACGTGGACCGGGGCCCTCGCGGTGGAGCGGGGGGTGCGGCTGAGGTTCGAGGCGGCGGGCTTCGCCGCGGTGGAGTGCCGTCTCTGAGTGACGGCTTGGCGCGCAGGGTGTCGGCCGTGAAGTCTGTCACGTCCGAGACACGGGGTGTCCCTAAGGTGCCGGGAAACGTTCAGAAACGCCAGGGCCCTTCCGAACCACTTCGACGGCAGACACCATGCGCATCCCGAAACTGCTCACCCTCTCCGCACTGATCTTCCTGCAGGCCTGCGGAGGGGGGGACGACGACACCTCGACCTCCTACAAGACGCTCAGCGGCGCGGCTCCGCTGGTCATCGGTCATCGTGGAGCCAGTGGCGAGCGGCCGGAGCACACGCTGGAGGCCTACACCCTGGCCATCAGCGAGGGCGCCGACTATGTCGAGCCCGATCTGGTGCTCACGAAAGACGGCGTGATGGTCGCCCGCCACGAGCCCATGCTCGACTCCACAACCGATGTGGCGAGCAAGTTCCCGGCTTCGCGCATGGCGACCCGCCTGGTTGACGGCGTGTCGACCACGGCCTATTTCGCCAGCGACTTCACGCTGGCCGAGATCAAGACCCTGCGCGCCATCCAGGCCCGCTCGGGCCGCTCCACCGCCTACAACGGCCTGTACACCATCCCGACCCTGGATGAGGTGATCGCCACGGTGAAGGCCGAAGCCACCAAGGCCGGCCGCACGGTGGGCATCTATCCGGAGATCAAGCACTCGACCTTCCACGCAGGCCTGTTCGGCAACCACGTGTTCGAGGACAAGCTGGTGACGACCCTTCACACCGCGTACGGCAACCAGGCCTCCGCTCCGGTGTTCATCCAGTCCTTCGAGGTGTCGAACCTGCAGTATCTGAACACTCAGACGAACATCCGTCTGGTGCAACTGATCGACGCCGACGACGTCAAGGACGACGGTTCGATGTCGCTGGTGGCGCCCTATCGCCAGCCCTACGACTTTGTGGTCTCTGGCGACACCCGCCTGTTCTCCGACCTGCTGACCTCCAGCGGACTGGACTTTGTCAAGACCTATGCCGATGCAGTCGGCCCCTGGAAACCTTACCTGGTCAAGACCGTCCACGATGGCATCGAGCGCACCGGTGACACCACGCTGACGATCAATGACCGCCGCGTCGACGGCAGCACCGGCGTGATCGAGCTGGCCCATGCCAAGGGCCTGCTGGTTCACACCTGGACTTTCCGCGACGACGCCAGTGGCTACGGCTTCAAGGACCCGAAGGCCGAGATGCAGTACTACATGAAGCTCGGCATCGACGGCGTGTTCACCGACTTCCCGAGCACTGGAGTGTCGGCGCTCAAGGGGCTTTGATCAGCTTTCCAGCTTCGACAGGTCGCGCACCGCGCCCTTGTCCGCCGAGGTGGCCAGCAGGGCGTAGGCCTTCAGTGCAGCGCTCACCTTGCGCGGACGGGGCTGGGCTGGTTTCCAGCCCTGGGCATCCTGTTCGGTGCGGCGGCGGGCCAGCTCGTCGTCGCTCACCAACAGGTTGATGCTGCGCTGGGGGATGTCGATGCGGATCTTGTCGCCGGTCTTCACCAGACCGATGGCGCCGCCGGCAGCCGCTTCCGGCGAACAGTGGCCGATCGACAGGCCCGAGGTGCCGCCCGAGAAGCGGCCATCGGTCAGCAGGGCGCAGGCCTTGCCCAGGCCCTTGCTCTTGATGTAGCTGGTCGGGTAGAGCATTTCCTGCATGCCGGGGCCACCCTTGGGGCCCTCGTAGCGCACGATGACCACGTCGCCGGCCTTCACCTTGTCGGCCAGGATGTCGGCCACGGCCTCGTCCTGCGACTCGGTCACGTAGGCCGAACCTTCGAACACCAGGATGGACTCGTCCACGCCGGCGGTCTTGACCACGCAGCCGTCCAGCGCAATGTTGCCGCGCAGCACGGCCAGGCCGCCTTCCTGCGAGAAGGCGTGTTCACCCGAGCGGATGCAGCCTTCGGCACGGTCCAGGTCCAGGCTGGGCCAGCGGGTGGCCTGGCTGAAGGCCACCTGGGTCGGGATGCCGGCCGGGCCGGCCATGTAGAAGGTCTTCACGTCGTCGGACGGCGCGCGGGCGATGTCCCACTGGTCCAGCGCGTCCTTCATCGTCCTGGCGTGGATGGTGGGCACGTCGGTGTGCAGCTTGCCGGCGCGGTCCAGTTCACCCAGGATGGCCATGATGCCGCCGGCGCGGTGCACGTCCTCGATGTGGTACTTGTTGGTGTTGGGCGCGACCTTGCACAGCTGGGGCACGGCGCGCGAGAGGCGGTCGATGTCGGCCATGGTGAAGTCGATGCCGGCTTCCTGCGCGATGGCCAGCAGGTGCAGGATGGTGTTGGTGGAGCCGCCCATGGCGATGTCCAGCGTCATCGCGTTCTCGAAGGCCTTGAAGCCGATCGAGCGCGGCAGCACGCTGGTGTCGTCCTGCTCGTAGTGGCGCTGGCACAGCTCGACGGCCAGGCGGCCGGCGCGCTTGAACAGGGCCTCGCGGTCGGCGTGGGTGGCCACCACCGTGCCGTTGCCGGGCAGGCTCAGGCCCAGGGCTTCGGTCAGGCAGTTCATCGAGTTGGCGGTGAACATGCCGGAGCACGAACCACACGTCGGGCAGGCCGAGCGCTCGACTTCAGCCAGGTCGGCGTCGCTGACCTTGTCGTCCACGGCCATCACCATGGCGTCGACGAGGTCGAGCTTCTTGAACTCGATGGCTTGCGTTTGCGGGTTGGCCAGGCGCACCTTGCCGGCTTCCATCGGGCCGCCCGAGACGAAGACCACGGGGATGTTCAGGCGCATCGCGGCCATCAGCATGCCGGGGGTGATCTTGTCGCAGTTGGAGATGCACACCAGC
>CAYYCN010000132.1:0-9147 GCA_964470355.1 uncultured Sphaerotilus sp.
GTGTCTTCATCAAGAAGGGCACGGGCCAGATCATCGTGAACGGCAAGCCGGTCGAGCAGTACTTCGGCCGTCAAACCTCGATCATGGTGGTCAAGCAGCCTCTGGTGCTGACCAACAACGACGGTGCGTTCGACGTGAAGGTCAACGTGCACGGTGGGGGTGAGTCAGGTCAAGCAGGTGCGGTGCGCCATGGCGTGACCCGTGCGCTGATCGACTACGATGCAACCCTGAAGCCCGAACTGAGCAACGCCGGTTTCGTGACCCGCGATGCCCGTGAAGTCGAGCGTAAGAAGGTCGGTCTGCACGGCGCTCGCCGTCGCAAGCAGTTCAGCAAGCGCTGATCGTTTTTCGACCGTCTGTCGTCGCAAAGGGCCACTTTCAGTGGCCCTTTGTTTTCTGGTCATCCGTTTTGGTGTTGGAGGGGCCTGGGCCGCATGCGTTGGAAACTCTTGAAACGCCGACTCTCGGTCAGTGCGCCCCGTGTGTCCGTCCGCAGTCGCATGCCGTGGCCCTTGCGCTGGATGCTGGTGGCCATGGTGCTGGGCTTTTCGGCGGCGCTGGCTCTGTGGGCCTATCAGACCGGCCGGGAATTCGCCGGTGTGAATCCCCATGCGGCGGAAGAGGTGCGCCAGCTGCGAGAAGAGTTGGACCGCCTCCGGCAGGAGCATTCCCGTGCCGTGAGCTTGGCCAGTTCCGCAGACAGCCTGCTCAAGGCCGAAAAGACGGCCCAGGAGAGCTTGGCGGCGAGGGTGAAGGCCCTGGAGGCCGAGAACTTGGCGCTGACGCGCGACGTGGCCTTTGCGGAGCGGTTGGGCGCCAAGGGTGGCGATGGCGGGGCTGCCGGGCCGGTGGCCATTCGGGGGCTTTCTGCGGAACTGCAGGCGGTGGGACGGGTCCACTATCAAGCCCTGCTGGTGTTGCGACAGGGCCAGTCGGGCGAATTCACCGGGCGGGTCGAGATGCACCTCAGTGGCATGCACGAGGGCAAGCCTTGGTCGCAAGGCCCCAGTGGATCGGCTAGCCTAGTTTTGAAGCCGTATCAACGCCTTGATGGCGCGGTCGACTTCCCCAAGCGGGCCGTGCTAAAACAGCTGGATGTCAAGGTGTTCGACCGGAACGGCAAGTGGGTCGTCACCGAGTCGGTTCGTCTGTGATTTCTATTCCAGCGGTGACCCGCTGGCCTCACCAGTCCAGGAAGACACATGTTCAGCTCCAAGAAACAACCCGCCATCCGCAGCCTGATCGGTGAAGGCACCGTCGTGCATGGCACCTTGCGCTTCAGTGACGGGCTGCGCATCGATGGCGAAATCCAAGGTGACATCGTGGCCAACGCCAACGACACGAGCATCCTGGTCATCAGCGAGAAAGCCAAGGTCGTCGGTACGGTCAAGGCTGGGCATGTCATCATCAATGGCACAGTCATCGGTCCGGTCGAATCCAACCACCTGCTGGAGTTGCAGCCCAAGGCCATGATCCGGGGCGACGTGCGTTACGAAGCCCTGGAGATGCACCAAGGCGCGGCGATCGAAGGCGCGTTGACCCGCATCTCGTCGTCCGTCGGGGGCGCTCTGGAGATCGAAGACAAGGCCAGCCCGCTGAAGCTGCTGCCCACCGGGAGCGGCAAGGGCTGAATCCCTTACAGGAGTGAATGAACATGAATGCAGTCGTTGAAACGACGTCCACCGAAATGCCTGCCCCGATCGTCTTCACCGACAGCGCCGCTGCCAAGGTGGCCGATCTGGTTGCCGAAGAGGGCAATCCCGACCTGAAGTTGCGCGTGTTCGTGCAGGGGGGCGGGTGCTCGGGGTTCCAGTATGGGTTCACGTTTGACGAGATCGTCAACGAGGACGACACCCAGATGAACAAGAACGGCGTGACGCTGTTGATCGACGCGATGAGCCTGCAGTATCTGGTGGGCGCGGAGATTGACTACAAGGAAGACCTGAGCGGCTCGCAGTTCGTCATCAAGAACCCCAACGCCACCACCACCTGTGGTTGTGGATCGAGCTTCTCGCCGGCTTGAGGTCTGCGCGGCGGTGTTTCCGGACCCGCCCAAGAAAAAAGGTCACCCTCGGGTGACCTTTTTTCTTGTGGAGCTCGGGCGCGTTCGTGCGCCCTGCAGACGAGATCTCAGCGGGCCGATGCCATGGTCGTCTTGCCTGGCGTGCCGCCCTTCTTCGAGGCCAGCGCCTGCCCAGGCTGGCGCACGTCGATGGTGTTGAGCTGATCCAGTACCGTGGCCGTGCGGTGCTTGAACTCCGCGCGCTCGGCGCCGTTGAGTTCGATGTTGTCGGATACGCGGGCCACTTCTGCGGGATCGATGAAGTCGCCCTTGACCTTGAATTCGAAGTGCAGATGCGGGCCGGTGGCCCAGCCGGTCGACCCCACGGCACCCACGATGTCGCCTTGGGTCACCTTGTCACCCACGCGCACGTCGATGCGGCTGAGGTGGGCGTAGCGGGTCTCGCGGTCTTTCGGGTGCTGCAGAATGACCACGTTGCCGTAGCCGTTCTGTACGCCAGCGAACTTGACGAGGGCTTGGCCCACCGCCCGCACGGGGGTGCCGGTGGGGGCGCCGAAGTCGATGCCGTTGTGGGCCCGCCATTCGTGCTTGAGGGGATGGAAGCGCATCCCGAAGTCCGACGTCACGCGCGAGAAGGGCATCGGCGAGGCCAGCAGGGCCCGTTGCTTGGTGCGTCCTTCGGCGTTGTAGTAAATGCCGCCGTTGCGTGCGCTGGGGTCCTGGTACCAGATGGCCTCGTGGGACTTGCCTTTGTTGATCAGTCGCACGGCCAGCACGCGACCGGTTCCGGACGCCCAGGGAGCCGCGTCCCCGTCGGCCGTCAAGCCTTCGTACACGACGGCAAAGGTGTCGCCGCGGCGCAGGTCCTTGCGGATGTCGATGTCGTTGTCGAAGATTTCGCCGATCTGGCTGGTCACTTCGTCGGGCAGGCCGATGTCGTCGGCGGCGGCAAAAAGGCTGGTGGCGATCCGTCCGGAGCTCATGCGCACTTCGGTGACCATGGGCAGCGTTTCGGCGTGCGCGATGAAGTCCTCGCCCACGCGTTCAACGGTGATGCGTTCGAAGTGGGTCTCGCGCAGGGTCTTGTCGGCGGCGGGGCCTTTGACCACGAGGTTCTCGACCTGGCGACCGGCCGGTGTGGTCTTGAGCTCGATCTGGACCAACTTGCCCGACTGTCCGTCGAGGATGCGACGGGCCACGAGGTGTTTGCGCAGGAACGCGGAGGCTTTGGCGTCGTCTGCGCCCAGGCGGCGCAGCAGCGAGTCGGCGGTGTCGCCCCGGCGGGTGAGGTCGTTGCGGTTGAGCGTGAGCTCTCCAAGCTCCAGGGCGGAGACCTGGGCTTGCAATTGCGACGGCGCCAGCGTCTGAGTGATCAGTTGCTGGGATGGCGTTGGGGTCTCGATCTTGTCGATGGGCGCCACGGCGATGGCGGTCACGGCGCTGCCCAGCAGGGTGGCGGCCACGGCAGCCGTTGCAGTGCGCGGGTGACGACGGATCAGGAATTCGGTGCGCGCCATCATCATGCGCGCGGATTCAGCCAGGAAGATCGCCAATTTAGTCAACGTTCCGGTTGGTAGCGGCCCAGTCGGCTGCTGTGTGGCAAAGGAGGACTTCTGCACCGCAGGAGGTGCGTAGGCGAGCTGGCGCTCTAGAATCCGTCCGCTTTCGAGCCGGCGAAGTATAAATGTAAGCCGGTGTCATCATTTCAATATACCCCTGTCTTGACATGGCCAGTACGCCCGATCCCGTGACCGAAGCCCCCATGAGTGAGCGCGTGCAGCAGGCCCTGCAGGTGACCCTGCGCGGTTGCGACGAACTCCTGCCGGTGACCGACTGGCGGAACAAGTTGATCCGGTCGGAGGCCACAGGTTCCCCGCTTCGCATCAAGCTCGGGCTCGATCCCACGGCGCCCGACATCCACCTGGGGCACACGGTGGTGCTCAACAAGATGCGGCAGCTGCAGGATCTGGGTCATACCGTGATCTTCCTCATCGGGGACTTCACATCGATGATCGGCGATCCGTCGGGCCGCAACACGACCCGTCCTCCACTGACTGCCGAACAGATCAAGGTCAACGCAGAAACCTACTATCGGCAGGCCAGCCTGGTTCTGGATCCCGACAAGACCGAGATCCGCTACAACTCGGAGTGGTGCGACCCGCTGGGTGCGCGCGGCATGATCCAGCTGGCGTCGCGCTACACGGTGGCGCGCATGATGGAGCGCAACGACTTCCACGACCGCTTCAAGGCGGGCACTTCGATCGCGGTGCACGAGTTCCTCTATCCGCTCATGCAGGGCTACGACTCGGTGGCGCTCAAGTCGGACCTGGAGCTGGGCGGCACGGACCAGAAGTTCAACCTGCTGATGGGGCGCCATCTGCAGGAAGAGTACGGCCAGGAGCCGCAGTGCATCCTGACCATGCCGCTGCTGGTGGGGCTGGATGGCGTCGAGAAGATGTCCAAGTCCAAGAACAACTACATCGGCATCAGTGAGCCGGCCAATGGCATGTTCGCCAAGCTGCTGTCGATCAGCGACGCGCTGATGTGGACGTATTTCACCTTGCTGAGCTTCCGCAGCGAGGCCGAGATTGCCGCGCTCAAGGCCGAGGTCGAGGCGGGGCGCAACCCCAAGGACGCCAAGGTGATGCTGGCCAAGGAGATCGTCACGCGCTTCCACAGTGCGCAGGCGGCCGAGGCGGCTGAGCAGGATTTCCAGAACCGGGCCAAGGGTGGCATCCCCGACGAGATTCCCGAGGTGTCGCTGAGCGGCGCGCCGGTCGGCATCGGGGCCTTGCTCAAGCAGGCGAATCTGGTGGCGTCTTCCAGCGAGGGGCTGCGCATGGTCGAGCAGGGCGGGGTGCGCATCGACGGCACGGTTATCAGCGACAAGGGGCTGAAGGTCGAGGCCGGCACCTACGTGATGCAGGTCGGCAAGCGCAAGTTCGCGCGGGTCACGCTGGCCTGAGCGCGGTCCTCGTTTTTCCGACTCGGTCATGCAGGTCAGTTCTTACCTGAAGCTCTCGGTGGCGGTGGCGGTGGCCACCATCGCGCTCAAAACCGGGGCGTGGTGGCTGACGGACTCCGTGAGCCTGCTGTCGGATGCGCTGGAGTCGTTGGTCAATCTGGCTGGCGCGACGTTCGCCCTGGCCATGGTCACCATCGCCCAGCGGCCCGCCGACGACGATCATCCCTACGGGCACCACAAGGCGGAGTACTTCTCCAGCGGGTTCGAAGGGGTGCTGATCTTCGCGGCGGCCGTGGCCATCATCTGGGCGGCCAGCTTGCGGTTGTGGAATCCCCAGCCGCTGGAGTCGCTGGGGATCGGCCTGGGTCTGTCGGTGCTCAGTTCGGTGCTCAACGGCGTGCTGGCCTGGGCCATGCTGCGCAAAGCCCGGCAGCACCGTTCGATGGCGCTGGAGGCCGACGCCCGCCATCTCTTCACCGATGTCTGGACCTCGGCCGGCGTGATTGCCGGGCTGATCGCCGTGCACTTCACCGGGTGGATGTGGCTGGATCCGGTGATCGCCATCGGGGTGGCTTTCAACATCATGCGCGAGGGGGCACATCTGGTGTGGCGCTCGGCCGCGGGCTTGATGGACGAGGCGGTCGACTCGGAAACACAAGGCGCCATCGATGCCGTTCTGGCTCGCTACACCCGTGACCAGGTTCGGTTTGACCACCTGGTGACCCGCAATGCGGGGCAGCGCTGTTTTGTCGACGTGCACATGCACCTGCCGGGTGAATGGACGCTGGCCCGGGCCGCCGCCGCTCGCGGCGAGGTGGAGCTGGCGCTGATGGAGGCCGTGCCGCACCTGCGCGCGAGCCTTCAGTTGTTGCCCGGCAATGTCGAGACCCACGCCACGTTGGCGACGGAGTGAGCCCCATGACCCGTTCCGCGACGCCAGCCGTTCCGCACATCGTCCGGCTGGATCCCCCTTCAGGCGAGCCCGTGGTGGATCATCCGCGTGAGGATCGACGCGTGAGCGGTTGCCCGCGCAGGCAAACCTGGACCCTGCACGAGAACGCCCAGGGCGATCTCAGTGTGGGCCAATGGACCTGCGAGCCGGGGCGGTGGCGCATCGCCTTCGCGCCCACGAAGGACGAGGTCTTTTTTGTGCTCGAGGGGCGGGTCCGGCTGCATGGCTTCGACGGCGTCGTCACGGACGTCGGGCCAGGGCAGTCCGCCGTGATTCCCGCCGGCTTCGAAGGGGAGTTCGAGGTGCTTGAGCGTGTGCGCAAGCACTTTGTCGTGATCGACCGGGCTCAGCGGTAACTGCGGGCGTCCTCGATCACCTTGCCATCGTTGGGCAACTCACCTGGTGCCAGCATCACGACCTCGCAGCGCAGCTTGGTGATGTCCCGGACCGTGTCGGCGATGTGGCGCGCCAGTCCGTCGGGCTGGATGTCGGCTTCGCAGCGCAGGGTCATCCGGTCGCTGGCCATTTCTCCCTCGACGACCAGTCGGGCGCGTTTCACCTCCGGATGCCGGCGCACCACTTCCGCGACCTGGCTGGGGTGCACGAACATGCCGCGCACCTTGGCGGTCTGGTCGGCCCGTCCCATCCAGCCCTGAATGCGGCGGTTGGTGCGGCCGGTCGCGCAGGTGCCCGGCAGGATCGCCGAGAGGTCTCCCGTGCCGAAGCGCACCAGCGGATAGTCTGGGTTGAGCGTGGTGACCACCAGCTCGCCCACCTCACCGTCGGGCACTGGGTCCCCGGTGCCAGGGCGCACGATCTCAACGATCACCCCTTCATCGATCACCAGTCCTTCGCGGGCAGAGGTTTCGTAGGCGATCAGGCCCAGATCGGCGGTGGCGTAGGCCTGGAAACCCTGGATGCCGCGTTCGGCCAGCCAGTCGCGCAAGGAGGGCGGAAAGGCTTCGCCGCTGACCAGGGCCTTGGTCAGCGAGCCAATGCCGGCACCCGTTTCGGTCGCCTTTTCGACCAGGATCTTCAGGAAGCTGGGCGTGCCGATGTAGCCGTGGGGCTTGAGTTCGGTGACGGCCTGCAGCTGCAGCTCGGTGTTGCCCACACCGCCGGCGAAGGTGGTGCAGCCGATGGCGTGTGCGCCCGTTTCCATCATCGCGCCGGCTGGGGTCAGGTGGTAGCTGAAGCTGCAGTGCGCCAGATCACCGGCACGAAAACCGGCGGCCCAGATGGCGCGGGCCATGCGCCAGTAGTCGGCGGCGGTGCCTTCGGGTTCGTAGATCGGGCCGGGAGACTGGTGGACGCGTCGTGCCCCGCTCGGGCGCCGCAGGCCGGTCCAGCCGATGGCCGAAAAGCCGCCGAAGGGATCCACCGTCCGCTGCGCCTGCTGGCGTTCCAGCAACTCGTGCTTGCGGACCACCGGCAGGCTCGCCAGCGCGGCGCGGGACGTGACGTCGTCCGGATTCACGCCGGCCAACCGCTCGGCCATCGCGTCGGTCCGGGTCTGGGCGTGGCGGACGCAGCCGGGCAGGGCGGCCAGCAGGGCCGCTTCCCGCGTGGCGGGGTCGCGCGCTTCAAGGGCGTCGTAGTGCTGCGGGTCAGTCATCACGGTCGCTCCATCGGCTGAGTTGGGTTTTGACGTGCGCGAGGAAATCGCGCAGTTCGGCGCTGTTCTTCAGCACCTTGTCGGTTGACCATTGCGGGCTGCGGGCGGGCTCTCGGACCGCGCTGACCACCAAGGTGGCGCCCTCGACCCTGGCCCGGACCAGGGCCTGGCCTCGGCGTTCCATCACGCCGTCCCGCTCCTGCAGGCCCAGATCCCGCAATTCGCGGCGCAGGCGTACGAGGCCTTCGTCCGGCTTGAAGGGCGGTGGGGCAAAAAAGTCGGGCATGTCGTCCATCGGAAGCCCCGGCGATCAGGCCAGCCAGCGCTTGCGGCGCTTGTAGCTCTTGACGTCCTTGAAGCTCTTGCGGTCATCGCCGCCCATACCGAGGTAGAACTCCTTGACGTCCTCGTTCTCTCGCAGGGCCTTGGCCTCTCCGTCCATCACGATGCGGCCGTTTTCCAGGATGTAGCCGTAGTCGGCGTAGCGCAGCGCGATGTTGGTGTTCTGCTCGGCCAGCAGGAAGGTCACGTGCTCTTTCTGGTTGAGCTCGCGCACGATCTCGAACACCTCCTCGACGATTTGAGGGGCCAGGCCCATCGAGGGCTCGTCCAGCAGCACCATCTTCGGGTCGGCCATCAGCGCACGGCCGATGGCGCACATCTGCTGTTCACCGCCCGAGGTGTAGGCGGCTTGGCTGGTGCGGCGTGTCTTGAGGCGGGGGAAGAAGTTGTAGACCTTTTCCAGGGTCTCCGCCACGGCGGCCTTGCCGTCCCGGCGGGTGTAGGCGCCAGTGAGCAGGTTTTCCTCGATGGTCAGGTGGGCGAAGCAGTGCCGGCCTTCCATCACCTGCACGACGCCGCGGCTGACCATGTCGGCGGGGGTGAGCTGGTCGATGCGTTCGCCGGCCAGCTCGATGCTGCCCTTGGTGACGTCGCCGCGCTCGGCCATGAGCAGGTTGCTGATGGCCCGCAGCGTGGTGGTCTTGCCGGCGCCGTTGCCGCCGAGCAGGGCCACGATGCGGCCCTTGGGCACCTGCAGCGACACGCCCTTGAGCACGAGGATTACGTGGTTGTAGATGACCTCGATGCCGTTGACGTCGAGCAGGATGTCGGTGCTGGGCGCGGCGATCGGTGCGGCGGGGGCTGGGGCTTGAAGGGTGGCGGTCATGGGCGGGTTCCTTTTCCGTCGCTGGCGCGTGTGGACGAGGCCGGAGGGGGCGGGTCGACAGGCGTCAGCGTGCGGGCGTCGGTGGGAAGCGGGTTCCGTGGGGGAGACAAGCCCACGGAACCCGGTGCGAAGGCCGGACAGGCCCCCGCACCGCGCGATACATCAGGATTGACAGTCCGCTGGGGCCCGGCGGGTCAGCTTTTTGCCTTCGGCGTACTTGTCGGCGGCGGCCTTGACCATCGGCTTGATGATCTGCTCGTCGGCCTGGTACCAGTCGGTGCCCATGTTCCACTTGGCGCCGTCCCAGGTCTGCACGCGGGCCCAGGTGGCGCCCATGTGGTCCTGGCACGAGGTGCTGACCGGGCGGATCACGCCGGTCAGACCCAGTGTGGCCAGTTTCTTGTCGTCCAGTGCCAGGTTTTCC
>CAYYCN010000133.1:0-7984 GCA_964470355.1 uncultured Sphaerotilus sp.
TCAGCGACAGGAACAGACCCAGCGTGGCCGTGGTCTGGATCCAGGCGGTGTAGGCGCCACGCTTGCCTTGCGGAGCGTGCTCGGCCACGTAGGTGGCTGCACCACCGTACTCGCCGCCGAGGGCCAGACCTTGCAGCATGCGCAGCGCAATCAGGATGACCGGAGCGGCCACGCCGATGGAGGCGTACGAAGGCAGGATACCGACGATGAAGGTGGAGGCACCCATCAGCAGGATGGTCACCAAGAAGGTGTACTTCCGGCCGATCATGTCACCCAGGCGACCGAACACCAGTGCGCCGAACGGACGCACGATGAAGCCAGCGGCGAACGCCAGCAGGGCGAAGATGAATGCGGACGTCGGATCCAGCCCCGAGAAGAACTGCTTGGCAATGATGGCTGCCAACGAACCGTACAGGTAGAAGTCATACCACTCGAAAACCGTACCCAGAGAGGAGGCAAAAATCACCTTTCTCTCTTCGGCGGTCATCCCCGAGTCGGCGGGACGGGATGGCATGGAAGTACTGGCCATTGAATGTCTCCGTATTGTGGGACGCAACAGACTGTGCTGCGCTGGGAGCGGACTGTCGGCAAAGCGCCTGACTCATTCCTTACGGTCGCCCAACGAAGTCTTACGACCTTAGCGGTATCCCGTAGCGATTATTTCGCATTGCAGAAAACCACCAACATCCGGCCCAGATACTCGGGTAGACCCTGTTTAGGACATTCCCGAGCGACCCCGCCCAATGCAGACACCACAGCCCTGTGGCACCGCTCAACCCCCGCCATCCTTTGGTGTGCAAGCAGATCGCCCCCGAACCTCGACTTGGACGCCGCTAGCGGGTTCGATTCAGACCGCCCATCAGGGGTTACCCGATGAACGTTTTCACCCATCTCAATGAGAACCCCAAGAGCCCGTCCATCCGCCATTTCGCTGCAGATTTGAGCAATTTGAATACCCGGATCGAATGGATATTCAGGTTTACCTGCACATGACCTTTCCCATGGGGTTTTGATACCTTATGCACGCACCACCGAGCCCGTGCCTTCGTGCCTCTGAGATATTGAATGCGGATGAATTTCCACCCCCTTCTACGGCGCGTTCAAGCAGGACGCGAAAAGCCCGTCCACCCGATCGTCCAGTGTTGGACCTGGCTGATGTTGTGCCTGGCGCTGATCGCCACGGGCCCGGCCCAGGCCGGCACGCTCACTCGAGAGCGCATCACCCAGGCGCTGCCCAGCACGCTCACGGTCGGCGAGCGAGAGGCCGAGCTGCCCGTGTGGCCGGTGTTTCGCAACGAGCTCACCAGCTCCGTCTTGGTCGGCTACGTGTTCGAGTCGATCGATTTCGCGCCGGTGCCCGGGTTCTCGGGGACTCCGGTCAACCTGCTGGTGGCGCTCGATGTCAAAGGGGCCTTCCTGGACGTGCAGGTGTTGGCACAGCACGAGCCCGTGTTCGTGGAGGGGCTGGGCGAGGCCCCCTTGCATGCGTTCGTCCAGCAGTACGAGGGGCTTTCCCTGCAGCAGAACATCAAGATCGGGTCGGGCCAGAACCGGGCCGGGCAGGCCGGCAGCGCCAACGTCTACATCGACGGGGTGTCCAAGGCCACGGCCTCGGTCCGCATCATCAATCAGAGCCTGTTGTCCTCGGCCCTGGCCGTGGCCCGGGCCAAGCTCGGTTTTGCCGCAGGCCGCGATCCGGACCTCATCGGCCGGGTGCGCCCGGACGTGTTTGACCGACTGGACGTACCGGCGCTGGAACGCCGGGGGCTGATCACGCGCCGCGTCTGGCTCAATCAGGACGTGGAAACGGCCTTTGCCGGCACGGTGGGCGAAGGGCAGGATCCGCAGGCCCTGGCGCAACCCAAAGCCCTCTTCTCGGAACTGCTCGTCGCCCAGTTGGACGTGCCCACCGTGGGCCGCAATGTGCTGGGAGAAAAAGGCTGGGCCGAGATGAACGCGTGGCTGGAACCCGGCGATCACTTCTTCCTCGTGGCCAGCCGAGGCCGCTACAGCTTTGTCGGGGACGACTACACGTCGGGAGCCATTCCGGACCGCCTCACCTTGTCTCAGGACGGCTTGACGATCGAGATCCGCGATTTCAGCCTCTACACCCCGCCTCGCCTGCCCGCCGACTGGACGGGCCCCGACGTGCAGTGGCGTGTCATGAAGGTGATCTCCCAAGCCAGCCTGGACCCGGCGCGGCCATTGGATTTTGCGCTCAGTGTCAGCCGCAGCCGCGGACAGATCCTCGCCGAAAGTGAACGCAAGGCCCTGCCTTTGCCTGTGCGGCTGCCCGAAGACTACGTGGAACAGCCCCGCACCAACGACAAGACCTGGCACTCGATCTGGAAAGGCCGCGCCGCCGAACTGGCGGTGCTGTGTGTCGCGTTGGCGGGGCTGGCCGGTGTCTTGGCTCGACCACGGTTCCTCACCGCTCACCCGCCCCGCCTGAAATGGGCGCGCCGGGTCTGGCTCGCCTTCACACTGGGTTTCATCGGCTGGTGGGCCCAGGGCCAGTTGTCCATCGTCAACCTGACGGCGCTGATCCAGGCGCTCGTGGCGGGGCGCAGCCTGGACTTCTTCCTGTACGACCCCATGACGGTGCTGCTGTGGGCGTTCACGCTGGTGACGCTCGTGGCCTGGGGACGAGGCACCTTCTGCGGTTGGCTGTGCCCCTTCGGCGCCTTGCAGGAACTGATCGCCCAAGGGGCGCGATGGATCCGCATCCCTCAGGTGAAGCTGCACAGCCGCACGGACGCACAGCTCAAGAAGGTCAAGTACGGGGTGCTGGCAGCCATCGTGGTGGCCGCCGCCGTCAGTCCCCACTGGAGCGACCGGCTCGTCGAAGTCGAGCCGTTCAAGACCTCCATCACCCTGGTTTTTGTGCGGTCGTGGCCCTTCCTGCTGTGGGCCCTCGGTCTGCTGGCCCTGAATGCGGTGGTCTACAAGGCCTACTGTCGATACCTGTGTCCGCTGGGCGCCGGTCTGGCGGTGCTGGGCCGACTGCGCAGGCTGAACTGGCTGGCGCGCCGCGCCGAGTGCGGCCAGCCGTGCCAGACCTGTCGCCACCGCTGTGACTACCAGGCCATCGAGCCCGACGGACGCATCGACTACAACGAGTGTTTCCAATGCCAGGATTGCGTCGTCATCCACGACAGCGATCGGTTGTGCGCCCCGCGCATCCTGGGGCGCAAGGGCCGGGTGATCCCGGTTCATCCTGCGCTCCCCACGGCCTCCGTGACTTCGCCAGGCGCTCCGGCGCCGTGATCCCTCCGACCGGATTTGCCCTCATGCACAGAAGATCCTTCATCACGGCCGGTCTGGGGCTCGGACTGGGTTCCGGGGCGGCCTGGAGCACCCCCTCTCCCGAAGCCCTCCTTCCGTCGAGCTGGCACCGCCGTTCGCTGGTCGGGCTGGGCACCACGTTGTCCCTGCGGGTGGCCCACCCTGAGCCCCACACCGCCCAACAGGCACTGGACGCAGCCGTTCGCGTGTTGCGGGAAATCGAGCACTCGATGAGTCTGTTTCGCCCAGACAGCGAAATCTCCCGCCTCAACCGCAGCGGGGAACTGCGGCAGCCTTCGCACCATCTGCTCCGTGTGCTGGGCACCGCGATACAGATCGCGCGGGACAGCCACGGCCGCTTTGACCCGACCGTGCAACCGCTTTGGCAAGCCTGGGACCGCGCCGCCCGCGAGCGACGCATGCCCGATGCCGCCGAACGCACCGCTGCCCGGCAACGCGTGGGCTGGCAGGGCCTGACCCTGAGCGACCAGCGCATCGCCTTCTCGCGCCCCGGCATGGGGCTGACCCTCAACGGCATCGCACAGGGTTACGCCGCCGATGCGGTGACGCAGACCTTGCGCAGCTTCGGCATCGGGCACGCCCTGCTCGACACGGGGGAATCCGCCGCCTGGGGACTCAACGAACACCAGCAAGTCTGGACCCTCGGTCTGGAAGACCCCCACGACACCCACCGGTGCATCGCAGCGCTCCATCTGGACGGACGGGCCGTGGCCACTTCCGCCGGTCACCGCAGCGCCTTCACCCCAGACCATCGCCACCACCACATCCTGGACCCGCACCTCGGAGACTCCCCGCAGGCCCTGAGCGCCGTGACGGTGCTCGCCCCCTCGGCGATGCGGGCCGATGCGCTCACGAAGGTGATGTTCATGGCCGCACCCGACCGACTGCCAGCCCTGGCGAAGCGGTGGGGCGTGGGCGTGGTGTGGGTCGACAAGGACGGCCGCCTGGGCCACACCCAAGATGTCACGTTGGTGAACACCTGAGCGCTGGCGTGGGAATTGCAGGCATGGCCCTCCAGTTCCCACCATCGTCCCAAAAACCAACATGCACTACGACATCGTCATCATCGGAGGTGGCGCGGGCGGGCTTGAGCTCGCCGCCCAACTCGGCCGCAAGCTCGGTCGCCGCACCGGCCGCGACAAGGTCCTGCTCGTCGACCGATTCGTGTATCACATCTGGAAGCCCACGCTCCACGAAGTGGCCGCCGGCACCCTGGACGCTCACCAGGAAGGCCTCTCGTACACCATCCTCGCGCGGCGCAATCATTTCAGCTTCACCCTCGGCGAATTGCAGGGCCTGGATCTCGAAAAACGCAGCATCCGACTGGCCGCCCTGCAAGACGACGAGGGCCGTGCGATCCTGCCCGAGCGCACGATCTCGTTTCGGTGGGCGGTGCTGGCCATCGGCAGTGGTTCCAATTTCTTTGGCACCCCGGGGGCCGAGCACGCCTTCGTGCTGGAGCAGGCGCAGGACGCGGAGCGGTTCCGACGCCACCTGCTGGCGTCGTTCACGCGCGCGTCGTTTTCCGAACCCAAAAGCCTGTCGGTGGCCATCGTGGGTGGCGGCGCCACGGGCGTGGAGTTGTCGGCCGAGCTGATCGAGGCCCACCAGGAGTTGCTGGACGGACTGGGCAGCGAGCAGCGTTTCCGATTGGACATCTGCGTGGTCGAGGCCGCACCGCGCATCCTCGGCGGCCTGCCCGAGAAGATCTCCGAGCAGGCCACGGTGGCCCTGCGCGGCAAGCAGGTCAAGGTCATGACCTCCACCAAGGTGCTGGAGATCCAGCGCGACGCCCTGGAAACCAGCGCGGGCCGCCTGCCGGCCGACCTCATCGTCTGGGCCGCGGGCATCAAAGCTGCCGATGCCAACCCGCGCTTCGGCCTGACCACCAACCGCGCCAATCAGTTCGTCGTGAACGACCGCCTCGAGACCTCCACCGAAGGTGTCTTTGCCATGGGTGACTGCGCCGCCTGCGTCTGGCACGACGAGAAGATGGTGCCGGCCCGTGCGCAGGCGGCCCACCAGCAGGCCAGCTATCTGCTCAAGGTCCTGTCGGCGCAGCTGGGTGAAAAGCGCTTCGACGCCCCCTTTGTCTACAAGGACATGGGCTCGCTCGTCTCATTGGGCGACAACAAGGGGGTGGGCAACCTCATGGGGGGACTCAACGGGCGCAATTTCTTCGTCGAGGGACTGATCGCGAAGTGGATGTACATGTCGCTGCACCTGAACCACCACCGTGCCATCGTCGGCACCGGTTCCACGGTGATCCTGGCGCTGGCGCGGCTGCTGCAGCGCCGGGTTTCGGGACGGTTGAAGCTGCACTGAGCGGAAGCCCTGGGGGAGGCAGAATCAGGCCCATGGAACCTGGGTGCCGGCGCGGGATCCACCACCTGACGCCGGCCGTTCCGGCCCCGACCCTCTCGATCGCCCCACCACCATGCGACCGCTGCTTCCATCCGTCCTGATCGCCGCAACCCTACTGTCCGGCTGCGCCCCCATGGTGCGCGGCACCCTGACTTCCCAGGGAGACCCCGCACGGCAGGTCAAGTCGTCTCAGACCGTTCTGCTCAAAGCGGGCACCGGTCTGGGCGACAACGAGTTGCGCACCCGGCGCCACCTCGAACTCGTTGGCGAGGGCCTGCGGCGCCTGGGCATGCAAAAGGTCAGCATCGCCACGAGCGGCACTTCGTCGCCTCCGAAAACGGACCTGATCGTGACCGCCCAGCTGGAACTGGCGCGCACGGAACGCAAGGTCCAGGTGCCCCAGTACGTCAGCGAGCCGATGTGGCAGCAGCAGTGCTGGCCCGTCAAGGACGGCAAGGAAATGCGCTGCGGCATGCGCACCGTCCATGTCGAGCGGTTTGCCGGCTACACCGAACGGATCGAGGTGGATCAGGACTACCGCGTCGACCTCCACTGGCGTGACCGTCGCGATGACCTGCTCCTGCTGCACCACCGCATCGAGGCCCACAACCCGCCCTGCGCGGAGGACGTGAACTTCGCCACCCTGATCGACTATGGGATGGAACGCATCTCGCTGGCCGAGCCGCAAGGCAAGACCGAATTCAAGGTGGAACTCACCCGCGAGCACTGCAAGGGCTGAGCCTCAGGGCTTGCGCGCCAGCGGCGTGCGTCAGTCGTCTCGCCGTGGCAGCATCGGCCGGGCCTCGTCCACGGTCCGGGCCTCGACGTCCACGACATCGTCGGCCGACGCCGCGCCGCGGGCTCCCGACCCGGGAGCCGGCCAGCGAAACCCCCCGGCCCCAAACCCGAAGCCCCCACCGGGTTGGCCAAACACGAAGGGAGACCCCACCGGCGGGGGTGTGCGCCGTGTCCACACCGCACCGACCAGGCTGGCCACCCCACTCAGGGCCAAAATGGCACCGCCCACCAACGCCAGATCCAGCCACAGATCAAAAAAGGCCGTCAGCGTGATCAACACGAAGAAGGGGACGCTCAACCCCACCCAGAAAGCCAGGAGCCAGCGCCCCCGGCGGAACAGCCAACCGGCGGCCGTCGGAGCGATCAAGGCCCCCAGCAGCGCTGCCTGAGGCGGCCAGGGCCAAGCGGACACCAGTCCCCGCCCCATGTCCAGCACCAGTGCCAGCAGAAACAGCAGGCCCCCTGCGGCCCGCCACTGCAGGTCGCGCCGCGACCGGGGCAGCCCGGCACGCGCGTTGAGCCACACCAGCCCCACCCCGATCAGGATCCAGCCCAGCGCCGTGGGCTGGCCCAGGGCGGCCAGGCCGGAGGTCAGCGAGGTCCAGGCGTTCACACGCGCTCGGCCACCCAGCCCTGCACGGTGGCCAGGGCGTCGGCCAGCTTCGAGGCATCGGTGCCACCGGCCATGGCCATGTCCGGCTTGCCGCCGCCCTTGCCGCCCACTTGCTGGGCCACGAAGTTGACCAGCTCACCGGCCTTGACCTTGCCCAGGGTGTCGGCCGTCACGCCGGCTGCGATCTGCACCTTGGCGCCGTCGACCGAGGCCAGCACGATGGCGGCCGTCTTGAGCTTGTTCTTGAGCTGGTCCATCGTCGTGCGCAGCGTGCCGGCGTCGGCGCCGTCCAGCGTCGCGGCCAGCACCTTCACGCCGTTCACGTCCACGGCCTTGCCCACGAGGTCATCGCCCTGGCTGGACGCCAGCTTGCCCTTGAGCGCGGTGATTTCCTTCTCCAGCGCCCGGATCTGCTCCTGCAGACCGCCGACGCGGGCCGGCACCTCGGCGGGCGCGGCCTTCAGCGCCGCGGCCACCTGCTGGACGGTGCCTTCGAGCGACTGCACGTAAGCCAGCGCGTTCTCGCCGGTCACAGCCTCCACACGGCGGATGCCGGCGGCCACACCGCCTTCGGCCACGATCTTGAACAGGCCGATGTCACCGGACGCCTTCACGTGCGTGCCGCCGCACAGTTCCTTGCTGGAACCGATGGTCTGCACGCGCACGACGTCGCCGTACTTCTCGCCGAACAGCATCGTGGCGCCGCTCTTCTGGGCGTCGTCGATGGCCATCACCTGAGCGACGGCCGACGCGTTGGCCAGCACTTCGGCGTTGACCAGCGCCTCGACGCGGCGGATCTCGTCGTCCGTCAGGGCGGCGTTGTGCGCAAAGTCGAAACGGGTGCGCTCCGGCGTGACCTGCGAACCCTTCTGCTGCACGTGATCGCCCAGCACCTCGCGCAGG
>CAYYCN010000133.1:7994-9138 GCA_964470355.1 uncultured Sphaerotilus sp.
GCCTTGTGCATCAGGTGGGTGGCGCTGTGGTTGCGCACGGTGCGGGCGCGCTGCTCGGCGTTGACCTTGGCGGCGAAGGCATCGCCCACCTTGACCTCGCCCTCGGCGATGTGGCCTTGGTGGCCAAACACATCGGCCTGGATCTTGAACGTGTCGGCCACCTCGACGCGCGTGGTGGCGTTGCGCAGTTCACCCGCATCGCCGCACTGGCCGCCGCTTTCGGCGTAGAACGGCGTGTGGTCCAGCACGATCACGGCGTCGTCACCGGCCTTGGCCGATTCCACCGAGGTGCCGTCCACATAGACGGCGACGACCTTGGAGGTCTCGCACACCAGATGTTCGTAGCCGTGGAAGGCCGTGGGCACGCCGGAGTACTCCAGGCCCTGCGCCATCTTGAACTTGCCGGCCGCACGGGCCTGGTCGCGCTGGCGGTTCATCGCCACTTCGAAACCGGCCTGGTCCACCGTCACGTCGCGCTCGCGGCAGACGTCCGCCGTCAGGTCGACCGGGAAGCCGAAGGTATCGTGCAGCTTGAAGGCGGTTTCACCGTCCACCTGCTTCACACCCCGGTCCAGCTCGCCTTCCAGGATTTCCATGCCGCGGGCGATGGTCTGGAAGAAGCGCTCTTCCTCGGTCTTGAGCACCTGGAAGATGCGGTCGGTGTTCGTGCGCAGCTCGGGATAGGCGTCGCCCATCACCGTGGCCAGCGGGTAGACCAGCGTGTGGAAGAAGGGCTGGCGCGCACCCAGCTTGTAGCCGTGGCGGATGGCGCGGCGCGCGATGCGGCGCAGCACGAAGCCACGGCCAGCGTTGCCCGGAATGACACCGTCGGCAACGGTGAACGAGCAGGCACGGATGTGGTCGGCGATGACCTTCAGGCTCGGGCTGTCCTTGTCGCAACCGGCGGCGTCCGGCGCGGTGGCGCCTGCAGCGAAGTCCACCGCATCCTTGGCGGCCGACAGCAGCGCCTGGAACAGGTCGATCTCGTAGTTGCTGTGCACGTGCTGCAGCACGGCGGTGATGCGCTCCAGGCCCATGCCGGTGTCCACCGAGGGCTTGGGCAGCTTGTGCATGACGCCGTCTTCAGTCCGGTTGAACTGCATGAAGACGTTGTTCCAGATCTCGATGTAGCGGTCGCCGTCTT
>CAYYCN010000134.1:0-9126 GCA_964470355.1 uncultured Sphaerotilus sp.
ACCACGAGCCCAGCGCGATGCCCAGGGTCAGGAACACCCAGGCCACCGTCACCCAAGGCCGCGACCAGCGCGCCCAGGCCGCATCGAGGTTGCCCGCCAGCAGGGCCGCAATCGCGAACGCAAACGCCACCGACATGCCCACGTAGCCCATGTACAGCAGCGGCGGGTGGAACACGAGGCCAGGATCCTGCAGCAGCGGATTGAGCGAGCGGCCCTCTTCCGCACCGGGAATCAACCGCACGAACGGATTGGACGTCAGCAGCACGAAGGCCAACAGACCCACACCGACAAGACCCAGCACCCCCAACACCCGCGCCACCATCACCTCGGGCAACTGGCGCGAAAACAGGGCAACGGCCACGGCCCAGCCCGCCAGCATCAGCACCCACAGCAGCAGCGAGCCTTCGTGGCCGCCCCAGACCGCCGCCAGCCGGTAGACCGTCGGCAAATCGGTATTGGAGTGTCCCGCGACGTAGGCCACCGAGAAGTCGTTGGTGTAGAACGCCCACGTCAGGCAGGCGAAGGCGGTGGCCACCAACCCGAAGGTGGCCGCCGAGGCCGGCCGGGCCAGCGCCACCCACCGGGGCCAACCGCGCTGGGCCCCCACCAGCGGCAACACCCCCTGCAGCCCCGCCACGCAGAACGCCAGGATGAGAGCGAAATGACCAAGTTCCGGGATCATGGCTGAAGGGTCTTCTGTGCGCGCTGGGCCTGCTCCACCGCGTGTTCGGCCGCAGGCGGCATGTAGTTCTCGTCGTGCTTGGCCAGCACCTCGCTGGCCGTGAACACGCCGTCGGTGCCCAGTCGGCCCTGGATCACCGCCCCCTTGCCCTCCTTGAACAGGTCGGGAAGGATGCCGGTGTAGGCGACCGGGATCTCGCGGGCGGTGTCGGTGATGACGAAATGCACCGTCAGGTCCTGGCGCTGCAGGGACCCGTCCTTGACCATGCCCCCGATGCGGAACGCCTTGCCCTCGGGGGCCTTGCCGGCGGCGACCTCGGACGGGGTCACATACAGCGCGATGTTCGAATCCAGCGCATTGAGCACCAGCACCGCACCCAGGCCCAGCGAAGCCAGCGCTCCGGCGATCAGGGCAAGTCGTTTGTGGCGGGGTTTCATCTCAGGCTCCTGTCGAGTTCTTCAGCCAACCGTTCGCGGCGCAGGGTGTCGCGTGCCACGCGGACACGGCGCCGGACAAGCCACGGCTCAACTCCCATCAGCAGCAGGCAGGCACCGAAGCTGCCCCAGACGTAAAAGGCGCGGCCGCCCATGGCGAAAAACTCGCCGACGCTATTCCAGTGCATGTTTCACCCACTCCGTTGCGGCTTCACGCTCCAGGATGACCGCCCGCACCCGCATGAGCGCCACCGCGATCGAGTACATCCAGAAGCACAGCGCCATCAGCAGCATGCCCCACAACATGGTCTGTGCCATCGATGGGGATTGGGTCAGGCTCACCGAGGCGCCCTGGTGCAGCGTGTTCCACCACTTCACCGAAAAATAGATGACGGGCACGTTCACCACGCCCACCAGCGCCAGGATGGCCCCCGCCTTGTCGGCCCGGCGCGGGTCGTCGATGGACGCCTGCAGCGCGATGAAGCCGATGTACAGGAACGCCAGGATCAACTCCGAGGTCAACCGCGCGTCCCACACCCACCAGGTGCCCCACATCGGCTTGCCCCACAGCGCGCCCGTCCACAGGCTGAGCACCGCCATCAGCGCGCCGGTGGGCGCCAGCGCCTGGGCCATCATCCCGGACAGCCGGGTGTTGAACACCAGACCCACCCCGGCCCAGAAGGCCATGGCGATGTAGATGACCATCGACATCCACGAGGCCGGCACGTGCACGAAGATGATCCGGTAGGCCTCGCCCTGCACCGCATCCGTCGGTGCCACGAAGAACCCGACGTACAGCCCCGCCAGACCAAACAACCCCGTCAACGCCCAGAACCACGGAATCAGCCGGCCGGCCCACGGGTAGAACACCGCCGGGCTGGCGAAATGGAACAGCTTTCCCGACAGGGAGGACGGCATCGAAGATCGGAGCTTGTCGTTCATGATGGACGGGTCTCAGGACTCCAGGGCGATCCTCAGGGCCGCCGTGGTCGCCCACGGCGCGAAAAACACGGCCACGGCCAGCATGGCCCCGAGCAGCGACAGGTGGCCGGCGTAGGCCATGCCGGCGATGTGGGCCTCCACAGCCCCGGCTCCGAAGATCAGTGCGGGCACATACAGCGGCAGCACGAGCAGCGCGAGCAACACACCACCCCCCCGCACGCCCAGCGTCAGCGCCGCGCCGATGGCCCCGATCAGGCTCAGCAGCGGCGTGCCCAGCAGCAGCGAGATCACCAGCACCCCCAACGCATCGGGCGCCAGATCAAACTGGATGCCCAGCACCGGCGCCAGCAACACCAGCGGCAAACCACTGACCATCCAGTGCGCGAGGATCTTGCCCGCCACCAAAAGACCGAGCGGCGACGGCGACAACGCCGCCTGCTCCAGCGTGCCGTCCTGGTGATCGGCGGCGAACAGGCGCGGCAGGCCCAGCAACGTGGCCAGCAGCGCCGCCACCCACAGCACACCCGGCGCGATCTTGCGCAGCAGCACCGGCTCCGGGCCGATGCCCAGCGGAAACAGGCTGCACACGATCACGAAGAAGAACAGCGCGGTCAGCACCTCGCTCTGGCGTCGCAGGGCCAACAGCAGATCGCGCCGAGCCATGGACCAGACCGCATTCACAGCACCAACTCCCGGCCGCCGGTGACCGGCAAGGGTTGATGGCTGGTGAGAACCGCCAGCCCCCCGCCGTCGAGGTGCGCCTGCACCAGTTCGCCCAGCAAGGCCACGGCGGTGGTGTCCAGCGCATTGAACGCCTCGTCCAGCACCCACAGCTTCGCGGGGCGCGTCAGCAGACGGGCCAGCAGCACACGACGCTTCTGCCCAGCCGACAGCACCCGCACCGGCAGCGATTCACGTCCGCGCAGCCCCATGCGGATCAGGGCGGCCAGTGCCTCCCGCTCCGACAGCACTCCGCCGTCGATCGAGGCCGCCAGGCGCAGGTTCTCCAGCGGCGTCAGTTCTTCCTTGACGGCGGCATGGTGCCCCAGGTAGACGAGATCGCGGCGAAAGGCGTCCGACGGGGCCTTCTCCCCACGCCACTGGATCGAACCGTCCTGCGGCGGCGCCAGCCCGACCAGGGCCCGCAGCAACGTGGTCTTTCCAGCCCCGTTCTGACCCTTGACGTGCAGCCACTCGCGCTCCGCCAAGGCGAACGACACGTCCGCAAAGAGCGGGCGGTCTCCACGTGAACAACAAAGGCGGTGAACGGACAGCATCAGGGGCCGACATTACCGGACACGTGCGTCAACAAAATTGTCTTGCGTCAATTTTGGCACCGGCAGATCGGCTCATGCGTCGCCTTCACCCGGCACGGCCGGCACTTGCATCGACACCGCTGCGGTGGGGCAAGGTGCCACACAGGCCCCACACCCCGTGCAGCGCTGCGGGTCCAGCACAGGCAACGCCACGCCCCCCAGCCGTGGCGGAAAGCGCAGCGCCGACTCATCGCAGGCCTCACCGCACACCCGGCACTCGACTTGGCGATGGGACAGGCAATCCTTCGAGATCAGGGGCTTCCACCGCCACGCCGGACGCTCGGGCTGACGCAGGAGCGCCCGGGGCTCACACACCGACGCACATTGCCCGCACAACGTGCAGGCGCGCTGCCGGAAGTCCACCTCTGGAAAACCCCCATCGCCCACGGCCAGGATGTGCTCCGGGCACGCGGCCACACAGGCATTGCAGCGGGTGCAGCAGTGAAGGAACTCGGCCTCGGCGAGGGCCCACGGGGGGCGTGGCCGTGCGGGGGCCTGGGCCTGGGTCGCCTGGGCCACCCGGCCCCGCAGGAAAAGTCGGCGTCTGGGATCCATGTTCGGTGCGTCCGATGAGGCCCGGTCAACGGGCTTCGGCTCCGCGTTCAGCGGTCACTGCAACTGATAGCGCGCCAGACGCCCCACATCTGGGATCTGGATTTCGCGCTTGTCGATGTGAATCAGCCCCTCGGCTTCCAGTTCATGGAGCACGCGGGAAAAGTACTCGGGCGTGAGCGACAGCCGCGAGGCGATGGTGGCCTTGCTCACCGGCAGGGACACCCGCATTTCGCGCTGGGGACGCCCCGCCTCCCGACACATCATCTCGCAGCCTGCCCCGGTGCCGGCCACCGACGTGATCTGGGCTTCGGGATCAAAATCCTCCGGCAGATCCCGCAGCAAATACCCGATCACCCGCTGCATGCCCGAGTGCAGCGCGTAGGCCTGCACGTCATGCACCAGGCCGTGCAGCCGGCGAGAAATGCCCGCCAGCATGCGCATGGCGAACTTCGGATCCCGCTCGATTTCCTGCGTCACCGCCGCCTTGCCCACACTCAGGAGCATGGTGTCGGTCAGGGCCTGGGCGTTGATGATGTAGGGCTTGCCAGTGAACATCAGCGCTTCGGCGAAGCTGTTGCCGGGCCCCACCAGCTCGATGACCTTCTCCTGTCCGGCTGGCGAAATGGCGAACAGCTTGACCTGGCCCATCACCGTGACATGGAACTCCTCGCAGGGCTCACCCACCCGGAACACGTTGTCGCCCCGGGCCAGGCGCCGGATCCGCGACCCCTGCGCCATGCGGGTCAATTCTTCGGCCGTCAGCTCCTGAAACAGCGGCAGGACGGACAGATAGCGGGGCAGGTCGAAACGGGCGGCTTCCATTGATACTTCTCCAAATGTTTCAGGCGTCCGGCAGGGGCCGATTGTGGAGACCGGAACACGGTGACGATTTAACCCAGATCAATTTTTATCCCCACTGCATTGGTGGGTTTTACCCTCCCGTCAGGGCTGCGTAGACATGCGCCAACCGATGCACCAAGTCACGTGGATGCTGAACCCTCACGTAGCCATGCTGACCAAACAGCATGGGCAGGTAGTCGTGGGCGTCCTCGTCGATGGTGACGCAAAACGGTGTCAGGCCGGCGTCACGCGCAGCCTGGATGGCGTGGCGGGTGTCCTCCAGCCCATAACGGCCTTCGTAGACGTCCAGGTCATTGGGCTTGCCGTCGGTGAGCAGCAGCAGCAGGCGCTGGCGTTCCGGCCGCTGGGACAGGCGCTGGGTGGCCAGACGGATGGCGGCCCCCATGCGGGTGTAGTAACCGGGCTTGATGGCCCCCACCCGTTGACGGGCGGGATCGCTCCAGCGCTCGTCAAAACCCTTGAGGTGGTGGATGCGCACATTCTGCCGACGCACCGAGCTGAACCCCAGCATCTCGAAGGGATCGCCCCCCGCGTGCAAGGCCTCTCCAAACACGTAGAGCGCGTCTCGGATCACGTCGATGACCCGCTGTTCCGGCTCGCTGGCCCCCGCACGAGCAGGCGCACTGCCCACGTAGGCATCGGTCGAGAGCGAAAGATCGGCCAACAGCAAGGTGGCCAAGCTCCGCTCCGTGCGTTCGGCTCGGGTGAACACCGGCGGGGCTTCGCTGCGCAAGGTCCCGGCACCGGCCGACTCGACGCGGTGGCGCACCCAGGCATCCAGATCGATCTCATCGCCCTCGGTGCGGGCTCGGGCGCGGCGTGGCGCGGCACGCAGGGCCTCCAGCCGACGACGCACACGCCGAGCGGTGGCCCGCAGGGGCGCCGAGGGCTGGAAGGGTGTTCCGGACGCCGACACCAGACATTGGGCACTGCAGTGGTCGGGGAGCAATTGCCCCCGCCGGTGATCCCACTCCGGCAGTCGAATGCCGGGTCCCAGCGGGCGATCATCCGCCGCCGCGCTGGGCAGATCGAGGTCAAAGCGAACCCGGGAGGCGGTGGTCTCGCCATCGGGCGCCATGGCCAGCACGTCCATGTCGTCGGCCACCCGAGTGGCGTTGTCATCGGGATCGTCGTCGCTGGCCCGGTTCACCTTGACGAACTCCCCCCAGCTCAGGATGGATTCCGCCCGGAAGAACATCATCAGCGGCGCCTGATGGCGCTCGTCCCGCACCTGTTCGGCCCGGCGACGCCGTTTCTCGGTCCCGGCCGGCCGCGACGCCGCGGCCTCCGGCGCCTGGGGATCCGCCCCCGGCACGCGCAATGACGGCGCAGGAACCGCCTCCAACCAGAGCCAGACCGGCGCCACATCCTGCGGCCCCACGCCCGGCGTCCAGGAACCCAGGCCGTCCACACCCGCCGCCCCAGGCTCGGACCTCAGATCAAGCAGGCTTTGCAGGGCTTGCACCACCTGCTGCTCGGCCTCCCGCGCCGGTCCCTTGAGGGGCTCCAGTCCGGGCCGCAAGGCCAATTGCGCGCGGACCAGCCGATGAAGGCGCGGCACCATGCCGGGGAACCGGGCACACACGGCATGCGCAGCCTGCAGGTTGTCACGCACCCAGTGTCCGCTGCCGGCGGGCGCACACGCGGCCATGGCCGCCAACCACAAGTAAAGGTCCCGGTTGAGCGACACCTCCGGGAACACCGACAGTTCCGGCGGTAGCGCCAGCGCCTGATCGTCCAGGCGGGTCAAGGCCGCGTGCGTGCCACTGCCCGCCACTTTCTGCAGCCAGTGCCGTGCACCCCCCACCCGGGCGGCACCGGCCGACGTCATGCGCACGGTGGGGGCGCCCCCCGCGGCACGAAACATCATGCCCAGCGTGCGCTCCATCTGCGGCAACGTCACCCGGGCCTGTGCATGCTGGCGATCCGCCACGCGGGAGATCAGACGGTGCCACTGCCAACCGATCCACTCTTCCATCAGGCACTCTCCTTGTCGGTGCTCACGGGCGCGGCAGGTGCCTGCCCGTCAGGCGCCGAATCTCCGCAGTCCACCGCGGAGTGCTGCTGCGCCAGTTCGGCCTTGCGCTGGCGCAGGGTCTCGCGCACGGCGTCCTCTCCCACCTGCCACTCCAGCAACGGTCCCCGGGCGTGGGCCCCCTGGGAGTCGGCGCAGGCGTCCAGGCACTGGCCGCACTGCACACAGGAAAACATCATCCGCTTGATGTTGCGGGGGTGCAACCGCATCGGACAACCCCCATCGCACGCACTGCCTTCTGGAAACGCCGGGGTGCCGCAACTGCGGCAGTCCCGGGCCTGCTCGCGGCGAAAGCCCACAACCATGCCCTTGGGATTGGCCATCCACACCAGGCTCTGGAAAAAACCCACGGCGCAGCCGAAGCGACAAAACAGGTGGCGAGCCAAGGCAAATTCCAGCGTGAACACCAGTGTGCCCACCCCCAGGAATCGGGCCTGATTGCCCGTGAGCCGTCCGTGCAGGAGGTTGCCCCAGACCTCGGCCGGGGGCAGCAGGTAGCTCAGGAGTGTGATGGCCCAGACAAACCCGAACAGCAGGCACGACAGGGCAAACAAGGGCCACCAGCCCCGTCGGGGGGTGCGGTCATCGCGCCGTGTGGGGCTCTTGTCCCACAGGCTGTACTTGCCGCACGCACGGTGCAGCAGGCCGTTGAGCAGCTCCACCAGCGAAAAGTGGGGACACAGCCAGCCGCAGTACAACCGCCCATATCGCCAGGCGATGAACAGGAACCCGGCCGCCCCGATGATCACGGGCAGGAAGGCTCGCCCGATCAGGGTCATTCCGGCCTCCGTGGCACCGATGCGTCCGGCCACGAAGTCATCGATGCCCAGGGTCCAGCGCTGGCCCAGCACCCACAACTGGGTTTCGTTCAGGTCAAAGCGCAGCAGATCCAGCGCGGGGGCCAGCAGGAACAGCGCGAAAAACGCCAGTTGGAAAAAGCGACGACGACGCTGCATGTCGAAGGATGAAGAAGCAAGGTAGGAGCAGGCAGGCAGCGCCAATGTCGTCGTCGCACAAACCTTCGGCCGGACGCGCAATGGCCTCCGGCCACAAAATCAGGGAGGCCCAACCACCGCCGACAACACCTCCATGAGGGCTTCGGCCGTGTCAGCGTCATCGGTCAGCGCATCCACCACCGCGGCTCGGCAGGCGGTGTGCAGCCCCACGCCAGAGGCCACCAGTCGGGCGGCCATCACCAGCAAACGGGTGCTGACGGTTTCTTCCAGGTCTTGATCGGTGAGGCGCCGCAGCGCCTCGGCCAGGTGCACCAGCTTCTGCGCCACAGGCGCCGGCACGCCGGCTTCAGCCTCGATGACGGTGCGCTCCACCGCCGGGTTCGGATAACCAAAGTTCAGCGCGATGAAGCGCTGGCGCGTGCTGGGCTTGAGGCTTTTCAGCAGGTTCTGATAACCCGGGTTATAGGAAATGACGAGCATGAACTCGGGGGGCGCCACCAGTTGTTCGCCGGTGCGCTCGATCGGCAGCACGCGGCGGTCGTCGGCCAGCGGATGCAGGACCACGGTGGTGTCCTTGCGCGCCTCCACCACCTCGTCGAGGTAGCAGATGGCCCCGCTGCGCACCGCTCGGGTGAGCGGTCCGTCCGCCCACACCGTGTTGCCGTCGCCGATCAGATGGCGGCCGACCAAGTCGGCCGCACTCAGGTCGTCGTGGCAGCTCACGGTGATGAGCGGGCGGCCCAGCCGCGCCGCCATGTGCTCGACGAAACGCGTCTTGCCGCAGCCTGTCGGTCCCTTGATCAGGACCGGCAGGCGCTGGCGCCAGGCGTGCTCGAAGAGCGCCGCCTCATCCGCCTGTTCGGCGTAGAACGGGATGCCGGCGATCTGGCGGGCGCTGCCGAGTTCCATGCTCATCTCCTTGTCGGATCGGACACCGTTCGCGCTCAGGCGCGGCGGGCCATCACCGGGCGCATCGAAGCGCCGTTGCCAACGTTGGCTTCGGTCACCGGCTCACCGCCGATGAAGAAGCTCGACAGGTAAGTCACCAGGCCCACCAGGAACGTCACACCACCGCTCAGGCGGATCCAGTAGAAGAACCGCAGCTGATCCTGGGTGTTCATGAAGCCCATGGCGTTGCTCTCCGGCATGCGCTGCAGCCAGACCTGCAGGATGCCTGCGCCAGTCAGCGCCAGCACCATGATGGCCATGCCGACGGTCATGATCCAGAAGCTCCACATTTCCACGCGCTGAGCCTTCATCGAGTTGGCCAGGCGGCCGCGCAGGATGGGCATGGCGTAGCTGATCAGCGTGATCACCACCAGCACGTAGGCACCGTAGAAGGCCA
>CAYYCN010000135.1:0-9048 GCA_964470355.1 uncultured Sphaerotilus sp.
ACGATGTCTTCCATGCGCGTGCGCACCGTGCCCAGGGCCTTGGGGTGGCTGAAGACGTAAAAGCGCCGGGCGCGCACCGCCTCGACCACGGCCTGGGCGATGTCCTCGGCGGTGACGCGGCCCTTCGACACCGATTGTTCGGTGAGCGCCTGCGCCACCTGCTGGCTGGGGGTGGCCGCCGCCAGCGCGCCACCGCCCGAGGCGGCCCACACTTTCTGCGACTGCGCGATGCCGGTGGGCACCGAATACGGACACAGCACCGAGGCATGCACCCGGTCCGTCACCAGCGCCAGGTCCTGGAACAGCGTCTCGCTGAGCGCCACCACCGCGTGCTTGGACACGGTGTAGGCGCCCACGTTGGGCAGGCTCAGCAGCCCGGCCATCGAAGCGCTGTTGACGATGTGCCCCTCGTAGGACGGATCGCGCGCGGCGGCGTCCAGCATCAGCGGCGTAAACAGACGCACACCGTGCACCACGCCCATCAGGTTCACGCCCAGCAGCCATTCCCACTGGGCCAGCGTGTGCTCCCAGATGAACCCGCCGCAGGTGACCCCCGCATTGTTGAAGACCAGATGCGGCACGCCGAAGCGCTCCAGCGTGCGGTCACGCAAGGCCTCCATGGCGTCGGCGCTGGAGACATCCACCGTCAGCGCCAGCACCTGCGCGTCGGCGGTGGCCCCGGACGCGGCGCCCTGTCCAGCCCCTTGTGCGGCCACTTGGGCCACCACCTCGTCGGCCGCCGCTCGCAAGCGCTCGGCCTGCGCGTCGGCCATCACGAGGCGCATGCCCAGCCCGGCCAGGTGGTGCGCCAGGGCCAGGCCAAAACCCGACGCGGCGCCCGTGATGACCGCCGTGCGGCCCTTGAATTGCTGCATCTCGTTCTTCCAGATGGCTCAGCGGTACTGCGACAGTTCGATCTTGGCGACCTGGTTGCGGTGCACCTCGTCCGGACCGTCGGCGATGCGCAGCGCGCGGGCGTAGGTGTAGGGGTGCGTCAGGCCGGTGTGGTGGTCCACCCCGCCGCCGCCGTGCGCCTGGATGGCCCAGTCGATCACCTGGCAGGCCATGTTGGCCGCAGCCACCTTCATCATCGCGATCTCCTTGCGGGCCACCTTGTTGCCCACGGTGTCCATCAGCCACGCGGCCTTGAGCACCAGCAGGCGCGCCTGGTCGATCTGGATGCGCGCGTTGGCGATGCGCTCACGCGTGACGGTGCGGTCGGAGATGGGCTTGCCGAAGGTGCTGCGGCGCAGCGTCTGGCGGCACATGCGCTCCAGCGCGCGCTCGGCCGCGCCGATGACGCGCATGCAGTGGTGGACGCGGCCCGGGCCGAGGCGGCCCTGGGCGATCTCGAAGCCCCGGCCTTCGCCCAGGATCAGGTTTTCGACGGGCACTCGCACGTTCTCGAAGTCGATTTCGGCGTGGCCGTGCGGGGCGTCGTCGTAGCCGAAGACGGTCAGGTGGCGCACGATGCGGATCCCCGGGGTGTCGCGCGGGACCAGGATCATGGACTGCTGGCGGTGGCGGTCCGGGTTGTCCGGATCGGTCTTGCCCATGAAGATGAAGACGGCAGTGCGCGGATCGGCCGCGCCGGAGGTCCACCACTTGCGGGCGTTGATGACGTAGTGGTCGCCATCGCGCTCGATGCGGGCGGCGATGTTGGTGGCGTCACTCGACGCCTCGTCCGGCTCGGTCATGGCGAAGGCGCTGCGGATCTGGCCGTCGAGCAGCGGCTGCAGCCAGCGCGCCTTCTGCGCTTCGGAGCCGTAGCGCACCAGCACTTCCATGTTGCCGGTGTCCGGCGCCGAGCAGTTGAACACCTCCGAGCACCACAGCACGCGGCCCATGATCTCGGCCAGCGGGGCGTACTCGACGTTGGTCAGGCCCGCACCCAGCTCCGACTCGGGCAGGAACAGGTTCCACAGACCGGCGGCGCGCGCCTTGACCTTGAGCTCCTCGATCACCTCCAGCGCCTTCCAGCGCTCGCCGGTGGCGACCTCCTGGTCGTAACGATCCTCGGCGGGGTAGACGTGCTCGTCCATGAAGGCGTTCAGGCAGGCCATCAGGTCGAGGGTGCGGGGCGAGTGGGAAAAGTCCATGAGGGGTCTCCAGCGAATGGAACGTGTTGATGGGTGACACCTTAGGAGCCCCTCACTCATAATTCCAATGAATTCGCAGAATACACAGTCATGAATGAAATTGATCTTCGGCGACTGGACCTGAACCTGTTCCGGGTGTTCGACGCCATCTACCGAGAGGGCAGCCTCACCCGCGCTGCGGAGAAGCTGTTCGTCACCCAACCGGCGGTCAGCCACGCCCTGGCGCGGCTGCGTGATTCCTGTGGAGACGAGCTCTTCGTCAAGTCGGGCCGGGCCATGGTGCCGACCGCAAGGGCCCGGACCATGGCTCCGGTGGTGCAGGCCGCCCTGGCCCAGCTGGAAGCGGCCATCGGATCCCCCTCCGCTTTCGATCCCGCGCTGGCCCAACGCAGATTCACGCTCGGACTGCGCGAGGTGCAGGAACCGTTCGCCCTGAGGGCGCTGCAGCCGCATCTGGGACCTCAGGCGCCTGGCCTGTCGCTGTCCCTGGTTCGTCTCGATCGGGACCGCCTGGAAGACGACCTGCGCCTGGGCGTGCTCGACGCCGCGCTGGACGTGCACCTACCGGTGTCGCGCCACATCGGCCGTGCCAAGCTGATGAGCGACCCGATGGTGGTGCTGGCCCGCCGCGACCACCCTCGCATCCAGGGCCGCCTGACGCTGGACGCCTACCTGCGCGAGGACCACGCCCTGGTCAGCACCCGCCGCAGCGGACTGGGCCTGGAAGACACGGCGCTGAGCCTGCTGGGCCACGAGCGCCGCATCCGGCTGCGCTGCCAGCACTACCTCACCGCCTGCGAAGCCGTGGCCGCCTCCGACCTGCTGCTCACCCTGCCCCGTCGACACGCGCTCGAAAGCAACGCCGCCTGGGGTCACCAAGTGCTCGAAGCGCCCTGCGACCTGCCGCCGCTGGACGTGTATCTCTACTGGGACCACGGCCTCGACGCCGACCCCGCCCACCGCTGGCTGCGTCGGGTTCTGCTGGAGACGGCCGACCCTGGCTTGCAGGGACAATTTGCCCCATGAAATCGATCCGCTACCTGCTCGCCCAGCGCTACAACTGGATGGAATCGAAGCTCTACGACGGCGCCGAACGCGAGGGTTACGGCTACGTCACGCCGGCCATGTCGCGCATGTTTGGCCTGATGGGCAAGGAGCCGGTGAGCCTGTCGGAGCTGGCGCGCCGCCTCATCGTCTCGCGCCAGGCCGTGCACCAGATGACCGGAGAAGCCATGCGCCACGGCCTGGTCGAGCTGATCGACAGTCCCACCAACAAGCGTGTGCGGCTGGTGAAATTCACACCCAAGGGCGAGGCCATGTTCCTGGCCGGCTCACGCACGCTCGACGAGATCGAGACCCGTCTGGCCCAGCGGCTGGGCGAGGACGACATGGCGGCGCTGCGCCGCATCCTCGCCGCCGACTGGGGCGAGTGAGGCAGGCCTACACCGCCGGCCGCTGCCCACTGGCAATCGCCCAGCCGATCTCGGCCACCGGCACCGCCATCGCGGACGTCTCCCGCGCCACGGGACTGCTGGCCGTGCCATCGGCCACACGCCGCGCAATGCCCTGCAGGATGGCCGAGAGCCGGAAGAAATTGCACGCCAGGTAGAACGGCCAGTCGGCCAGCACCTGATCCAGCTGGTCGGACAGGCCGCGCCGCGCCAGGTAGCGTGCGATGTACTCGCGCTGGGACGGAATGCCCAGCGCCTCCAGGTCCCGCCCGGCAAAGCCCTGCAGCGTGCCGCCTTCGATGTGCCAGGCCATGCAGTGGTAGGCCAGGTCGCTCAGCGGGTGGCCGAGCGTCGAAAGCTCCCAGTCCAGCACCGCCAGCACCTGCGACTCGCGCGGGTGGAAGATCAGGTTCTCGATGCGGAAATCCCCGTGCGTGAGCGTGACCGCCTGCGCGGCGGCCCCCGCCGGCACATGGTCGGGCAACCAGGACATCAGGCGCTCCATCGCGGGGATCGGCCCCTCGGTCAGGCTGGCGCGGTATTGCTTGCCCCAGCGGTGGATGAGGCGGTCGAAAAAGCCCTCGGTGCGCCCGAAGCCTTCCAGACCGCGGGCCCGCCAGTCCACCTGATGCAGCTCGGCGATGACGCGGTTGGCTTCGTCATGCACCGCCGCACGTTCGGCCTGGGTGGCTCCGGGCAGCGTGGCGTCGCGGAAGATGCGGCCCTGCACATGGGCCATCACGTAGAACGCGGCGCCGATCACCGATTCGTCCTCGCACTCCAACAGAACTTTTGGCACCGGCACGGGCATGCCCTGCAGGGCGTGCATGACCCGGTACTCGCGCTCGATGGCGTGCGCCGACGGCAGCAGGCTGGCCACGGGCCCCGGCTTGGCGCGCAGCACCCAGGCGGGCGCCCCCGGTGCGTCGGACGCGCGGATCCACCAGGTCGGGTTGGACTGCCCGCCGGTCAGGCGCTCCAGTTGCAGCGAGGCCGCGTCGCGCGGCCACTCGGGCAGGCGAGGGGCCATCCAGGCGTGCAGGGACTCACGGTCGAGCGACATCGGCGAACGCAAGGACGCCTGTGCAACGGACGGGGTACTCATGAGAGTCGTCTCCAGAAACGGGGAACGAAGCGGGCGAGCTTCGTGTCGGTTGGCGGGGCCGGTCAGGTCGAGTATCTCGGCGTGAGCACGGTGTAAAGCGGGAGGTCCTGCGGGTTCTTCCCGATCCAGTTTTGGCATCGGGGCGTGGAAGATTGTCAAACAGATTGACATTTATCGACAAGCCAACCGGATCGAGGTTTTCCCTGCTTCACCGGATTGGCCACCCCGCCGAGGCCTCATGTCCGCTTCTTCCCCGAACCCGCACGGGTCCACCCCACCGGGCGCGCCGCCCACCTTGCTTCCCACCCTTTTCCGTCTGGACGGACAGGTGGCCGTCGTCACCGGCGGCTCGCGCGGGCTGGGCCTGCAGATGGCCCGGGCACTGGGTGAAGCCGGTGCCCACGTCATTCTCGTGGCCCGCAAGAACGACGAACTGGAGGCGGCCGCAACGGAACTGGCGTCGCTGGGCCTGTCGGCCAGCACCTGCGCCCACGATCTGAGCGATCTGGACCGCCTGCCCGAGCTGGCCGCCCGCCTGCTGGCGGTGCGCGGCCGACTGGACGTGCTCGTCAACAACGCCGGCATGGCGTGGGCCGCTCCGGCCACCGACATCACCCCGTCCCAGTGGCAGCGCGTGATGCGCCTGAACCTGGACAGCCTGTTCTTCCTCAGCCGCGAGGTGGCTCGGCAGGCCTTCATCCCGCAGGGCCACGGCAAGTGCATCCACATCGCCTCGGTGGGCGGCCTGCAAGGCAACTCGCCGGACATGCACACCATCGCCTACAACGCCAGCAAGGGCGCGGTGGTGAACCTCACCCGCGCGCTCGCCTCGGAGTGGGGGCCGCACGGGCTGCACGTCAACGCCATCTGCCCGGGCTTCTTCCACACCAAGCTCTCGGACGGATTCCTGAGGCAGGTCGAAGCCGGCGTGCTCGCCAAGACCCCGCTGCGCCGCATCGGCGGCGACGAAGACCTGATGGGCACCGTCGTCTACCTCGCCAGCCGCGCCTCGCACCACGTCACCGGCCAGTGCATCGTCGTCGACGGCGGCGCGAGCACCACGCTGTTCGGCGACTTGCTGCCTCCGGCAGACCTTCAGATCCGCGCAGACACCTCGCTCCCATCCCTTTGAGTCTGACGCCCTGAAGCGCTCCCCCGCACGCTGAAACCGGCCCCCGGCCGACAGGCCCGAGGCCATCCGCCCCAGCGATTCCCCGTTCCCTTCCCCTACAGGAGATCCCACCATGTCCCCCCGCCAAAAGATCACAGCCCTTGCCGCCCTCCTCGCCCTGGCCCCTGCCGCCTGGGCCGACATCACCATCGGCGTGAGCCTGCCGCTGACCGGTCCGGCGTCGTCGCTGGGCATTCCGCTGTCCAACCAGGTCAAGCTCTGGCCCGATCAAATCGCGGGGGAAAAGCTCAACGTCATCCTGCTGGACGACGACACCGACGCCAACAAGGGCGTCGAGAACGCCCGCAAGTTCGTCGAACAGAAGGCCGATCTGGTGCTGGGCAGCGTGGTGACGCCGGTGGCCGCCGCCATGGCGCAGCAACTCAACGAGGCGCAAACGCCGCAGTTCTCGCTGGCCCCCATCATGCTGCCGGCCAATCAGAACGCCTGGTCGTACCGCCTGCCGCAAGGCACGGCCCTGGTGGCCAGCACGATCCTGGAGCACATGAAGAAGAACAACGTGCGCACGGTGGGCTTCCTCGGTTACTCCGACGCCTACGGCGAAGGCTGGCTCGGCGAGGTGAACAAGCAGATCGGGGCCAGCGGCGCCAAGCTCGTCGGCGTGGAACGTTTTGCCCGCAGCGACGTGTCGGTCACGGCGCAAGCCCTCAAGCTGGTCGGCGCCAATCCGGACGCGATCCTGGTCGTGGCTTCGGGCGGCGGGGCTGCCATGCCGCACCGCGCACTGGTGGAGCGCGGCTACAAGGGCAAGATCTACCAGACCCACGCGGCAGCCAGCAAAGACTTCCTGCGCCTGGGCGGCAAGGACGTCGAAGGCGCTCTGCTGCCCGCCGGCCCGTCGATCGTGCCGGAACAACTGCCCGCCACGCACCCGTCCAAGGCCCTGGCCACCGACTACGTGACCAAGTACGAGAAGGCCCACGGCCCCGGCACACGCAGCATCTTCGCGGCCAGCGCCTACGACATGGTCGTGCTGCTCAACAAGACCCTGCCCAAGGCCCTGAAGGCGGGCAAGCCCGGCACCCAGGCCTTCCGAACCGCGCTGCGCGATGCCACCGACACGATGGGCTCCACCCCCATGGCCAACGGCGTCATGAACTACACCAAGGACGACCACTGGGGCCACACGCCCTATGGCGTGGTCATGCTCAAGGTGACCGGCGGCGACTGGAAGCTCGATTGACGCTCTGAGGCCGGAGGCCCTTCATGCCAAAACGAGATAGCAGCTAGACACCTTCACATCTAGCCAGCATGGGAGGGTCTCCTCAGAATGACCTGCATCGATCAGGACGGTCTCAAGGAATCCTCACCATGTACGAACTCGGCGTCTGCTACCGCAACATCATTCGCGCTGACCGCGCCGCTGCCGATGGCCTGGCCGCGCTGGGCTCGGCCACCGTGCACGAGGCCATGGGCCGCGTCGGCCTGCTCAAGCCCTACATGCGCCCGATCCAGACCGGCGTGCAGGTCTCCGGCACCGCCGTCACCGTGCTGCTGCACCCCGGCGACAACTGGATGATGCACGTCGTGGCCGAGCAGATCCAGCCCGGTGACATCGTCGTGGCCGCCGTCACCGCCGAGTGCACCGACGGCTACTTCGGCGACCTGCTGGCCACCAGCTTCCAGGCCCGAGGCGCCCGCGCGCTGATCATCGACGCTGGCGTGCGCGACGTGAAAACGCTCAAGGAAATGAACTTCCCGGTCTGGTCCAAGGCCATCAGCTCCAAGGGCACCATCAAGGCCACGCTGGGCTCGGTGAACATCCCCGTGGTGTGCGCCGGCATGCTCGTCACCCCCGGTGACGTGATCGTCGCCGACGACGACGGCGTGGTTTGCGTACCCGCCGCTCGCGCCGTCGAGACCCTGGCCGCGGCCCAGAAGCGCGAGAGCTTCGAAGGCGAGAAGCGCGACAAGCTGGCCTCCGGCATCCTGGGCCTGGACATGTACAAGATGCGCGAGCCGCTGGCCGCCGCCGGTCTGCGCTACATCGACTGAACCGGGTGCCCATGGACTCCCCTCAGAACTGGCACATCGGCCTCGTCGGCTACGGTGAGGTCGGTCGCATCCTCGCTGAGGACCTGCGCGCCCAAGAGGTCGTGGTCAGCGCCTATGACCTCAAGCTGGAGGACGCCGCGCTCGCTCCGACCCTGCGCGCTCACGCGCTCGAACACGGCGTGAGCCTGTGCGATGACCCCACCGACCTGGCCCGCGACGCCAACTTCATCGTCAGCGCCGTGACCGCCAGCCAGACGGTGGCAGCGGCCGAAGCCTGCGCACCGGCGATTCGCGCAGGCGCCTTCTTCCTCGACTTCAACTCGGCCTCGCCGGGCGCCAAGCAGCGCGCGGGTGCCCTGATCGACGCGGCAGGGGGCCGCTACGTCGAAGGCGCGGTCATGACGAGCGTGCCGCCATACCGGATCAAGGTGCCGCTGCTGCTGGGCGGTGCCTCGGCGACTGAACTGAGCCCGCTGCTGAACACCCTGGGCTTTGCCAGCCGTGTGACCAGCGATCGCCTGGGCGTGGCCAGCGCCACCAAGATGTGCCGCAGCGTGATGATCAAGGGCCTGGAGGCCATGGTCATCGAGAGCTTCACGGCGGCCCGCCATTACGGCGTCGAGGACGCGGTGGTGGCCTCGCTGTACGAAACCTTCCCCGGCATCGACTGGGAGAAGCAGGCCGCCTACTTCTTCCAGCGCGTGATCGAACACGGCCGCCGCCGCAGCGAGGAAGTACGCGAAGTGGCCGAGACCGTGCGCGAAGCCGGCCTGACGCCCTGGAGCGCCAGCGGCACCGCCGAACGCCAGGCCTGGGTGGCCGATCTGGCCGACGCCGGCCGGTTCGGTGCCAAAGGCACACCTGAATTCGCCCGCAGCCCCGACTGGCGCACCGAAGCCGATCGCCTTCTCTCCAAAGGATTCCCCATGAGCAAACCCACCACGGGCGACTTCACCAAGACCACCGGCTGGATGGACTGGTACACCGGCCCGACGAAGCCGACCGTTCAGCTGCCGGCCGGCGCGGTCGACGCCCACTGCCACGTCTTCGGCCCGGGCGCCGAGTTCCCCTACGCCCCCGAGCGCAAGTACACCCCCTGCGACGCCAGCAAGCACGAGCTGTACGCCCTGCGCGACCACCTCGGCTTCAGCCGCAACGTCATCGTGCAGGCCACCTGCCACGGCGCCGACAACCGCGCCATGGTCG
>CAYYCN010000136.1:0-8968 GCA_964470355.1 uncultured Sphaerotilus sp.
CTCGGTGCGCGATTCCAGACCATTTGGTGTCGCCCACTGCCGCGCATGGCGGCACACCGGCCCGTGGCCGCAGCGAGGACTCAACCTGGTGCCTGATCTGGACGCATCTGCTTCCTGCACTGTCCCCAGCTGCCGCTGCCCACCAAACCTATCGGCTTGGCGCCCAGCGGCCACATTCTTTGAGCTCGAAGAAGCGAACTCAAAGAATGTGCCGAATGCGGTGGGGACAGCCTGCTTGCGAACGTGCGTCCAGCATGAATGTGCGATAGACGGTGCCAACCCTTGCGCGAAGACCGGTTCCTGCTTTGTGCGAAGCAGGTGGGTGCCATGTGTGAACTCTGTGCGAAGAGGTCTCCGCCCAATGTGGCAGCAGTGTGCTGATATCCCGCCGCGCAGTGTGGCGTCATGTCGCCCAGCAGTGTGGCGACCAAGGGAAGGAAGCGGCCAGGAGCCCATCAGCACGGCACCTCGACGCACTTCAGCAACTGCGCACGAATCTCTGCAGGCTTCGCTGCCAAGTCCACGGTCGCAAAGCGGAGCGGATGGCCCTGGATGACGACTGCCTCATCGACCATCGTTCCAACGGCGGGGTGCAACAACAGGCCGCTTGCAGAGTCTGCCAGCGCATCGCCACAGCCGACCTGTGACCTCAGATAGGCGTACATCTGGTAGATGTAGCCGCTGCGCAGGCTTTGCTCCCGATACCACCCTGCCGTGACGATGGAGGTGAACTTGGTGTCGATGACGATACGTCGCCCCGAGCCGCCATGGTCGAGCACCACGTCGGTCCGCATGGCGGGCAAGATGTCATCAATACCGTCCGTCTTGGACGAGATTTCCCACTGCAGCGTGGCGCCGCAACGAACATGCCACCCGAGTGGACTGAGCGCCACGGCATACAGGCCACCAACGGCGCGCTCAAACAGACGACGAACCCAAGCTTCCTCCCGGCCAGGCATCACCAGCACGTTGCCGCCTGCGGATTCCGTGGGTAACACCAGGTCATAGGCAAGCTTGGCTGCTGCCACCATGAACTGGTCGTCCGCATCATGGCGTCCGAATCGATCAGCGCTCATTTGGGCGCGGGTCGGCGGCTGGCCTGCGACGCCTCGGGACCACATCGCTGCAGCAAGAGATCGGCACCGATGGGCGACAGCAGGCTTCTTGACCAGGCGGGCAACGGACTCCAAGGCCGCGCGCACAAAACGATTCCGTGGTGTGTCAATGGTGAGCTCCGCAAAGCGGCAGGCCACCATACCGCGATCCAACAACTGCCGCCGTTCGGTGGTCAGTACATCGATGCGGCCACGAACGCGGGTGAGCCACTCTTCCCGAGATCGGTAGCCCAGGCTCAGCTGACGGTGTAGCCGAGTCTCAACGGCATGGGCCAAAATTTCTGCCACCAGGTCGGGCAACTCATCTGGGCTTTCTTCGACCGCCACATGGGCGGTGCCGCCAGTCCGAAACAGGTCCGACGCATACAGCATCAACAGCCACAGGTTCCGGACAGGAATGCGCCCCACGAATCCGGGCGTGACCCCTGATTCGGTGGAAGTCGGTGGCGCGATGAGCCCCATCACCAGCCCTGCAGCAACCGTGCGGTGGCCTGACGTGCCTCCTCAGGGGAGTCAAACCAATACTCTTCCAGCAGGGGGCCGATCTCTGTGTCCACGACTTGCTGGAACCATCGTCGGGTACTGCCCGCATCCAGCCGATGCACAGGTGTGACGTAGCTGTGACCGATTCGGAACTGCTTGCCCAAGCGTGCATCCGCTGCAATCAGCTCGTTCAGCTCGGCCATGCGTCGCTCAATGTCTGACGCCAGTGCTTCATCCACACCGCAGGCTGAAACCACCCAGTTCCGCCATGCTGGGCCGAGGCGCGGCTCAAGGCTTACAAACGCAAAGCGGCGCCGCAGCGCCAGATCGACCAGCGCCAAAGACCGATCCGCGATGTTCATGGTGCCGATGACATGAAGGTTCTCGGGGATGTGGACCGGCCGCCGTACGCCGTCAGCATCCGGGTAGCACAGCTCCAACGCCTCGCTGGGGGTGCGCTTGCCTGCCTCCAGCAGCGTCAGCAATTCACCGAACACCTGGGCCGGATTGCCTCGGTTGATCTCCTCGATGACGACGACGAACTTGGCTGCGGGCTCCTTCTTCGCAGCCTTGATCGCCTCCATGAAGACGCCATCGGCAAGCGTCAGCTTGCCTTCACCAGTAGGCCGCCAGCCGCGCACGAAGTCCTCGTACGAAAGATTCGGGTGGAACTGGACGGCTCTCACCTTGCTCTCGTCCTTTTGCCCCATCAAGGCGAAGGCCAATCGCTTGGCCAGCCATGTCTTGCCGGTGCCGGGTGGCCCTTGCAGGATCAGATTCTTCTTGGTGCGCAGCCGATCCAGTAGCTGCTCAAGCTCTGGCTCCGACAGGAAGCAGCCGTCACGCGTGATGTCGGCGAGCGAGTAGGGAACGATGGGGGCCTGAGACTGGACGACTTCGGCTGCACGTTCTTCGCCTGCGTCTTCGCGTGGCATGTCTGGCGTGACTTCGTCCTCCTGAGGCGCAGGCGTCGCATCCTTGAACTGCCACGATGCCAGCGACAACTCCGGGAAGCTGTGCACCGGGTAGTCTTCCTCCGCGAACCGCGTACGCAGGTCGTCGGCAAGTTGCAAATACGTGGCCGCATCACATGGCGCTTGCGGCGCTGGGGTGGTGATCGGAACGCCCAGGCGCTTCTGGATGTAGTGCCGCGACTGGCTGTCCAGCGTCGGAAACTCCCAGGGCGCAGCCCAGTACAAGCCAGTGGACAGGTTCCACGCCACACCCCAGACCTGGGTCGCTGCGTCATAGGCCTCGATGAACTCGTCGCGAGTGCCCGGCCCGTCATCTTCAACCAGCGTCTGCGCCGCAGTAAAGACGCGCCAGAGGGCATCAATGTCTCCGGCCCCTCGCTTGTCCGCGTAGCGGAAGAACCAGGAGCGCTGGTTGTTGAGCACGGGGATGCCTTCGAACGTCGCGGGCACAGGCACGGTGACGCCGAGCAGCTTCGCCAGCTCTGCAGCAATCAGCTTGCGGTTGGCGTCCGTCATGCCTCGGTTGAACGTGCCCATCACCGTGAACGGGCAGATGTCCTGCAGTGGGCCGCTGCTTCCGTCTGGGAATTTGTCTTGCAGATAGCCCAGGCCTTGAACGCGCTGCGCAATCTGGTGGATGCCCTGAATGAGCGGCACTCGGTCGCTTGCGTACGCCAGCAGCTTTTCTGCGATGGCCTCGTAGAAGTCCGCCCACTGGAACAGGGTGCCGAAGCGGTCCTTCCAGTACGGGGCGTTGCGGAATCGCTCGATGTCTTGGGGCTTGCCGTTGAATGCGAACTCGATCAGCGCATCCGCATTCCATTCGCCGGGCACAACGCGCCAGATGGTGGGGCGGTAGGTGTAGAAGTACCACTCGCGCACGCCTTCGGCGGGCTGCCACTGCACTTTGACGCGCTCACCGTCCTGTGGGTTTTCGGTGATGACGCCTGTGGCCTTGATGCCCATGACAGACACCGTCTGCTGACGGTTGTCGAAAGGCAGACCGTGCTTGCGCACATACGCAGCCTTGATGGCAATGCGCTCACCAGGCCGCATGGAGCGAACCAGCGCCTGTTCCTTCTGGCTGGGGCTGCTGATCTCCCAGATACCTTCGTCGAGGAAGCGGGCGCTCTGATCATCGGTGTGACCGAAGCTGGCTCCGACGAACCAGGTGGTGCCTGAGGGTTGACTGCTGATTTGTTCTGACATGCCTCTCCCTTTGTCTTTTTTGTGCCTTCAGCGGCAAGCTAGCTCGCGGCCCGCAACCATCGCAGCCGTGCGTCTGAACGGGCGTTGACCTAGACACCATCTACTCGGACAATCTCGCGCAACACGGCCCCTCTCGATGTCCTGGCTCTGAACGCCGGGGCGCTGCTGAGGGGTTCTTTTGTTTGAGTTGTGTGCTGCACGCCTGTGTCCTTGGCAGTTGATTCAAACAGGCTGACAAGTGTGCTGAGATGCCTTTAGCTTCGTCTGGATCGCATTCGTCTCTGTCAGCTTGACCACCTCACCGAGACTGCCATCGTCATTCACCCACCGCAGGCGATTGCCGTCTGGCGTGAGAAACAGAACCTTGCCGTAAGCGGCCGGGAAGTGCTGGGACTTGCGTGCGGCATCCTTGGTGCTCTCCTTGGTTTCCAGCAGACGCTGCATGGGTGCTTCACCGACCTCATGTGACACACAGACCACGAAATCGGGATAGAAGTAGTGGTCGTGCTCAGCCCGCACCACGCGGACCGAGTAGGGCTTTTTGTCCGGGTTCCGATGCCACCAATGGACAAAATCAGCTTCGTCGAGCGCTCTGGCGAACGCCTGCTCCAGGGTGTTGAGCTTCACCCAACCGTCATACCGTCCCACGCTGAAGGTGCTGCCGTCGTCGAATGCGAACAGCTGATCCGTCCACCAATTCCGTTCGTCCATGAAGAGCACCGTCTCCACGTCCTGTGCGTCCTCGGTGGATGGGGGCAGCACACCGTAGATGTTCTTGCTGGAGGCTTCGAGTGGAAGGTCTTCCGGGAAGATCATCACATCGGGTAGGGGTTGGGCATCCACCTGCTTTGCCTGGTCCGCAATGGCTTGGAAGATGGCTTCGCGAAGCTCCTGCGCGCAGTCGCGGATGACCCAGTGAGCCGCATCCCGCGACAGGCGCACCAGGTCTTGCTCTGACAGCGCCACTTGCGAAGGTGCTGCCTCAAGCGCAGCGTCCAACGTCGGCTTCAAGCGGGCAGAAATCGCCTGAACGATGATGCGGTAGTCCTCTTCCTCTGCATGGGGAAGCTCTTCCAGGGCTGCCATCGCCTCTCGCGCCAAGGCGGCGCGATCCGTCACAACCTGAATGTCCTCGGCATAGCTGGTGCCTTCGGTGAGTTCCTTGTGAAGCTCCTTCTGCCGCACTCGGTTGAGGGCTGCGTTGACTGCTGTCTGGGCCAGGGTGGAACCGATCTCCAGAGACTGCGCGACCTGCAGCGAGATGGCCGAGAGATCGACCATCGAAGGCTTTTCCTCAGACTTGAGCGCGGCGCCCAGGGTGGGCAGGTTGCCTTTGCGATGGAAGGCTTTCAGCCGGTTCTCATTCAAGGCGGTCAAGACCTCAGAACGCGTGCGTGGCTTGTCGATGCGAGCGGGCTTTTTCTGCGCGGGTTCTGCAGCCTGGGTGTCGAGCGTCCACGTCGGGTCGCCGAACAAATCCTGCCCCCACGGCTGAGGTGCAGCACCGCCCGCAGTGGGCAACCATGACGGAGATGTTGGCGTGGGCTCCGACGCTTCGGGTGGGACAGTCGCCTGCGTGCCGGGTAGCCCCAGGTTGTAGCTCAGGGGCTGATCTGCCGTAGGCCGATTGGTGTAAACCACGCCCCCGGCCACGGTATGGCGGGTCATCAGCTTCTCGGTCTGCCCTTCAAGCTGGCTCTTCACCGCGCTGGTGGCCTGTACCGCAGCTTCAAATCCCGCCTGTGCCTGGGCATTGCCCAGGTACACATAGGCAGTGTTCAGCTCAGCGGGAATGGGTTGCGGTTTGGGGAAACCTTCGCGAACCTGCCGAGCCACCCGCATCACACGACCGATGAACTGCATGGCGAAGTCCGCGTCATTCACTGGCTTGGTGCTGGCGAGAACGAAAGCACGTGGGGCGTCGAAACCCGTGCCTGCCGACTGCTTGAAGATCAGCACCTGTTTGGTGGTGTCGTTGGCAATGGCGGCCATCAGCACCGGGTCTGGCTCATCGGCAGAGTGCTTGCCAATGGCCTCGGGCGGCACCTTGCACTGCCGCATCAATTCTTCAGCCGCCTCGTCCACGGTGCGCTCGCCGTTGGCGACCTGCACCAGCAGCAAAGGCGTGCAGGCAACGCCAGCTTGCTGCAGCCGTTGGCCGATCAACACATTGCGTGCCCAAGCCTGGCGTAGCACCGTGCGCCGCAAGTCGGTCACCTGCTGCATGGTGGTGCCCAAGCTGTACACCACCGCCTCGATGTACTGCTTGTTCAGCCGGGCCTTGACGACATCATCCCGGCTGACCGAGAAGTGCTCCTGCCCGCTATAGCCGGCATGGGCCAGGAAGTCGGTCAGCCGCTGGTCTTTGGGCGTAGCGGTCGCCATGAGGAGGTAGTCCGCCTGTAGCCAGTGGGCAAACTTGCCGAACTCGGTGCTCTTGTCCAGCCCGATGTGTGCTTCATCCACCACCAGGCCAATCTGCAAGCCCTTGGCACGCGCGCGCGCGACCAAGGCCGCCAAGGTGCGCACATCGTCGTCGGCATCGGCGTCGTAGCCTTTGGTGCGCCATTGGGCGCGCGCCACGCCTTGTGCGGTGGAAATGAGTACCGTGCCCGCACCCAGGTCCTGATTGCGCCCCTGCGAGAACAGCACTGGGGACAGGCCCGACGCGTGCTGCAACAGCGAATCCAGCGTTTGCCCCACCAGCGTCACGAAAGGCACAAACCAGAACCACAGCACGTTGCGTTGCGCCCCGACGCGTTGCAAGACTTGGCCCATGACAAAGGTCTTGCCCGAGCCCGTGGGTGCGCGCAGCAGGCACGGCGGCGATGGGGTGCGCAGCAAGGCCTTGGTGATGTTGTCCATCAGCTCCGCCTGGAACTGCTCGGGCTGATGCGTTGTGGCCCGGACTGCCAGGTCCAGCGTGGCTTGGAACTTGGGCTGTGCCGTGGGCATCGTGGTTGTTGGCGTGTCGGGCGTGTTCATTGTTGGCGGCCTCCCTGGCCTTGAATCAGTGCTTGGCGCAGCGCGTGGACTTGTGCTTCGATGCCGCGCTCAGCCAGCAAAGCAGCCAAGGCCTTCGGGCGTGGTGCGTAGATCACCAGTCGGGCCACTTGGTGCCGCTCTGGCAAGCCGCACAACTCGTTCAACACCTGCGCGTTGACGGTGGGGCACAGCGCCATCAGCCAGTCGGCACCCTTGGCAATGAGGCGGACTGCACCGCTTTGATGGGTCACAGGCGCTGCCGCCGCGTGGCGCATGGTCAGCAGAGTGGTTGCATGGTCCGCTGTGGCATCCAGTGCCACATCGGCTGCGTCCAGCTTGTCGAGTTGCAGATAGGCGAACTCGCCGCCGCGATCCAAGCTGTGGGCGTCTTTGCCCCCATAGCCCTGCATGACTCTGCGGATGCGTTCCGCACACACATCGCGGCACAGGTTCTTGGCAGGCTCTTTGTCATTGGCCTCCGTGCTGCTACACAGAATGAACCGACGGCGACCGCCATCCTCCGCATTGAGTTCCATGACGACTTGGCCCGTCGTGCCCGAACCGGCGAAGAAGTCCAGCACGATGTCGTCGGGACGTGCCGCTTGGGCCAGCAGGCCCTTGATCAGAGAGGCTGGCTTGGCGTAATTGAATGCCCGGTCGCCGAAAATCTGAGCAACTTGGCGGGCGCCCTCTTGGTTGGTGGCGGAGGTCAGGTTGGCTTCAGCCTCGTAGGTTCCTTCTTCGAAGCTCGGCACGATCCAACTCGACAGAGGTTGGGTCTGGTTGCGCAGATCGGCTTTGTAACGTTTGAACTGTGGGCGGCCGAAACCGACCGGTTTGCCAACCCAATATTCCAAGTCCGGGAGTTCTCGCCGCAGCAAAGCTGACTTGCCGCCCTTCGGCACGTCTCCTGCATCGATCGCGCGGAGCAAGTCGTCCATGGAGTCCCAAGTCTCGACTCTGGGGCTCTCCGGAAACACGATCTGACCGAGGCGGATGAACTCCTCCATGCTCTTGGCTTGAAGTTGTTGACCAGGCTTGACGCGCGCTTCTGTGGCATACCTCCAAACGCTCTCCGGACTGCATGGATAGGAGATGCCGGTTTTTGGGTCGACGAGTGGGTAGTACAGGTTGGGGCGCTCCTTGTACGAGAAGCCGAGCGTGATGTCGCCGATCCGCCAATCGCCACGCGGATCTTTGTCCGGGTTGCTGTACATCTCGTAGGTCTTGTCGAAACCCTTGAACGCGAATCCAGGGTTGCCGTAGACCAGAACGTGTTCGTGATCCACGGACAAGAAGCACTGCTGGTCCGCATTGGAGCCCTGGCGAGTCCGCCATACGATCGTTCCCAGACGTCTGCCGGGGAAAATCTCATCCATCAGCAGTTCAAGCCGCGCGCGGTTTTCGTCGTTGATGCTGACCATGATGACGCCATCGCTGCTGAGCAGATCGCGCGCGAGCGTCAGCCGTTGATAGAGAAATTCCAACCACTGGCTGTGGCGCCAGCGGTCGTTCTGGCCGACGTAGCTGTCGTTGTAGACCCAGTCCTTGTTGCCTGTGTTGTAGGGCGGGTCGATGTAGATCACCCGTACCTTGCCGGCGTGCGTGGCCCGCAGCAAACGCAGGCTGTCAAAGTTGTCGCCTTCGATGATCAAGTTCCGGTGCTCAGTGCAGCCCTCGGGCGTGTGGCTCCACTCGGGCACGAGGCGTGGCAGCACGACGTTGGCATTCAGCGCCTTGTCGTGCTCAATGGCGTCGCGCTCCCAGTACAGGCCGAGCTTCTGGCGGGTCAGGTGTTCAGTCAGCAGCCGACGCAGCTCCGGGGCGGACATCTGCCCCAGGCTGTCCAGCAAGTTTTGCTTTCCAGTGTCTTTCATGTCTTTGCTGAGGGGCTCCCTGGCCCGAATCCGTTGCGGGTGTCGTTGGGTGTGGGTGTGCTCTGCAACCCGGTTTGCTTCCATTTGGCCGCGCGGCCCTTGCCCGTAGGGGCAATCACCCCTTCGGCCTTCATGGCGCGAAGGATCACGCGCACCATGTCGCGACTGATGCCGGGGCATGCCTCCTCGATCTCCGAGATGGAGAAGGGCAGTTGGCGTTTGAGAATTTCGGAGCGAACTCGGTCGCCCTTGGCGCCTCGGCCGCGCTCTATGGTGCCCACGCGCTCTTCAAATTCCTTGTAGGCGCGCAGCAGGGCACCCCAGA
>CAYYCN010000137.1:0-8908 GCA_964470355.1 uncultured Sphaerotilus sp.
ACCGGCCTGTCACGCCGGGGGTCGCGGGTTCGAGTCCCGTCCACTCCGCCAGTTTCAAAGCCCGATCATTCATTTGGTCGGGCTTTTGTCTTTGTCGGACCGTGTGCCATCCGTCGATGGCCCCGCGTCTCGTGGACATACGGTCCGGGTTTGGGGTTGTGGTGCCAACGGGTGCGAATGGGATTGGCCCAGGGGGCCGGACGCCGACTTCAAGGGTGAGATAAGACGTGTCGTGTCACTCGGTGGATCGTGGACCGACGAGGCCTGTGACCAAGGCGGTACCCACCAGAATGACGGCGCAGGCGGCGAGCATCCCGGCGTGGACGCTTTCTCCGATGAACAGGGCGCCCCACAACACGGCAAAGGCCGGCACCAGAAAAGTGACGGTGACGGCGTTGGTGGCGCCAACCCGGCGGATCAGGCGAAAGTACATGACGTAGGCGATGCCTGTGCACAGGAAGGCCAAGCCTGCCATGGCCATCCAGGCAGAGGAGCCCGGGCTGTGAGTCTGGGACCAAAAGGCCAGAACAGCCGGAGCGAGCACGAGGGCGGCGCTGAGTTGCGTCCCGGTGGCCAGGGTCATGGGGGACAGGGACTGGAGATGGCGCCGCGTGAAGTTGGCAGAAAAGCCGTACAGGGCCGTGGCGCACAGGCAGGCCAGGACGGCCCAGCCACTGGCCAGACCATCGCCAGTGTCCTTGAAGTGCGCCTTGTCCCAGGCCAGCCAGGCCACGCCTGCGAATCCGATGGCGAGTCCGGCAACTCGCCACCGTGCGGGTTTGACAGCCAGCCAGATCCACGCGATGAGGGCGGTCCACAGCGGGGTTGTGGCGTTGAAGATCGCCGACAGTCCCCCGGTGATCGCCAAGGCTGCGAAGGCGTAGCACAGGAAGGGCAGGGCGGAATTGGTCAGGCCGATGAGCAGCAGTGGTTTCCAGTGTCGGCGAAGTTCTGCGGCAAGTCCCTGCTGGATCAGCAGCGGCACGAGCAGGCAGGACGCTCCCGCCACCCGCAGTCCGGCCACGACCACCGGCCCAAATTCCGGCGATCCGATGCGCATGAAAAGGAACGATGCGCCCCAGATGGCGGCGAGCAGGGTGAGTTCCAGGAGATCGGCAGGCTTCACACGCGTTCCGGTGACCAGTCTTGAGACCACCCCATGATAGGCAAGTGACCGAGCAGGTGCCTGGCCGTTTTCGGACGGGATGTTTGCCTCGGGGGGATGGAATTCACACGTGTCCGGCCCCTGGATGGGCGGTGTGGCGGCGGTTCGCGTTTCCGATACTGGGGCTCCCTACAATCCGCAGATTTGGGCCCGGCACTGGCCTCACTCATTCCACAGGGTATTCCTCACATGCAAGTCGTCGCTTCCGCCTTCAAGGCTTATGACATTCGTGGCATCGTTGGTCAGGCGCTGGACGAGTCCTTCGCAGAGGCCCTGGGCCGCGCTTTTGGCAGCGAGGCGTTGGCTGCTGGCGAAAAGGCCGTGGCCGTGGGCCGGGACGGTCGGGTGTCGGGTCCATCGCTGGCCGCTGCCCTGATGCGGGGTCTGGCCTCCACCGGCTTGGACGTGATCGACCTGGGCGCGGTGACCACTCCCATGCTGTACTACGTGGCGGCCACTCGAGGCGACATCGGCTGCCGCAGCGGCATCCAGGTCACCGGCAGTCACAACCCCAAGGACTACAACGGCTTCAAGATGGTGCTGTCGGGCGTGGCCATCCATGGTCAGGCCATCCAGCGACTGCGCGAGCGCATGGAGCAGGAGAACTACACCGCCGCTGCCGCTGCCGGCTCGATCCGCACGCTCGACATCCTGCCCGAGTACACCCAGCGCATCCTGGGCGACTGCAAGCTCTCGCGTCCGATGAAGATCGTGGTGGATTCCGGCAACGGCATTCCCGGCGCCTCGGCGCCCGGCATCCTCAAGGCCTTCGGTTGCGAGGTGATCGACCTCTACAGCCGTGTGGACGGCGACTTCCCCAATCACCATCCGGACCCCTCCAAGCTGGAGAACCTGTCCGACCTGATCCGGGTCGTGCATGCCACCGAGTCGGAACTGGGGCTGGCTTTCGACGGCGACGGCGATCGCCTGGGCCTGGTCACGCGCGACGGCGAGATCATCTTCCCGGATCGCCAGATGCTGCTGTTCGCGCGTGACATCCTGACGCGCCATCCCGGCGGCACGATCATCTTCGACGTGAAGTGCTCGCAGCGGCTGTCTGCGGGTATCCGCGAGGCTGGTGGCGTGCCGATGATGTGGAAGACCGGCCATTCGCTGGTCAAGGCCAAGCTCAAGGAGACCGGCGCTCCGATCGCTGGCGAGATGAGCGGCCACATCTTCTTCGGCGAGCGCTGGTACGGCTTCGACGACGCGATGTACACCGCCGCGCGTCTGCTGGAGATCCTGTCGCGCTTCGAGGACCCGAGTGCCGTGCTCAAGGCCCTGCCGACCAGCTACAGCACGCCTGAGCTGAACGTGGCGGTGCCCGCAGGCAACCAGCACGAGATCGTCGAGCGGCTGATCGCCCAGGCAGACTTTCCCGGCGCCGAGATCGGCACGATCGACGGTCTGCGCGGTGATTACCCCGACGGTTTTGGCCTGATCCGCGCCTCGAACACCACGCCGGTGCTGGTGCTGCGCTTCGAAGGGCACACGCAGGAGGCCCTGGACCGCATCCAGCACGACTTCATGGCGGCACTGCGTCGGGTGATGCCCGAGGCCGAAGTGCAGGCGTCGGCTCACTGACGCGCTCCCCTCGCTTGTTTTCCTTGAAAGTCCCACCAAGAGGGTCTGTCGCTTGCGCATCCTGATCGTGAAGTTGTCGTCCCTGGGCGACGTGATCCATGCCATGCCCGTGGTCCACGACCTGCGGAAGGCGTTTCCGCAGGCGCAGATCGATTGGGTGGTCGAGCCGGGTTTTGCTCCCCTGGTGCGCCGGGTGGCTGGCATTGGCCAGGTCTTGGAGTGCGCGCAGCGGCGTTGGCGCAAGGCGTGGTGGACCTCGTCGGTCCGGGGTGAGAAGCGCGTGTTTCGACAAGGGCTGACCGCGCAGACGTATGACGCGGTGTTCGATCTCCAGGGGCTGACCAAGTCGGCCCTGGTGGCCCGACAGGCCCGGCTGGCGCCGGGAGGGCACCGTTATGCCCTGGGCAACCGCACCGACGGCTCCGGCTGGGAGGCGCCGACGCGCTGGCTGGCGGATCGTCCGATCGAGTTGCCGGCCCACATCCACGTCGTCGACCGATCGAGGGCACTGTGCGCGCAGGCCCTGGGCTATGCGGTGAGCGGGGCGCCGAACTATGGGTTGTCGCCTGTGGGAGATGGGGCCCACGTCGACAGAACCGAGGCGTTGGATGGCAGCCGGTCATCGCGCACGGCCGTGCTGGTGCACGGCACGTCTCGCGATGACAAGCTGTGGCCAGAGCCCGAATGGGTGGCGTTGGGGCAGCGTCTGGTGCATGACGGCTGGCGCCTGGCGTTTCCGCAGGGCAGCGATGAAGAAGCGGCGCGGGCCCGACGCATCGCCCAGGCCATCGAGGTGGCCCTGGGCCGGGGATCGGCGGCTTCGTCCTGTGACCTGTGGCCGCGCATGGGCCTGGATGCGCTGGCGGAGCGCATGGGGTCGGCGCAGGCGTGCATTGGGGTGGACAGCGGGCTGTCTCACCTGGCCGTGGCGCTGGATCTGGCCCATGTGCAGATCTACAACTTTCCGACGGCTTGGCGCACCGGTCCGCAGCCCTCGCACGGACACGTCCACCAGGTGTCGGTGGGGGGGGAGCGGGGCGTGCCGTCGTTGTTGGAGGTCGAGCGGGCCTGGGCCACCGTGTGGGCGGCCCGTCAGGGGCGGGCATGACCGCGCGCGCGCGGCAGGAGCCGGCCCTGGTGGGGTATGGCTGGCTCATGCGTCTGTTGCTTCCGCTGCTGGTGTTGCGCTTGTTGTGGCGCGCCCGCAAGGAGCCCGAATATGGTCGAGCCCTGGGCGAGCGGTTGGGGCTCGGACAAGCCACGGCACCTGGGGCCTTGTGGCTGCATGCAGTGTCCCTGGGTGAGACGCGAGCGGCCGAGCCGTTGATCACGGCCTTGAGGTTGCGTCACCCCCACCTGCGGCTGTTGCTGACCCACGGCACCGCCACGGGCCGGGAAACGGGACGGGGGCTGCTGCGGGAGGGCGATGCCCAGCGCTGGCTGCCCCTGGACACCCCCGGGGCCACCCAGCGATTCATGGACCGGCACCGTCCCGCCCTGGGGGTGCTGATGGAGACGGAAATCTGGCCGGCCCTGCAGGCCGCCGCAGAGGATGCGGGGGTGCCTGTCGTGCTGGCCAACGCCCGCTTGTCCGATCGCAGTTTGCAGCGGGGTGAACGTCTGGGTGCCCTGATGCGCCCGGCGGCTGGGCGCATTGCGCTGGCACTGGCCCAGACCGACCGCGATGCCGAACGCCTGCGCCGGGCCGGTGTGCCGCGGGTGGACGTTTGCGGCAACCTCAAGTTCGATCTGAGCCCGGACCCCGCCGTGCTGGCGAGGGGCCAGCGCTGGAAACCCCTGCTGAACGTGCCGTTGGACAGCGGGGTGCCGAAGCCCCGCTGGGTGATTCTGGCGGCCGTCTGGCGCGAAGGCGAGGATCTGCCGCTCCTGGCGGCCTGGCGCCATCTGCGCGACCACTGGGCCATGGAGCACCCCGCCCAGCCCGCACCGCTGCTCCTGCTGGTGCCGCGCCATCCTCAGCGGTTCGACGAGGTCGCCGCCCTGGTTCAGGCCCAGGGCTGGCGGCTCAGTCGGCGCAGTGCGTGGGGTGAAGGCAGCCCCCCACCGCAGGCGGCCCAGGCCGATGTGTGGCTGGGGGACAGTCTGCGCGAGATGCCGGCCTATTACGCCCTGGCGGATGTGGCTCTGCTGGGGGGCAGTTTTGCGCCTCTCGGAGGACAGAACCTCATCGAGGCGGCCGCTTGTGGCTGCCCGGTGGTGATGGGGCCGCACACCTTCAATTTTGCACAGGCCTCCGAAATGGCGGAGGCGGCGGGTGCGGCCCAGCGGGCCCCCGATCTGCCCGAGGCGCTGTCCGTGGCCGTGCGGTGGCTCCAGTCGCCACCCGAATCCATCCGTGCGGTCCAGTCTGCTCTGGCCTTTGCACGCCAGCATCGGGGGGCGGCCGACCGCATGGCGGAGGCCATCCTGGCGTGCTGGCCCCCGGGCCACGGGGCGTCGGATCCGGCGTCGTCGCCATGAACCGCTGCGAGACGGAGTCCCCCCTGCAGTGGATCGACACCCACTGTCATCTCGATGCGCCCGAGTTCGATCCCGACCGGGTCGAGGTGCGGGCGCAGGCCCGCGCCGCCGGGGTGACGCGGCTGGTGTGGCCTGCGGTGAGTTGCGCCCATTTCTCTGACGTGATGGAGGGGGCCCGGCGCGAAGGGGATGCCTATGCCCTCGGTGTGCATCCCCTGTTCGTGGCGCAGGAGCCGGCCGATGCCCTGCAGCGTCTGGAAGCGGCGCTGGACGTCCACCGCACCGATCCCCGGCTCGTCGCCGTGGGCGAGATCGGTCTGGACGGATGGGTTCCCCATCTGGACATGGGCCTGCAGCAACGGTATTTGACGGCCCAACTGGATCTGGCCCGGCGCGTTGACCTGCCCGTGATTCTGCACGTGCGCCGTGCTGTGGATCCTGTGCTGAAGGCGCTGAGGCGGGCCCGGGTGAGGGGAGGCATCGCCCATGCCTTCAACGGCAGCCTGCAGCAGGCGCAGGTGTTCATCGATCTGGGGTTCAAGCTGGGTTTTGGCGGGGCCATGACCTTTGATCGGGCCTTGCAGATCCGGCGACTGGTCACCGAGTTGCCGGCTTCGGCGCTGGTGCTGGAGACCGACGCCCCCGACATTCCGCCGCACTGGCTGTATCGCCCCGCAGCCGAGCGGGCCGCCGAAGCGCCCGGTGCCGGGCTTGCCAGCCGCAACGCCCCGGCCGAGTTGCCGCGCATCGCGGCCGTGCTGGCCGAGTTGCGTGGCTGGACCCTGGCCGACACCGCTGCGGTCACAGGGGCCAATGCGCGGGCGGCGTTGCCGAAACTGGAGGGGCTCTCGTGCGCCGAGGTGCCCTGACGCGGGCGGCCGATCCAGCCGGAGGCGAGGCCCCGGTTTCGGACGCCTCGGCTGTGCTGCAAGGTCTGCCGGCGGTCATTGGTCCGCAGTCCCGATTGCTGGTGCTGGGCAGTTTCCCCAGCGTGGCGTCGCTTGGCGCCGGACAGTATTACGCCCACCCGCGCAACCAGTTCTGGCCGGTGCTCTCGGCCCTGTGGGGGACGGACCTGAACGCCCTGCCGTATGCCGAGCGACTGGAGGTGGTGCGTGCCCGCGGCCTGGGGATCTGGGACGTGTATGCGCACTGTCGCCGCGAAGGCAGTCTGGACCGGGACATCCATGACGCCCAGCTCAATGATCTGGCCGGGCTGTCCCGTCAGGCGCCGCATCTGCGGGCGGTGGCGCACAACGGGGGCGAGTCTGCCCGGTTGATGCGGTGGACCCAGTCCCTGGGCTGGCGGGTGCACCGACTGCCTTCCACCAGTCCTGCCAATGCCAGTTGGAGCTTCGAGCGCAAGCTCGCTGCGTGGCGCGAAGTCTTCGCACAGTACGATCTCGCATGACCCCCAAAAAGAAGTCTCGCAAAGACCTGGCCGAACTGCCGGGTGCGTCCATCTCCGAATTCGACGGCGTGCGCTATCTGCACCTGGGTGACACGCCCTGGGTGCAGGGGGCGATGCGCATGCGCAAGCCACGCGTGCTGGAGCTGGAATACATCCGCCGCATGATGGCGTGGTTGCTGCTGGTGGACCCCGATGGCCTGGCCGATCTGCGCGCGGTCCAGTTGGGGCTGGGTGCCGCGGCACTCACCCGCTACTGCCACGGCGAACTGCACCTGAACACCACCGCCGTCGAGCTCAATCCCCAGGTCATCGCCGTGTGCCGGCAGTGGTTTCGCCTGCCGGCCGACGATGAGGCTCTGCAGGTCCTCAACGAGGACGCCGGCGCCTGGATCGCCCAGGACGCCCAGGTGTCCTCCATCGACGTGCTCCAGGTCGACCTGTACGACCACCAGGCCGCCGCTCCAGTGCTGGATGACGAGGCGTTTTATGCCCACTGCCATGCCGCCTTGCGCCCGGGGGGCGTGATGGCGGTCAATCTGTTCGGTCGCAACGCGAGTTTTTCGCGCAGCGCGCGGCGCATCGAAGCGGCGTTTGCGGTGGATGGCGGCAGTGTTGTCATGCTGTCGGCCACAGAAGAGGGCAACACCATCGTGCTGGGGCTCAAGGCGCAGGCGATGCCGTCCGTGGACGAGATGGCGAGCCGCGCCCGCCTGATCGAAGCCCGCACGGCCTTGCCCGCCAGCCGGTGGCTGCACTGGCTGCGTCCCTTGCCGCAGGTGCGCGCGCCGAGAAAAAAGGCGGAAACCCGCCCGGCGGACACTGGGACCGATGCGTCGGTGGACCCCGCCCCTTGATACCCTCCGGTCGGTGGCCCCCGACGGCCTCTGAACCGCATCGGAACCCGCCATGAGCCCCAAGACCCCCGAAGCCGTGCCTGCCTCCCCTTCTGCGCGTGCGACGACCGGGCCTCGCCCGACCGCCGCAGGGGCCATGCGCGCGGTGTCGCCCACGCAGCGCTCCGGTGCGCTGCCTTCGGGGCCGCTGTCCTGGCGCACGCTCGTGTCCTGGCTGACCGAGGACGGCGCCCTCACCGACGCCGATCACCAGACCCTGGTCCAGCGGCTGTCGGGCACCAGCAGCCTGCACCCGCTGGTGCGGCTCGCTGGCGCGAGCCTCCGGGACCGCCGCAACGATCAATTGCTGGATGTCGAGGCCCTGACCCGCTGGCTGGCCCATCGGGTGCATTTGCCGTACTTGCGCATCGATCCGCTGAAGGTGGACGTGGCCCGGGTGACCGAAGTGATGTCGCTCGCCTACGCCGAGAAGCGCCAGGTCCTTCCGGTGCAGGTTGGCGCCAGCGAAGTGGTCATCGCCACCAGCGAGCCCGGTGTGATCGACTGGGTGCCGGAGATCGTGGCCCACACCCGCCGGTCGGTGCGGTTGGTGGTGTCCAGCCCGGCCGACATCGCGCGCTACATCGACGAGTTCTACCGTCTGGCCCGTTCGGTGCGCAATGCGCAGAAAAAGAGCGCCGAGGTCAGCGCCACGGTCAACTTCGAGCAGTTGGTGGAGTTGGGCAAGCACAAGCAGCTCGATGCGAACGACCAGGGCATTGTCCAGGTCGTGGATTGGCTGTGGACCTACGCTTTTGACCAGCGCGCCAGCGACATCCACGTCGAGCCGAGGCGCGAGCTGTGCGCGATCCGTTTCCGCATTGACGGGGTGCTGCACACCGTCTACCAACTGCCGCAGACGGTGATGGCGGCCGTCACGGCCCGGATCAAGCTGCTCGGTCGGATGGATGTCGTGGAGCGACGCCGCGCGCAGGACGGTCGCATCAAGACGCGCAACCCGCGTGGTGAAGAGGTCGAGATGCGGCTGTCGACGCTGCCCACGGCCTTCGGCGAGAAGCTGGTGATGCGGATCTTCGACCCGGAGACGGCGGTGCAGCCGGTGCAGGCCCTGGGTTTTGGCGAGCGTGAGGCTGAGCGCTGGCAGCGGCTTGTGGCCCAGCCGCACGGCATCATCCTCGTGACCGGCCCGACCGGCAGCGGCAAGACCACCACGCTCTACGCCACGCTCAAGCGCCTGGCCACCGACGAGGTCAACGTCTGCACGGTGGAAGACCCGATCGAAATGATCGAGCCCACCTTCAACCAGACGCAGGTGCAGCCTGCGCTGGACCTGGACTTTGCCGCCAGCGTGCGTGCGCTGATGCGCCAGGACCCGGACATCATCATGGTCGGCGAAATCCGCGACCTGGAAAC
>CAYYCN010000138.1:0-8825 GCA_964470355.1 uncultured Sphaerotilus sp.
TGGACTGGGTCGAGAGCTGGGCGTGGGTCTCGAAGCCGATCACGACTTCGTAGCCACGGATGAGAAGGGAGGCACTCATGCGCGGGGTCTTGCTGGTGTTGGGGGCGCCGACGGGGTGCGGCGCAAGGGGTCGATACTAAGGCAAAGCCCGTCCGGCGCCTGGGCGGGGATGCTTGGCCGGCTGGGTCGGAGGGTGCCGATGGTGCACGATGAGCCCCCGCCCACGGTGCGGGCAAGCGGACGGCCTAAACTTCCGGCCGTTCACATTGCCTGACGGATCGAGTCCGAAATGAAGTTGACCCACATCGTTGCCTCGGTGGCCGTGGCCGCCACCGTCGGCGTGGCCGCGACCCTGGCCTTCACCCAGGCCGACGCGGCGCCTCAGGTGCAGTACACCCTGCTCGACGGGACCTCGCGCAGTTCGGAGGCGCTCAAGGGCAAGGTGGTGCTGGTCAACTTCTGGGCCACCAGCTGTACGACCTGCATGAAGGAAATGCCCATGCTGGTCAGCACCCAGCAGAAGTACGGACCACAGGGCTACGAGACCCTGTCCGTGGCGATGGCCTACGACCCCAAGGACTTTGTCGTGAACTACGCGACGTCCCGGCAGTTGCCCTTCCAGGTCACGCACGATGCCAGCGGTGAGATCGCCAAGAAGTATGGGCAGGTGCAGATCACGCCCACATCGTTCCTCATCAACCGCAAGGGCGAAATCGTCAAGCGCTATGTGGGCGAGCCCGATCACGCGGAATTCCATCAGCTGATCGAGCGGTTGCTGGCGCAAGACAAGCCCAAGGGCTGATCGGAATCGCGCTATCGCTGGTCGAGGTAAAGCCAGGTCTCGCTGAGGGCTTGCTCTCCTTGCCGCAGGAACAGCCGCAGGTCGACCGGGCCTTCGTGGTCCCGGGTGAGATCGAAGCTGGCACGCCAGTGTCCGGCCACGCCGTTGGGCACGGCCTCGGCGAAGAGGTTGCCGCACTGACCGCGTGACGCGGTCACCACGACCTCGGGCTTGACGCCGAAGGGCAGGGCCGCGAGCGGGGCGCCCAGGAACTCCACCGTGTACTTGCGTACACCGGCCGGGCGAGGGGCCCCGGGTTGGCCTCCGCGTCCCATGCGGGTGGCCACGACCCGCGCCAGGGCCGGGGGCTGGGGTTCGTCGGCGCTCCAGTGCAGCCGGTAGTCCAGGGCATGTGCTTGACCGGCCTGGGCGGGCGCTTTGGGTACCCACATCGCCAGGATGTTGTCGTGGATCTCGTCGTCGGTCGGGATCTCGACGAGCTGCACGGCCCCCTCTCCCCAATCCCCTTGCGGTTCCACCCAGAGGCTGGGGCGGCGCTCGTAGTTCACGCCGTCCTGGTAGTGGTCGAAGACGCGGTCGCGCTGCAACAAGCCGAAGCCCCGGATCTGCGGGGCCTCGAAGGCCGTGGCTTGTGTGGCGGACGGATTGGCCAGCGGGCGCCAGATGCGCTCGCCGTTGCGCAGCCACACCGCCAGGCCGTCCGAGTCGTGGACTTCGGGGCGCCAGTCCATCAGCTCGGGGCGACGGGTTTCGGAATACCAATACATCGAGGTCAGAGGCGCCAGGCCCAGGCGAGCCACGTCCTTGCGCAGGAACAGGCGGCTGGTGACGTCCATCTGGACGGCGGGGCCGCGGGTCATCACGAAACGGTAGGCACCGGTGACGCTCGGACCGTCGAGCAGCGCATGCACGGTCACGGTCGGGCCCCCAGCCGGATGGGGCTCGAACCAGAAGTGCGTGAAGGAGGGGAACTCCTCCGGTCGATCCGGCAGGGCGGCGTCCAGGGCCACCGCCCGCGCCGACAGGCCGTACTGGTACAACTCGCCGATGGCGCGGAAATAGGACGCCCCCAGAAACGCCACCCAGTCGTTCTTTTGCCAAGGCCGGTTCTTCGGGTCGCCGCGTGGGTCTTCCTGGAAGCGGAAGCCGGCAAATCCCGCTCCGCGCGGCATCTGGTGGGCCGGACTGTCGGCGGGCATGTCGAAATAGCTTGGGTCGTACAGGATCTCGCGCGCCTGCAGGCCCGGTCCGGACGGCTCCAGCAGATGCATGTGCACGGGGGTCTGGAAGTAGCGGCCCAGGTGGAAGAAGGTCAGGGGAAAGGCGCCGGGGCCGTTCTGGAAGGGGGCCAAGTCGGTTTTGAAGCGGATCCTTCCGTGGGCGTCGTAGTCGATGCGTTCCAGGACGTCGCGGGGCAGGGTCGGGGGGGGGATGTGGGGCCGGCTTGCGGCTTGGCGGGCCTGCTTCACCAAGGCCTCGAAACTGAAGGCCCGGGCCGATCCCAGTCGCAGTCCTGCGGTCGATGTCGAGGCGGTGGAGCGGGCGAGTCCGAGGGTCGGGGTGGCCAGGGCCAGGGCGCTGCCGGCAGCGGTCAGGAAGGAGCGGCGATCGATCATCGGGAGAAACCTCTCAGTGGGAGTCCGGGTCCAGGTCGGATCCTACTGGGTGTGAAAAATTCACTCCGGGTCGGCGGATCGTCGCTTTTCCCTCCGGCGGGGCCCACTGGCGTGGGCCTTGAACGCTTGGCGGGCCCGCTGGATCAGGGCGATGGCGTCGTGCAGGCTGGCCCAGGCTTCGGCGTCGATGGGAGGGGTCTCGCGCTCACTCCACCATGCGCGGGACAGGCCCGGCCCGGCCAGGACCACGCTGTTGGCTTCGCCTTCCGGGGCCGGGACTTCCAGCACCGCGCCGTTGAAGCTGCGGCGCAGTCGGTCCATGTGCACCTCGTGCTGCGGGTGTTCCCGGAACAGGTTGGCCAGGAACAGTCCCCCTGGGCGCAACGCCTGCGAGCAGTCGTCGTAGAAGCGCTGCGTGGCCAGCACGCTGGGCAGGCCGCTGTAGTCGTAGCCATCGATCATCAGCCAGTCGAAGGCCTCGGGGCTGCGGCGCACCCACCGTGCGCCATCGGTCACGTGAACGGCCAGGCGGTCGTCGTCCGGCGGGATCTGGAACTCGTCGCGCAGGGCCACGACGTGCGGGTTGATTTCGGCGGCTTCGATGCGGCTGTTGGGCAAGTACCGGTGACAGAACTTTGCCACCGAGCCGCCGCCCAGGCCGACCATGCCGATGACTTCCGGTGCGGGGTGGCACAGCAGGCCGCCCATCATCAGGCGGGTATAGCCCAGCGCCAGGGCCTCCGGGTCGTCCAGTCGCATGAAGCTCTGCACTTCGTGCAGGCTGAAATGCAAGGCCACCGTGTGCCGGGTGCGGTGAACGAAGGGTTGAATTTGACTTTCGTCAATACTTTCTGGCGGGCTCAAACGCGAAATTCCAGGGGCTAGAGGGGGTTGTTGATTGGAATCCGATCGGGTGGGGTGATGAACACTCCGGGACTTGGCAGTACCTCGCCCCGCCGGTCTCTGCGGGCTCGCACACGCGACACGAAAAAGAACATGGCATTTCAGACCCTCAGGCAATTCTTGCAGACGCTGGTGGTGGCCGGCGTGGCAGCGACGGCTTCGGTCGCGGGCATCTCTTACGTGGGCCAACACCAAGCCGAAGCGCGGGTGGAGCGCCTGGCGCAGGCCAAGGATGTGACGGCGGACATCCTGCCGCCCCCGATGTACCTCATCGAAATGCGGCTGGTGCTCGGGCAGGCCCTGGACGGCACCTTGCCGCTGGAGGAGGCGTCTTCCGAGATCGCCCGGCTGACCCGGGAGCACGACGAGCGGGCCGCCCACTGGTCGCGACAGAACCTGCAGGGTTTGGAGAAAGACCTGCTGGGCGCGCAGGCCGAGGCTGGACGGCGGTTCATGTCGGCGGCGGCGGGGTTGGTGAATCAGGCCCGGCGGGGCGATCTGGCGGGGGCCCGGCAGGCCCTGCCGGCGGTCCACACCCAGTATCTGGACCATCGAAAAGGCGTGGACGTCACCGTGGCCAAGGCGGCGGAAGCGGCGCAGCAGGCCCTGGACGCGTATGCCGCTGCGACCCATCACAGCCTGCAGATGCAGATCGGGGCCTCCGTGGTCGCGGCGCTGGTGCTGGGCGGGGTCGGCTGGTGGGTGCGCCGCAGCGTGTGGCGCGTGACCGGCGGCGAGCCGTCGGAGGTGGCTCGCATCGCACGTGCCGTGGCCGATGGCGATCTCAGCGTGACGGTGCCGGTGTCTGCCGGCGACGACACCAGCGCGATGGCGGCCGTGTCCCGCATGTGCGCGCAGTTGCGGGACCTGGTGCAGCGACTGGCCGAAGCCAGCGAGCACATCGCGTCCAATTCGGTCCAAGTGGCCTCGGGCAGCATGGACCTGAGTGTGCGCACCGAGCAGCAGGCGGGCAACCTGCAGCAGACCGCCTCGGCGATGGAGGAGTTTTCCGGGACGGTCGGCCAGACGGCCGACGCGGCGGCCGAAGCCGCCCGCATGGCCCACGCGGCCAGTCACGCCGCCACGGTCGGGGCGCAGGCGGTGCAGCGGGTGGTGGACACCATGAACGAGATCTCCACCAGCTCCCGCCAGATCGCCGAGATCAGCACGATGATCGACTCCATCGCGTTCCAGACCAACATCCTTGCGCTCAACGCCGCCGTTGAGGCGGCTCGGGCGGGCGACCATGGCCGTGGCTTTGCGGTCGTGGCGGCCGAGGTCCGGGGGTTGGCGCAGCGCACCGCCACGGCCGCACGTGACATCAACCACCTCATCGACGACAGCGTGACCCGGGTGGAAGGAGGCGCCCGCATGGTGGGGGATGCCGGCCAGACCATCGATCACATCGTCCAGCAGGTGGGCCGCGTGTCGGACCTGATCGGCGAGATCAGCACCGCGACTTCGGAGCAGACGTCCGGCATCGCTCTGGTGTCGAATGCCATCACCCAACTGGACACCGCCACCCAGCAGAATGCGGCGATGGTCGAGGAGTCGGCGGCGGCGGCACAGGCCCTGCGCGGCCAGGCCGACACCCTGGTGGGTCTCATGAGGCGGTTCCGGCTGAAATCGGACGCGGGCCTGGCGATGGCGTGAGGGCCGGGACATGCAACAGAACCCGTCTGGGGCTTGCCGCTCGGTGGGGCAATGGAAGTCCCGGCTGGACCGGCTGAGATCGGGGACGGTGCTCAGGGGGTGAGCGGGCAGCCCATCTCGACACGCACCACCGGATCGTCGGAGACGGCACACCGGCCACTCAGGACCGTCCGGGGCTGATAGCGCATCAGGTTCGGGTCGCGCAGGCCGTTCTGGAGAAACTCGGTCAGGTCTCCGATCTCGGCCGGGGTCAGGCCCAGAGGCTTGAATTCGGCGGCCAGCTGGCCATCGGGCACGTCCGCGTTTTCCTTCACGCCCGCGTTCAGGTATTCGACCACGGTGCGCAGGTCGGTCATCGAGCCGCCGTGGCCGTAAAACGGGCTGTCGGCCAGGTTGTAGAGCTGTGGCACCTTGAACTTGAAATCGTCGGCGGCCGCGCCGGTGAACCCGCCGCGCCCCTTGTTGGCGGTGGCGATGTCGGCTGCGCTGATGGCACCACTGGCGCTGGGGTCGCCCAGGTCCTTGAAGCCCAGTGCGAAGAAGGAGGGCAGTCGAGAGGACAGGTGTTCCGGCGTCAGGTTCAGCGTGGGGCCGCTGTGGCAGGCCGCGCAGTTGGCCTTGCCCAGAAACAGCAGGGCACCGCGTTTTTGCACGTCGGTCATCGCGGACGTGTTGCCCTGGAGCCAGAGTTGCCAGGGGGCCTGATTGGAGATGAGCGTGCGCTCGAACGCTGCGATGGCCAGTCCGGCGTGCTCGGCGTTGTAGCGCACGCTCGTGTCGACATCGGGGAACGCTGCATCGAACAGGGGTTTGTAGACCTCCGGGGCCGCACCGATGCGATGCACGCCCTGGCCGGCAATCGCCTGGATCTCCACGCCGTCGTATCCCAGCGCGTTCTGGGCCTTGGGTGTGCCGGCCGTCCAGCGGCTTTCGGTGCCGGTGTTCACACCGTTGGCACCGAACTGCCCGTTCCAGAGCAGGTTGCGCTGCCAGGCCGCGTTCATGTCGGACGGCGTGCGGATGGGCTGCACGTCCAGCGATGCGGAGGGAAAGCCCGACATCACGAGTCGCTTGAGCAGGCCTTCGCCGCCTTCTCCCAACCCTTGCTTCAATCCCGCCTGGAAGCCGAAGGCCGCGTGATGGCAGGAGGCGCAGGAATAGGTGCCGGACGACAGCGACGGCTGCTTGCCGCCCGAGCCGGTGGCCGGGTCGTGGTAGAGCAGCTGTCCCAGCTGCACCTTTTCGGCTGTGATCGGGTTGCGGGCGTCCTGGGGCAGTGCGGCGTAGTCGCCACTGTTGGGCAGGGTCCAGCTGGCCTTGCCCTGTTGGGCTGCCAGCGCCGTGTCCAGTTGGGTGTCCAACGAGACCGACGTGCTGGGCGTGGCCTGGGTTTCGAGCGTCGACGCCGAGGCAGGCGGGTTTCCGTCGTCGCCTCCCCCGCAGCCGGCCAGGCCCAGCAGCGCGACGATCCCGAAAGCCAGTTTCCAGGGGGCGCGGCCTGAGCGCGAGAGGGAGCGCAGGGGCTTGGGGCTTTGGGCGAAGTCACGGGGGACGGTGGGCGTCGACATGTTCGGAAGTTCCCGCCACACCCCATCGGATGGGGGCGGGCCTGTGGGTTGATTTGATTGAAAACCACATTCCCGGCTGGAGCCGGGAACAGAAGGGTGGTGCAGACCGACCCCCTCGTTAAAATTCTGGTTTGCCTGTCCCTGGCCCGGCACCGCCCATCCACGGAGGGGTGCCCCCCGTCTTTGACTTTGTGTGACAAAGACCCAGGCGATTCGTCACTTTTTCGTCCCGAGGCCGTATGCCCTTTTCCGTCCCCACCGCCCTTTCCGCCCTGTCGCCGCTGGATGGCCGCTATGCCGGCAAACTGACCGCGCTGCGCCCGCTGATGTCGGAATACGGCCTCATGCACCGCCGCGTGCAGGTGGAAGTGGAGTGGTTCATCGCCCTGTCGGACGCCGGTTTTGCCGAGTTCCCGCCGCTTTCGGCCGCCTCGCGCGGGCTGCTGCGCTCGCTGGTGCTGCGTTTTTCGCAGGAAGACGCCCAAGCGATCAAGGACATCGAAAAAACGACCAACCATGACGTCAAAGCGGTCGAGTACTGGATCAAGCAGCGTTTCGAAGGCCACGAGGAACTGGAGAAGCAGGGCGAGTTCGTCCACTTTGCCTGCACCAGCGAGGACATCAACAACACCAGCCACGGCCTGATGCTCAAGGCCGCGCGCGACGAGGTGCTGCTGCCCACCGTGGACCGCATCCTCGCCAAGCTGGTGGCCCTGGCCCACACCTTCGCCACCGTGCCGATGCTCAGCCGCACGCACGGCCAGACCGCCAGCCCGACCACCGTCGGCAAGGAAATCGCCAACGTTGCCGCCCGCCTGAAGAACGCCCGCGAGCGCATCGCCGGCGTGCAGCTGCTGGCCAAGATGAACGGCGCCGTGGGCAACTACAACGCCCACCTGTCGGCTTACCCCGAGCACGACTGGGAAGCCTTCAGCCGCTCGGTCATCGAAGGCCCGCTGGGCCTGACCTTCAACCCGTACACCATCCAGATCGAACCGCACGACTACATGGCCGAGCTGTTCGACGCCTGCACCCGCGTCAACACCATCCTGATCGACTTCAGCCGCGACGTCTGGGGCTACATCAGCCTGGGCTTCTTCAAGCAGAAGACCAAGGAAGGCGAAGTGGGCTCGTCGACCATGCCGCACAAGGTCAACCCGATCGACTTCGAGAACGCCGAAGGCAACTTCGGCATGTCGAGCGCGCTGCTGACCCATCTGGCGCAGAAGCTGCCCATCAGCCGCTGGCAGCGTGACCTGACCGACTCCACCGTGCTGCGCAACATGGGTGTGGCGCTGGGCTATGCCCAACTGGGCTACGACAGCCTGCTGCGCGGCCTGGACAAGCTGGAACTCAACGCCGCCGCGCTGTCCGACGACCTCGACAACGCCTGGGAAGTGCTGGCCGAGCCCATCCAGACCGTGATGCGCCGCTACGGCCTGCCGCAGCCGTACGAGCAACTGAAGGCCTTCACCCGTGGCCAGCCGATGACGCGCGAGCTGATGCAGGGCTTCATCGCCAACCTCGACCTGCCGCAGGCCGAGAAGGACCGACTGCTGGCGATGACGCCGGGCAGCTACACGGGCCTGGCCGCCTCGCTGGCGCAGCGCATCGGTTGAGCGGACGCGGCTCCATGAAGTTCACCGAACAACTGCAGCGCGCCGAGCGTCTGCACTCGTCGCTGCTGTGCGTCGGCCTCGACCCCGAACCGGGCAAGTTCCCCGGCGCGTGGAAGGGCGACGCCGGCAAGATCTTCGAGTTCTGCGCCCGCATCGTCGACGCGACGAAGGATCTGGTGATCGCGTTCAAGCCGCAGATCGCCTACTTCGCCGGCCACCGCGCCGAGGACCAGCTCGAACAGCTGATGGCCTACATCAAGCGCACGGCGCCCGATGTGCCGGTCATCCTCGACGCCAAGCGCGGCGACATCGGCTCCACGGCCGAGCAGTACGCTCGCGAGGCCTTCGTGCGCTACCAGGCCGATGCCGTGACGCTCTCTCCCTTCATGGGCCGCGACACCATCGAACCGTTCCTGCGCTACGACGACAAGGGTGTGATCCTGCTGTGCCGCACGTCCAATCCGGGCGGCAACGACTGGCAGATGCAGCGCCTGGCCGACGTGCCCGGCCAGCCCATGCTCTACGAGCACCTGGCCGCGCTGGCGCAGGGTGAGTGGAACACCACGGGCCAGATCGGTCTGGTCGTGGGCGCCACCTTCCCGGCCGAGATCGCCCGGGTGCGCGAACTGGCGCCGACGCTGCCGCTGCTGATCCCCGGCGTGGG
>CAYYCN010000139.1:0-8803 GCA_964470355.1 uncultured Sphaerotilus sp.
TGGTCGTGGTGTGCGGGCCCTCGGGCTCGGGCAAGTCCACCCTCATCAAGACCGTCAACGCGCTGGAGCCCATCCAGAAGGGCGACATCGTGGTCGACGGCATCTCGATTGCCAACCCCAAGACCGACCTGCCCAAGCTGCGCTCCCGGGTGGGCATGGTGTTCCAGCACTTCGAGTTGTTCCCGCACCTGTCGGTGACGGAGAACCTGACGCTCGCTCAGATCAAGGTGCTGGGCAGGAGCAAGGACGACGCCATCGCGCGCGGACTGAAGATGCTCGACCGCGTGGGGCTGACGGCACACAAGGACAAGTTCCCCGGGCAGCTCTCGGGTGGGCAGCAGCAGCGCGTGGCCATTGCCCGTGCGCTGAGCATGGACCCGATCGTGATGCTGTTCGACGAGCCCACCTCGGCGCTGGACCCGGAGATGGTGGGCGAAGTGCTGGACGTGATGGTCAAGCTGGCTCAGGAAGGCATGACGATGATGGTCGTGACCCACGAGATGGGATTTGCCAAGAAGGTCTCCAACCGAGTGATCTTCATGGACGCGGGCAAGATCATCGAGGACTGCAGGAAGGAAGACTTCTTCGGCAAACCCGAGGCCCGATCTCCTCGCGCCAAGGAGTTCCTCTCCAAGATCCTGGCGCACTGAGCCTCGTCGCGCACGGTCACGAAATGATGCGTGCGCGGTGATCGCACCACAGCCTTGTCACCACCTCATCACCGCCTGTGTGGGCCGTCTTCCACAAGGGGACGACTCGCAGACAATCCCCGCATGACCACGCCCATCGCCCCCACCTCCCTCACCCTGACCCGCCCCGACGACTGGCACCTGCACGTGCGTGACGGCGCCGCCATGGCGGCCGTCGTGCCGCACACCGCACGCCAGTTCGGCCGCGCGATCATCATGCCCAACCTGCGCCCACCGGTGACCACCACCGAGCAGGCACAGGCCTACCGCGAGCGCATCCTGGCCACCGTGCCCGCAGGCACGGACTTCACGCCGCTGATGGCGCTCTATCTCACGGACAACACGCCCGCCGAGGAAATCGCGCGCGCCAAGGCCGCCGGCGTGGTCGCGCTCAAGCTCTACCCGGCTGGCGCCACAACCAACAGCGACGCGGGCGTGACCGACATCCGCAAGACCTACGCGACGCTCGAAGCCATGCAGCGCGAAGGCCTGCTGCTGCTGGTCCACGGTGAAGTCACCGACCCCAACGTCGACATCTTCGACCGCGAAGCCGTCTTCATCGACCAGGTGATGAAGCCCCTGCGCCAGGATTTCCCGGAGCTGAAGGTGGTGTTCGAGCACATCACCACCCGCGAGGCCGCGCAGTACGTGACCGAAGCCGACGCCTTCACCGGTGCCACGATCACCGCGCACCACCTGCTCTACAACCGCAACGCCATCTTCACCGGCGGCCTGCGTCCGCACTACTATTGCCTGCCGGTGCTCAAGCGTGAACTGCACCGCGAAGCCCTGGTGAAGGCGGCCACCTCCGGCAACACGCGCTTCTTCCTGGGCACCGACAGCGCGCCTCACGCCGCTCACCTCAAGGAACACGCTGCGGCCTGCGCCGGTTGCTACACCGCATTGAGCGCCCTGGAGTTGTACGCGCAGGCGTTTGAACAGGCCAACGCACTCGACCAGCTCGAAGCTTTCGCCAGCTTCAACGGCCCGGCGTTCTACAACCTGCCGCGCAACACCGGCACCGTGACCCTGAAGCGCGAACCCTGGACGCTGCCGGAGTCGCTGCCTTTTGGCGATGCGCTGATCAAGCCGCTGGGCGCCGGTGAAACGCTGAACTGGAAGCTGGCAGGCTGACGCCCCCACGGGCACCCGGCACCGCAGCTCCGGTGCCCGTTCGGGAACTTCGCGTCACAAGCCGTGCCCAAGCACGCACGGTCTTGAAGTCCGTGTGCGTCGGTCCCATCTTCCTTGACGACACGCCCCCGTCCGCCACCCGCTCATCCAAGCCATGAAACGCATAGCCCTGTTCCTGCTAACCAACTTCGCCGTGATGCTCGTGCTGAGCGTCACCGCGCGCCTGCTCGGCGTCGATCGCTTCCTGACGGCCAACGGGCTGAACATGGGGGCGCTGCTGGGCTTTTCGCTGCTGATGGGCTTCGGCGGCTCGATCATCTCGCTGCTGATGAGCAAGACGATGGCCAAGGCCAGCACCGGCGCGCAGCTCATCAACGACTCGACCGATCCGACGCACCGCTGGATCGTGGCCACTGTGGCCCGGTTCGCTGAACGCGCGGGCATCCAGATGCCGGAAGTGGCCATCTACGAGGGCGAACCCAACGCCTTTGCGACGGGTGCCTTCAAGAACTCGGCGCTGGTGGCCGTCTCGACGGGTCTTCTGCACGGCATGACGCGCGAGGAGGTCGAGGCCGTGATCGGCCACGAGGTGGCCCACGTGGCCAACGGCGACATGGTGACGCTCACCCTGATCCAGGGCGTGACCAACACCTTTGTCATCTTCCTGTCCCGCGTCGTCGGCTTCATGGTGGACCGCGCCCTGTCGGGCAACCGCGATGACCGCGAGTCCAGTGGCCCGGGCATCGGCTACATGATCACGTCGATGGTGCTGGAAGTGGTGCTGGGCATCCTGGCCTCGATGATCGTGGCGTGGTTTTCCCGTCACCGCGAGTACCGGGCCGACGCAGGGGCCGCCGAACTGATGGGCGACCGCACGCCGATGATCCGCGCCCTCGCCCGCCTGGGCGGTGTGGAATCGGGCGACCTGCCCCAGAGTGTTCAGGCCATGGGCATCACTGGCAAGGCCAGCAGCCTGATGGCACTGTTCTCCAGCCACCCGCCCATCGAGGCCCGCATCGAAGCCCTGCGCAACGCGCGTTGAATCCGGCAGCCCGTTCCCTGCACCGCCCGCTGGCTCAATACCGCCCCGTGAATCCGGCCAGCCGCAGGTAACCACGCGCAGCCCATCCGATGAACACCCGCCGGGCCCAGCTCGCCCACCCTTTTTGGCGCACGTGTTCGACCGTGATTTCGTCGGACTGGTCCAACGCCTGCCCGACGTCCTCGGCCAGGGTGTGGGTGAACGCCTCGTCCTCGATCACGACGTTGGCCTCGAGGTTCAACAACAGCGACAGGGGGTCGATGTTGGAACTGCCCACGGTGGACCACCGAGTGTCAACGACCATCACCTTGGCGTGCAGAAAAGCCGGGCGGTATTCGAAGATGCGCACGCCCTCGCCCAGCAGTTCGTCGTAGAGCACCCGAGCCGAAGCTGCGGCAAACAGGTAGTCCGGCTTGCCTTGCATCAGCAGGCGTACGTCCACCCCACGGGCGGCGGCGTCACACAACAGCCGGCGGAACTCCCGCCCCGGGTAGAAGTACGGCGAAACCAGCCAGACGCGTTGCCGCGCCGACCGGATGGCCTGCATGTAGGCATGTTCGATCGAGCGCCGCCGGGAAAAGTTGTCCCGCAGGACAAACGCGGCGCGAACCCCTGCACCGGCGGGCTCACCCGCGCGCCCGGGTTCACCGTCCCGGCCGGGCTGCCAACGGGCCACGGGGGGCAGCCGCAGGCTGCGCGCCACCCCCCGCCACCGCCGCAACAGGCTCGGCTCCTGCACGAGCGTGCGGGCCTCTTCGCGCCAGTCCTGGCCCAACCAGGCCCGGGACCACAACGCACGCGCCGTCTGATCGATCACCCGCACCACCGGACCGCTCACGCGCACGGCGTAATCCAGCCGCGGCAACGCCGTGCGACCATGGGTCAGGTCCAACCGGTCGTCCAGCACGTTGATGCCGCCGACAAACCCGGTGTGCCCGTCCACCACGCACAGCTTCATGTGCAGGCGACGCAACTGCCCCCGCTCCAGCCAGTTCACCCAGCGCCGGATCGGGCGGAACACGACCGTCGTCACCCCGGCACGCCGCAGGCGGGGCTCCAGCCAGGACAAGGTATCCAGCGATCCGAACCCGTCGATGACCACCCGCACCCGCACCCCGCGCGCCGCCGCGGCCTCCAGCGCCTGGACCACCTTCAAAGCCTCCGGATCGGTGTGAAAGATGTAGGTGACCAGCCAGATCTGGTGCCGGGCCCGGGCCATGGCGTCGATCATGGCCGGGAACAGCTCGTCCCCCCCTTTCAGGAGCCGAACGGCATGACCCGACCGGAACACCGGGGAGGCGGCCTGTCCACCTCCCTCACCGGGAACGCGCCGAGCCTTCACGCCACCTCCAACTCCATCACCAGCGGCAGGTGGTCGGACAAACGGGCCCACAGCGGCCCTCGCGGGGCGACAGTTCCCGCACAGCGCATGCCACGCGTGTAGACCCGGTCCAGGGCAAACAGCGGCATGCGCGAAGGGAACGTCAGCGGAGAACGCCCCTGGGCGTCCATGCCGGCACGCACCAAACCCGCAGACGCCAGCGGGGCATCCAGACGCTCGCTCCAGTCGTTGAAATCACCGGCCACCAGCACCGGCGCATCGGCCGGCACCCGCTCGCGCAGGTAGGACCCCAGACGCTCGGCCTGCCGCACCCGGCTGGCGTGGATGAGCCCGAAGTGGACCACGATCGCGTGCAGCTCCACCCCATTCCACTGCACCGGCACGTGCAGCAGGCCTCGCTGCTCGAAGCGGTGGTCGGACACATCGTGGTGCCCCACCTCACCCGTGGGCCAGCGACTCAACAGGGCATTGCCGTGCTCCCCGTCGCGGGTCACGGCATTGCTGCGGTACACCGCCTCGTAGCCGTCCGGGGCCAGGAAGTCCGCCTGCCCCTGGGAGGGCCAGCCGAAATGCGTGGCGTCAAAGCGTCGGGCGTCCCGGTGGTGGAACAGGCGCACTTCCTGCAAGAACACCAGATCGGCCTGCAGCGCCGCCACGGCCGCCCCTTGGTTGTGGATCTCCAGGCGACGCGCCGGCCCCATGCCCCGCACACCCTTGTGAATGTTGTAGGAGACGATGCGCAGACGCTCACGCTCGGGCGCCGGGCTCCCTCCGACGTTCTGGGTGTGCCAGGCCGAGCCGTGCCAGAGCCGTCCGGCAGCGGTGCGGATCCCGGTCATGGCGCCCACCCGAGGCGCGCCGCCAGGTCACGGATCGCCTGCGCGTTGCTGGGCGAAAAGCACGCCTGCGCCGCGCTGGACCAGGCCTCCCAGCGCCATTGCACATGCTCCCGCGGGGCAAGCACTGGCGTCGCGCCCACGGGCACCTGCAGCGAAAAAACATGCTCCCGGTTTTCGGTCACCCCTGGCGCGTAGCGGTGACGCCAGCGCGGAAAGATCTCGTACACGTTCACCTGCTGCCAGTCCTCCAGCGCCGCATCCGCCACCGCCTCGGAGCCCACGACAAAACCCGTCTCCTCACGCACTTCCCGCACACAGGCCTGCCGGAGATCCTCGTCGGGCCGGTCCAGGGAGCCGGTCACGCTTTGCCAGTAGCCCGGCCGATCGGCCCGTTCCAGCAGGAGCAGGCGCCCGTCGCCGTCATGGATGACGACCAGAACGGAAACTGGAATTTTTGGGAGACAAAGTTCTGGATTCATTGTTTCAGGGGAGGACGACGGCCACCGCGAACACCCGGGGGAGACAATTTGGTCATCGCTCCCCTCGGCCCTTCGCCACTATGCCCACATTCTCGGGAAGTTCCACCGTCCCGACCCCCTCCAACGTGGCGACGCCCCGACTGGACGACTGCCTGAACGCATCGCGCATCCTGGGTCTGGATTTTCTGCGCGCCGTCTCGATCCTCGCGGTGCTGCTGTTCCACGCCGGCCTTCCCATCGATGGCGGCCTCGGAGTCGAAGTGTTTTTTGTGATCAGCGGCTTTCTCATCACGTGGCTGCTGATCCAGGAGGAAAAGCGCCGTGGACACATCGCGCTGGGTGCGTTCTATCGCCGACGGGTGGCCCGACTGTTTCCCGCGATGGCGATGTACGTGGCGATCGGAGCGCTCTACCTGGGTCTGAAGCATCGCGATGTGCCTTGGGTCGCCGTGGCCGCCACCCTCACCTACACCCTCAACTACGTTGCAGCCCTCACGGGAGCCCCCAGCCACTACCTGTCCCACTGCTGGTCGCTGGCGGTGGAGGAGCAGTTCTACCTGATCTGGCCCGTTCTCCTGATTCTGCTGAAACGTCGGCGGGTGCCGCTGGAGCACGCCCTGGGACTGAGCCTCATCGGCTTCTGGACGCTCAAGGCGGTGATGGTTCTGACGTGGGGCGTGCCCGATGCCTACCTGTACCGAGCCCTCGAAACCCGGGCGGACCAGTTGGCCGCGGGGTGCCTGCTGGCCGCGCTCGCCTGCCAGCCGGCCTGGCAGCGCCGCCTGGAGACACTCGCTCGCTGGCCGGTGCTGATCCTGCTGCTGGGCCTGGGCTTGTGGTGGAGTTCCCAGACCCTGCGCGGCGGCGAGGTCGCCAAATACGTCGTCGGTTACTCGCTGGATCCGCTGCTGATCCTGCTGCTGATCCCTCTGGTGCTGATCGAAGCCCGACGCCAGACCCTGACCGCCCGTCTGATCAACGCCCCGGTGTTCACCCTCCTCGGTCAAACCTCCTACGGCATCTACCTTTACCATGGACTGCTGATGTACCCCGTGCACAAGGCCGTCACCCAAGCCACTGGCGAGGACGCCCTGGGTCTGTTGGCCTCGATCGGCGTGGTGGTGGGTGTGGCCTGGTTGTCCTACACCCGGTTCGAACAGCCCATGAGGGCTCGCTTGTTGCGCCAGAGCTGAGCGTCCGCCCCCCCTTCAGCGCATCCACGCCACGGCAGAGAAGGCCGCCGTCAGCAACAGCCCGTGCGTCAGCGCAGCCGTCAGCGTGAGCGCTTGGCCCCACCGGACACACCGGCCGTCTTGGGCAGGCCTCCCGAGAACCCAGGCGCCGGCCAGGCTCAACGGCCACGAGACCAACGCCCACCAAGCTTGGGTCGGCAGCCACAGGGCCTTCCACCAATACGCCACCCAGGCGTGGGCCATGAGCGCCAGCAGCAGCGCTTCACCCCAACCCGGCTTCGTCTCGCTGGCGCGGACGACTCCCGCCGCCAACAATCCCAGGCTCACCCCGACCATCGCCGCCAAACCGCTGAACGCCCCGCGCTGCACGTAGTCGGCCCCCTGGACGATCAGCCACACCCCCACGGCAAACACCGGGGCATCAAACCCTTTGCGCCCCCATCCCCAGACCGGATGGCAACCCACCAGTCCCCACAACGCTGCGCCCCCGGCGATCACCATCAATCCGCCCCCTGACCGGGCTGCCAGAAGCAGTCCCCCGCCCGCCACCAACATGCCGAGCATCTGTGCAGCGTCCCGCTGCTGCCTCGGGGAGAGGGTTCCCGCGTTCGCCCCACCCGAGGCGCCGTACAGATTGAGCGCCATTTGCGCCAGCAGGGTCAGCACCACAGCGGCCACCGCGTCAGGCACTCGCCAAGGCGTTCCACAGGCATGGGCCGACGCCAGCCCCAGCACCGCCGCCACCCCGGCGACGGCCACCCGCGCCGGTTGCACGGCCCGCCACCAAGTCCCCGGCAACATCATCTCGATCTCTGATTCACTCATGCCAGCAGAGTGGCCGGCTTGGCGGCATGACGCCTTGCTGAAAATCATGGCCGAAAAAAAGGGCCCCGAAGGGCCCTGGTCTTGCGGCACGCAGCCTGGAGTCGCACACGGCGCCCATTCAACCAGCGTTGGCAGCCGCCGCATTGCGCAGACGGATGTGCAGCTCGCGCAGCTGCTTCTCGTCGACCAGGCTCGGTGCACCGGTCAGCAGACACTGCGCACGCTGGGTCTTCGGGAAGGCGATCACGTCGCGGATGGACTCGGCCTTGGTCATCAGCGTGACCAGACGGTCCAGACCAAAGGCCAGGCCACCGTGCGGGGGCGCACCGTACTGCAGTGCATCCAGCAGGAAGCCGAACTTCACCTGAGCGTCTTCCGGCGTGATGTTCAACGCGCTGAACACCTTGCTCTGCACCTCGGCGCGGTGGATACGGATCGAACCCCCGCCCAGCTCCCAACCGTTCAGCACCATGTCGTAGGCCTTGGCCACGCAGGCGCCCGGATCGGTGTCCATCAGGTTCTCGTGGCCGTCCTTCGGCGACGTGAACGGGTGGTGCACAGCGTTCCAGCGGTTTTCGTCCTCGTCGTGCTCGAACATCGGGAAGTCGACCACCCACAGCGGGGCCCAACGGTCCTCGAACAGACCGTTCTTCTTGCCGAACTCGCTGTGGCCGACCTTCAGGCGCAGACCACCGATGGCGTCGTTGACCACCTTGGCCTTGTCGGCACCGAAGAACAGCAGGTCGCCGTCCTGAGCGCCGGTGCGCTTGACGATTTCGGCCAGGGCCGCGTCGTGCAGGTTCTTGACGATCGGCGACTGCAGGCCTTCACGGCCCTTGCTGACGTCGTTGACCTTGATCCACGCCAGCCCCTTGGCGCCGTAGATCTTGACGAACTCGGTGTAGGCGTCGATCTCGCCACGCGAAATGACCGCACCGCCCGGCACACGCAGGGCCACCACGCGGCCGCCCTTGGTCGTGGCCGGAGCCGAGAAGACCTTGAAGTCCACGTCGGCCATCACGTCGGTCAGCTCGGTGAATTCGAGCTTGACGCGCAGGTCGGGCTTGTCCGAGCCGAAGCGGTGCATGGCTTCGGCATAGGGCATGACGGGGTAGTCGCCCAGCTCGACGTCCATGGTCTTGCGGAAGACGTGGCGGATCATGCCTTCGAACATCGAACGGATCTCTTCCTCGGTGAGGAACGACGTCTCGATATCGATCTGCGTGAACTCGGGCTGGCGGTCGGCGCGCAGGTCCTCGT
>CAYYCN010000140.1:0-8570 GCA_964470355.1 uncultured Sphaerotilus sp.
GTGAGCACCACTGTCTTGAACAGCAAAGCCGCGTCGATTGGACTGATGTCTCGCAACGACTATGTGGCCAAGACCGATCTGTACCTCGCGCACTTGAACGACGATCAGTATCACTGGGGGAGCAACATGATGCACGCTGCAATCGGCGTGACCAACTTGGACTTTCCCAGCTTTGGCCTGCGAACATCTGAGGCAGCACTGTTCCGTGACATTGCAGACCAGCATCTCCACTGGCTGCATGGCGCCAATCCTCTTAACTTGGTGATGCTGAGCAACATGGGCCGATTTGGCGCGGAAAAGTCGATCAACCAGTTGTTCCACGCCTGGTTCTTTGACGGCTCTCGCTGGGATTCTGCAGAGGTCGCCGGCGGTGGCCCAGCGCCCGGTTTTCTCACCGGTGGACCCAACCCGTCATACAGCGGCCCGCTTTCCTTCATTCGCCAGCAGCCTCGGCAAAAAGCGTACTGGGACTGGAACAACCACGCTGAAAACTCATACGAGCTCAGTGAACCAGCCATCTACTACCAGGCCGCATATGTGGAACTTCTGGCTCGCACCATCACACCGCCGAGTGCTCCAACCGCTTGGATCTACGACGATCAGCTTGGCAATGGCTGGACAGATTGGTCTTGGTGGAGCTCATCGCTGAACGTGTATGCGCCGGAGCGAGTCTTGACCGGCAACCGCGCGATCAAGGCCACCATCAACAAGCAATACGGCGGCATCTCTCTGCGCCATGCCACTGGAGTACCGTTCAATTCGACCAGTGTGATTGGCGGCTGGGTCTTCAGTCCCAAGGCCGTTACTCTCGGCCTTTACACACAAATCAACGACGAATCAGGAAGCTCTCCGATGAAAAGCGTTTCAGTACCTGCCAATCGCTGGACATACGTCGGGGCCAAAGCATCGGAACTGGGCTCTCCAACCCGCATCAAACGCTTCGCGTTGACCCTTCAGGACAGTGCAAACGCCACCCTGTATCTGGACCACTGGCGTGTAGACGCCAATCCAATTCGCTGAATGGAGGGGCTGGGTCAAACACCAGCCCCTTACACACCCAACCGATTCCCTACTCTCGAATGACACACGCCGAGTTCAAGAGCTCGACGCTCCATCTGCCTTGAACATCGCCTTGATCCCCCGGATCGCCTGACGGATCCGGCTCTCGTTCTCAATCAAGGCGAAGCGCACATGGTCATCGCCGTGGTCGCCGAAGCCGATGCCCGGTGACACGCAGACCTTGGCCCGGTCCATCAGCAGTTTCGAGAACTCCAGCGACCCCAGGTGCGCATAGTGCTCGGGGATCCGGGCCCAGATGTACATCGACGCCTTGGGCTTCTCCACCCGCCAACCCGCTTCGGTCAAACCCTTGTAGAGCACGTCGCGGCGCTTCTGGTAGGTGGCGCAGATGTCCTTCACGCACTGCTGATCGCCTTCCAGCGCCGCAATGGCCGCCACCTGCAGCGGCGTGAAGGTGCCGTAGTCGTGGTAACTCTTGATGCGCGCCAGCGCGTGCACCAGGTCCGGATTGCCCACCATGAAGCCGATGCGCCAGCCGGCCATGTTGTAGCTCTTGCTGAGGGTGAAGAACTCCACCGCCACGTCCTTGGCGCCCGGCACCTGCATGATGGACGGGGCCTTCCAGCCGTCGAACACGATGTCGGCATAGGCCAGGTCGTGCACCACCAGGATGTCGTGCTTCTTGGCCAGCGCGATCACCCGTTCGAAGAAGTCCAGCTCCACGCACTGCGCGGTCGGGTTGCTGGGAAAGCCCAGGATCATCATCTTGGGCTTGGGATAGCTGCCCCGGATGGTCTTTTCCAGTTCGGCGAAGAAGTCCACGCCCGGCACCATCGGAATGCTGCGGATGTCCGCCCCGGCGATCACCGCGCCGTAGATGTGGATGGGGTAGCTCGGATCGGGCACCAGCACCGTGTCGCCGCGGTCGAGCGTGGCCAGCATCAGGTGCGCCAGCCCTTCCTTGGAGCCGATGGTGACGATGGCTTCCTTGTCCGGGTCGATGTCCACCGCATAGCGGTCCTGGTACCAGTGGCTGATGGCCCGGCGCAGGCGCGGAATGCCCTTGCTGGCCGAGTAGCCGTGGGTGTCCGGACGCTGGGCGACCTCGGTCAGCTTGGCGACGATGTGCGCGGGCGTGGCGCCATCGGGATTGCCCATGCTGAGGTCGATGATGTCTTCGCCACGGCGGCGCGCGGCCATCTTGTGCTCGGCCGTGATGTTGAAGACGTAGGGGGGAAGGCGGTCGATGCGGGCAAAGCGGCGCTTGCCCGATGAGCTGGAAGACATGTGACAGTGACTTTCACGTAGGCGCCCGGAACCGTCCGAGCGACGTGACCCTGCGGTGATTCGCAAGGCCGGAGCGGATGCTAAGGGATCCGGCCGGAATTGACCACTGCCCGCTCATTGGACGCCCTGACCCAGGTGTGCCAGCATTCACGCCGACACCCCATCGTGAACCGCCAGCACCTCCCGTTCCGGAGAACCCATGCCCCGCTACACCGGCTCGTGCCACTGCGGCACCGTCCGCTACGAAATCGACGCCGAAATCACCCGCGTGATCGACTGCAACTGCTCGATCTGCCGGAAAAAAGGCGTGCTCAGCCTGCGTGTGAAGCCGGAACAGTTCCGGCTGCTCAGCGGCGAAGCCCAGCTCGGCACCTACCGCTTCGGCACCGAGCTGGCGCGCCACCACTTCTGCACGGTGTGCGGCCTCCACACGTTCAGCCGCCCCCGCGCGGCACCGGACCAGTACACGGTCAACGTGCGCACGATCGATGAACCGCTGCTGAACCTCGACACCCTGGAGCGCGTGCCGTTTGACGGGCAGCACTGGGAACAAAGCGTGGCGAAGCTGCAGGCACTCGTGGACGGGACCCCGCACCCGGACAACTGAGCGGAGTCCCGCACCGCGACACCGTGGCCCCGGCCGGGGCCACGACGGTGCACCGTCACCTCACATGGTGACTCGGTGCCGGCCGGTACACCGGCGTCGGGAGGCCCTCCATGCGGGCCTTCAGCTGCATCGCCAGGTACTGCGAGTGGTGGCGCGACTGGTGCAGGTTGCCCCCGTGGATCCAGAGGTTGGGCACCTGGGTCGGCTTCCACATGTTGCGCAGCTCGCCTTCCCACGGTCCGGGGTCCTTGGTGGTGTTGCTGCCCAGGCCCCAGCACTTGCCCACCTTGTCGGCCACATCGGGCGAGATGAGGTCGGCCAGCCAGCTGTTCATCGAGCCATAGCCGGTGGCGTACACCAGCAGATCGCATTCCAGTTCGGTGCCGTCCGTCAGCGTGACCGACTTGGGGTTGATGCGCTCGATGCCCACCCGACTGCGCAGCTTGATGCTGCCGTTGGCCACCAGCTCGCTGGCGCCCACGTCGATGTAGTAACCCGAGCCCCGGCGCAGGTACTTCATGAACAGGCCCGAGCCGTCTTCCCCGAAGTCCAGCATGAAACCGGCGGCTTCCAGGCGGGTATAGAGATCCGCCTCGCGCCGCTTCATCTCCTCGTACACGGGGATGTGGAAAGTGTGCATGATCCGGTAGGGCACCGAGGCGAAGATCAGGTCGGCCTTCTCCGTGGTGATGCCGTTGGCCACCGCCTGCTCGGAGTACAGCCCGCCCAGCGCCAGGTCCATGAGCGCCGCCGAGGGTGCGATGTGGGTGGACGAGCGCTGGATCATGGTCACGTCGGCGCCATGCTCCCAGAGGTCCGCGCAGATGTCGTGGGACGAGTTGTTGGCGCCCAGCACCACCGCCTTCTTGCCGGCCCAGGCGGCCCCGCCGGGGTGCTTGCTGGAATGGTGCTGGGTGCCCTCGAAGGTTTCGGCGCCCGCGATCTTCGGCACGCTGGGGTATCCCGAGACGCCCAGCGCGAACACCAGTTGCTTGGGCCGTAGGGTGACGGGTTGCCCATCCCGGACCACACGGACTTCCCACTCCTGGCGGTCTTCGTCCCACTGCGCCTTCTCGGCCACGGTGCGACTCCAGTAGTTCAGCTCCATGACCTTGGCGTACATCTCCAGCCAATCGCCGATCTTGTCCTTGGGGCAGAACACGGGCCAGTCGTCCGGGAAGGGCAGGTACGGCAGGTGGTCGTACCAGACCGGATCGTGCAGGTTCAGGCTCTTGTAGCGGTTGCGCCAGGAGTCGCCCGGACGGTCGTTCTTCTCGACGATCAGCGTGGGCACGCCCAGCCGGCGCAACCGCGCGGCCAGGCCGATGCCCCCCTGCCCGCCGCCGATGATCAGCACGTAGGGCTGCTCGGTCGTGCCGAGGGCGGCCTGCTCGGCCTGGCGACGCTCCAGCCAGCTCATGCGACCGCCCCGCTGCGCGCCATGCTCGGCGCCCATGATGCGGCGCGAGCCCTTCTTCTCCTCGAAGCCCTTCAGCTCGGTCATCGTCGTCAGCAGCGTCCAGGCCTCGTCGCCCTTCAGGCGCAGCAAGCCGCGTCCACGCGCCACAGCGGTCTCGAAGGTGAACCAGGCCTCGGTCACACCGCCCGCCTCGGTGGCGTCGGCCTCCAGCACGAACCGACGGGCCTGCACATCGGCGGCGCGGGCGGCCACCAGGTCGCTCACGTCCGCACGGCCCTCGGCGGTGTGCAGGTTCCAGGTGAAGGTCACCAGATCGCGCCAGTAGCACTCCTCGCCAAACAGCGCGGCCACGCCAGGGCCGTCACCCGCCTGCAGCGCGGCTTCGAAACGGGTCAGCCACGCCTGGGCGCGCTGGGTGGGGGTCACATCCGTCATCGCTTGTCTCCTTGTGGTGAGCCGGGCAACTCTGGCCCGGACACCCCGACAGGGCGCAAGCGGCGTGCCGCCATCGAAGACGCGTGCAAGGGATTGATTCTCTTGACCTTGCCGCCGTAGCCTCGGGAGTTCTCCCGATGTACGGGTGTGACAGGTGCACGGCGGTCGAAGTGGACAGGTGTGACAGGTGTCACCCGTCGAACGGGCGGGGCGCCAGCCCCCAACGCTTCATCCGGCGATACAGCGTCATGCGCGAGCACCCGAGCTGCCGCGCCACAGCCGAGACGTTCCAGCGGGCGGCGCGCAGCAGTTGGTGCAGGCGATCCGCTTCGGTGTCGAGACCGACCGCCGTGGAAGGCGTCGATCGGCGCCCCAACCGGCTGCCTTGCGCCGGGTCCATGTCCTCCGGTCCGGGCATCGGTCGAAGGTCCGGCACAGGGCTCACCATCGGCGCATCGAGGGCATGGAAGCCTGCGTGCCTGGGCCGCCCAATGGCTTCCGGCAGATCGTCCACTCCGATGCACCCGTCACGGCAAACCGTTCGGGCGTAGTCCAGGGCGTTGCGCAGTTCGCGCAGGTTGCCCGGCCAGGGGTGCGCCCGCAGGCGGTCCAGGGCATCGGGGTGCAAGACCGGTTCCGGCCTTTCACCATCGGCCAGCATGCGCGCCATCAGACCGTCCAGGTCTCGACGCTCCCGCAGCGGCGGCAACTGCACGTGCGCGCCGTTGAGGCGATAGAACAGGTCGTCCCGGAAACGGCCCTCACGCACCAGCGTTTCGAGCGGGCAATGGGTGGCGGCGATCACCCGCAGATCGACCCGAATCGGCCGTGTCGCCCCGATGGGCAGCACTTCGCGCTCGGCGAGCACGCGCAGCAACCGGGCCTGGAGGGGTCGGGGCATGTCACCGATCTCGTCCAGGAAGAGCGTGCCGCCATCGGCCTCCTGGATGAGGCCGCGTTTGCCTTTCTGCCCGGCACCGGAAAAGCTGCCCGGCAGGTGACCAAACAGTTCGCTCTCGATCAAGGTCTCGGGAATGGCGGCGCAGTTGACCGCCACGAACGGACCGCTGCGGCGTTCTCCGGCCCGGTGCAGGGCCTGCGCAAACCACTCCTTGCCGCTGCCGGTCTCACCGGTGATCAGCACGCTGACGGGGCTGTTGACCAGGCGCGCGGCCCGCTCGATCTGGCGATCCAGGGCGGGGTCGCCCGCCGACAGCGCGGCCAGCGGGGCCGGCACCGGCGCCTCGTCTCGCCGGTCGCTTCGGGCGCTCCGCCCGGCCCTGGCGGGGGAGGCCGGCAAGGACACCCCGAGAAAGAGCAGGTGCCGCGCGCCCTGCCGCCGCACCGCCCGCTGATCGACGGCCCGCGCGTTCACGAAGCGGGTCAAGTCGTCCAGCCGCAGTTCCAGCAGCCGATCCACCGGCTGGCCGATCAGCCCCGACGGCCGGGCGAGTGCGGGCGGCCGCGCAGACAGGCCCGGTTCAAAAAGCCGTTGCGCCCGGTGGTTGTGCCCGATCACCCGCCCGGCGGCATCCAGCGCCAGCAGGTAGTCCGGGTTGACGTCCAGAAACTGCGGCGCTTCGCTCAACCTCAGGATCCAGTCGTGGCGGTGGCGGCGCAGGAAAGCGGCGTTCTCGACGTGCTGCGCATAGACCTTCACCAACTGCAGCGCCAGATGCTGGCTGGCCTTGGGCAGCTCGCTGCTGAGTTGGGAGATGTCCAGCACGGCCTGGAGCTGCCCCTGCGGATCGTAGATGGGCGCGCTGGTGCAGGTCAGGGGGATGTGGGTGGCGTCGAAATGGTCGTCCAGGTGCACCGTCAGCGCCTCGCCGGTGCGGATGCAGGTGCCCACGCCGCAGGTGCCGGCGTGGTGTTCGCTCCAGTCGGCCCCCAGGTACAGGCCGGCCCGGCGCAGGTGGGGTTCCAGGGACAGGTCCCCCAGGAAATCCACCGTCACGCCGCGCGCATCGGTCAACAGCACCACATAACCCTGCCCGGCCACCTGCGCGTAGAGCGCTTCCAGCCCGTGGCGGGCGATGGACAGGAACACGTCCATCTGGTCCTGGTGCTCGCGCAGGCGCCCCTGCGGCAGGATCACGGCCTCCTGCAGCCGCGAGGGGTCCAGCCCATGTTCGTGGACACAACGCTGCCAGCTGGCCCGGATGACGGCGTCGTGCCGAACCGCGGCGGGCGCTTCCAGACCGGCATCGGCCACCTGCATGACCGCCGCGATGTGCGCCCGTTGAGACTGCGCGGTCGACCGGGCCAATAGCGACATGGGCAACTCCGAGGCAAAGAGCTGAACTTTGCGCCCTCGGGGCGGCCGGCACGACCCGTGAATACACCCATGACCGCGCCCGGGAGCCGGTCAGGGACTACACCGCGCCGTGCACATGCCGCGCCAGGAACCCCAACGTCCGCCCATGCGCCAGCAGCGCCGCCGCCGGCCCGTGGTCCGCCCGCGCCCAGCAGTTGAAGCCATGGCGCGCCTCCGGATAGACGTGGAACTCGGCGTCCTGGCCCGCCATGGCGGTGCGCACCTGCTCGACCGCCGTCATCGGGATGTGGTCGTCCTGACCGGCGTAGTGGAACTGCATCGGGCAACGCACCTGCGAGGCCAGATGCAGCTGGGTCTGGATGCCGCCACCGTAGTAGGCCACCGCCGCCGCCAGTTCGGCCTGCGCCGCCAGCTGGAAGCTCAGCAGCCCGCCGTAGCAGTAACCGATGGCCGCCACCGGACGCCCCGCCACCTCGGGCCGGGCCCGGAGCGCGGACAGGGCGCCTTCCAGATCCTTCATCGTCGTGACGGGATCCAGCGCCGTCTTGAGGGCCCGCCCACGGGCGAAGTCCTCGCCCGCGTACGCCAGCTCCACCCTCGGCGCCACCCGGCCGAACACGTCCGGCGCCAGCACGACAAAACCGTCCAGCGCGTACTGCTCGGCCACGCTGCGGATGTGCGGATTCACGCCGAAGATTTCCTGAAGCAACAGCAGGCCCGGGCCGTGCCCGGCGGGCGGCAGGGCCAGGTAACCATCGATGCCCACGCCATCGGCGGCCTGGGTGCGGATCCATTCGGTCTGCAGCGGAAAACTCATGGCTTGGCGCCTCCGGTCTTGCCCATCAGGGCCATGGCCGTGCCGATCAGGCCAGACACTTCGGTCATGTTGGCCGGCACGATCATCGTGTTGTTCTTCTGCGCGAGCTGGGCGTAGGCCTCGACGGCCTTTTCCGCCACCTTGAGCTGCACGGCCTGCTCGCCGCCCGGCGACTGGATCGACGAGGCAATCTTGCGGATGGCCTCGGCAGATGCCTCGGCCACGGCCAGGATGGCGGCGGCTTCACCTTGCGCCTTGTTGATCTCGGCGGCCTTCTGGCCTTCGGAGCGGGCGATGAAGGCCTCGCGCTCACCGGTGGCGATGTTGATCTGCTCCTGGCGACGGCCTTCGGAGGCCGCAATCAGCGCCCGCTTGCCGCGCTCGGCGGTGATCTGCGCCTGCATGGCGTGCAGGATCTCGGCCGGGGGCGTCAGGTCCTTGATCTCGTAGCGCAGCACCTTCACGCCCCAGTTGCCGGCGGCTTCATCGAGCGCGCTGACCACCTGCGCGTTGATGATCTCGCGCTCCTCGAAAGTCTTGTCCAGCTCCATCTTGCCGATCACGCTGCGCAGCGTGGTCTGGGCAAGCTGGGTGATGGCCATGACGTAGTTGCTGGAGCCGTAGCTGGCGCGCATGGCGTCGGTCACCTGGAAGTACAGGATGCCGTCCACCTGCAGCTGGGTGTTGTCCTTGGTGATGCAGACCT
>CAYYCN010000141.1:0-8569 GCA_964470355.1 uncultured Sphaerotilus sp.
GTCTGCAGCAGACGGAACTCGCCGGGCGTCAGGTCGAGCGCTTGTCCGTTCAGGGTGGCCCGCAGGGCGTGGGTGTCCAGCGTCAGTCCCTGGGTGGGCAGGCGGTCCGGGGCGGCGTCGGGTGTGGGGGCGGCGCTCCAGCCGCAGCGTCGCAACTGGGCCTTGACACGGGCGACGACCTCTCTCGGGCTGTAGGGCTTGCACAGGTAGTCGTCGGCGCCGATGTCCAGCCCGAGCAGGCGGTCCACCTCCTCGACGCGGGCCGTGAGCATCACGATCGGCACGGTGCTGAAGCCGCGCAGTTCGCGGCAGATTTCCAGGCCGTCACGGCCTGGCAGCATCAGGTCCAGCAGCAGGAGCTGTGGCGCGCATTCACGGAACACGCGCACCACCTGCAGGCCGTCGTGGACCACCACCGGGACAAAGCCGGAGGCTTTCAGATAGTCCGACAGCAGAGCCGCCAGCTTGGGTTCGTCTTCGACGACCATGACGGTGGGAGAGGAGATCATCGCTTGTCCTTGCGCCGGCGGGGCAGGGTGATCGAGACGGTGATGCCGCCCAGCGGGCTGTCGAGGGCCTCGATGCGACCACCGTGGGCTTCCACGATGTTTCGGGTGATGGCCAGGCCGAGGCCCGCGCCGCCCGTGGCCCGGCTGCGGGAGCCTTCGACCCGGAAGAAGCGTTCGAACAGCTGCGCGCGTTCCGCTTCGGGCACGCCCGGGGCGCTGTCCTCGATGTCGAGCTGCCAGTGGCCGGCCGACTCGTGCAGGTGCACGCGCACCTGACCCGGGGCGTCGGTATAGCGGCGGCTGTTTTCCAGCAGGTTGTCGAGCATCTGGTGCAGTCGGCCTTCGTCGGCCTCCACCCATGCGGGACTGGGCAGGTCGTCGATCTCCAGCGTCAGGCCGTTGGACGCCAGACGGCCCTGATGGGTGGCGCAGACCCTCCGGACCAGCTCCGACAGGTCGACGGATTCCATGCGGTAACTCAGGGCACCGGCGTCCGACAGGGCGAGCTCATAGAGGTCGTCGATCAGCTTGCCCAGTTGATCGACCTCGTCCTGCAGCGAGGACACCGCGCCGGCATTGAGCGGCCGGATGCCGTCGCTGAGCGCTTCCAGTTCGCCCTTGAGCACCGAAAGGGGCGTGCGCAGTTCGTGCGAGACGTCGGCGATGAAGCCGCGCCGCAGGGTCTCGTTGCGCTCCAGCGTCAGGGCCAGGTGATTGAAGTCGCGGCCGAGTTCGGCCACTTCATCGTGCGGGGCATCGCGGGTGTCCACCGGCACGCGCACGGTGTGGTCGCCGCTGGCGAGCCGGTGCGTGGCGCGGGCCACCCGCTGCACCGGGGCCAGCAGCGTGCGCGACACCCACCAGGCCACCAGGGCCGCCAGCACCAGCGCGGCGACGATGGCCACCATCAGACCCCGGTCCTGGCCCCGTTCGAAGCGGCTTTCCGCGCCGTCGGCCACCGCCTGGAACGGCGCGAGCACCAGCCAGCCGACGATCCGCTCCTCATGGTGCAGGGCACGCTTGTTCATGGCGGGCGTGATCTCGCGGTAGCCGGCCACCCACTGGTTCTGGGCGTCAAGCAAGCCCATGCGCGGCATGGCGCCCGTCAGATCCGAAGGCAGCATCATCGAGCCCCGGCGGGGGTCGGCATCCAGCGGCAGTTCCTGGCCCGGCACCGGGCGCAGCAGGTGGAACCAGCGCCGGGGCTCCTCGCGCAGGAATTCCCAGCTGCCCTTGGCTGCATAGGCCTCTTCCAGGCGCGGCTGGACATACGCCATCCGCTCGTCGCCCAACTCGTTGAGATAGCCCAGGAAGCCCCGCTCGAAGTTCCAGCGGGTGATGCCTCCGACCAGCCCGACCATCAGCACGGCGGTGGCGAGCACAGCCAGGAACAGGCGGGTGGAGATACGCACGGGAAGTCGCATGCACCCGATTCTGCCGGCTGCGCGTGGGGGTGGGAAAGCCGGGAACGGAGTGCCCGCAGCTTCAGTCGGGTCCTCAATTTCTCTGCACATTCGGCTTTCACCATGGCGCCATTCGTGAATACCCGAGGAGTGCCCCATGAATGAAACTTTGGCGTCGGTGCCGTCCACCGATGTGGCCCCGTCGTACACCGGGGCGGCCATCCGGCGCATGCCGGGGTCGGTTGGGTATGCCTTTTTGACGGTGGTGGCGCTGGCCTCGGCGCTCGTGCTGGCCGCCTGCAGCGATTCAGGTGCCCAGTCCACGGCGCCTGCCGCGCCCAAGGCCGTCGAGGTGGGCGTGATGACAGTGACCCCCCGCGCGCTGGCCCTGCAGACCGAACTGCCCGGCCGCACCGTGGCTGCGGCCTCGGCCGAGATCCGGCCCCAGGTGACGGCCCTCGTGAAGGCCCGGCTGTTCGAGGAAGGCTCCGTGGTGCGGGCGGGGCAGCCGCTGTACCAGCTCGATCCGACCTCGGCGCAAGCCACGCTCAGCAGCGCCAAGGCCGCCGTGGCCAAGGCACGGGCCACGCTGTCGGCGGCCGAGCTCAAGTCGGGCCGCACTCGGGAGCTGCTGGCGGCCGATGCGGGCACCCGCCAGGACGACGAGGACGCCCAGGCCGCACTGCAACAGGCGCGGGCCGATCTGCAGACTGCCTTGGCCACCCAGGCCACGGCGCAGGTGGACGTGGATCGCACGCTGATCCGCGCCCCCATCGCCGGGCGGGTGGATACGTCCACCGTGGCGCCCGGCGCGCTGGTCACTGCCAGCCAGACCACGGCCCTGACCACCGTGCAGCAACTCGATCCGATGTGGATCGACGTGCCCCAGAGCAGCGCCGACCTGCTGCGCCTGCGCCGTCAGATCGAACAGGGGGCGTTGACGGGTGCGGTCGGGGGCGTGCCGCAACCGGGCGGTGACAAGGCAAATGGCGTGGCCGACCGGAAAGTGGTGGTCACGCTCGTGCTTGAGGACGGCTCGACCTATGCTCACTCCGGCGTGCTGACCGTGCAGGGCGTGTCGGTCAACGCCACCACGGGGGCCGTGACGCTGCGCGCGCAGGTGCCCAATCCCGATCGCTTGCTCCTGCCGGGCATGTATGTGCGGGCTCGCCTGGCCCAGGCCCGCGACCAGGAGGCCATCCTGGTGCCTCAGGGCGGCATCGCCCGCGACGCCAAGGGCACGGCAACCGCGCTGCTGGTCAACGCCGAGGGCAAGGTCGAGCGCCGCCAGGTGCAGACCGCCGAGGTCGTGAACGGCCAGTGGCGGGTGACCTCCGGCCTGAAGACGGGTGATCGTGTCATCCTGGAAGGCTCGGGCAAGGTGCGGGAGGGACAGCTGGTCCACGCGGTGGCCGCCGCGTCCGCCACCTCCGTGGCGCAGAACCGCTGAGGAGCCGGGCATGGCCAAGTTCTTCATCGACCGCCCCATCTTCGCGTGGGTCATCGCCATCGTCATCATGCTGGCGGGTGCCTTGTCCATCCGCCTGCTGCCGCTGGAGCAGTACCCCGACATCGCGCCCACCCGCATCAGCGTCAACGCCACCTACACCGGCGCTTCCGCGCAGACGGTGGAAGACTCCGTCACCCAGGTCATCGAGCAGAAGATGAAGGGGCTGGACGGCCTGCAAAGCATGTCGTCGAGCAGCACCTCGGCCGGCCGCGCCACGGTCCAGCTGAGTTTTGTGGCCGGCACCAACGTCGATGTGGCGCAGATGCAGGTCCAGAACAAGGTCCAGCAGGCGCTCACGCAACTGCCGCAGGCGGTGCAGGACCAGGGGGTCACGGTCACGAAGGCCGGCAACGACTTCCTGCTCATCGTCAACCTGACCTCCGACGACCCCAGCGTCACCGCAGCCGACATCGGCGACTACGTGTCCTCGACGCTGGTGGACCAGATCAGCCGCCTGGACGGCGTGGGCGACGTGACGACGCTGGGTTCAAGCTACGCCATGCGCATCTGGCTCAACCCCGAGCAGTTGCAGAAGTACGCCCTGATGCCCTCGGACATCAGCTCGGCGCTGACTTCGCAGAACACCCAGGTGTCGGCCGGCCAGCTGGGCGCGCTGCCGGCGGTGCCCAGCCAGCAGCTCACGGCCACCATCACGGCCCGCAGCAAGCTGCGCACGGTCGACGAGTTCAAGAACGTGGTCGTCAAGTCGGCCACCGACGGCGCCATCGTGCGCCTGGCCGACGTGGCCCGCATCGAGCTGGGCAGCGAGAGCTACACCTTCCAGAGCCGCTACAACGGTAAGCCCTCTGCGGGCATGGGCGTGATCCTGGCCTCGGGCGCCAACGCGCTGACCGTCGCCGCAGCGGTCAAGGCCAAGATCGACCAGCTGGCACCGTTTTTCCCGACCGGCATGAAGGCCACCATCGGCTACGACACGACCCCGTTCGTGAGCGTGTCGGTCAAGGAAGTGGTCATCACCCTGGCCGAGGCCATGGTGCTGGTGGTGATCATCATGGGCATCTTCCTGCAGAACCTGCGCGCCACGCTGATCCCGGCCATTGCCGTGCCGGTGGTGCTGCTGGGGACCTTCGGCGTGCTGTCGGTGTTCGGCTACTCGATCAACACGCTGACGCTGTTCGGCATGGTGCTGGCCATCGGCCTGCTGGTGGACGACGCGATCGTGGTGGTCGAGAACGTCGAGCGGTTGATCCACGAAGAGGGCCTCTCACCGCGCGAAGCCACGCGTAAGAGCATGGGCGAGATCACCGGAGCGCTGCTGGGCATCTCGCTGGTGCTGTCGGCGGTGTTCATTCCGATGGCGTTTTTCGGCGGCTCGACCGGGGTGATCTACCGGCAGTTTTCCATCACCATCGTCGCGGCCATGGCCCTGAGCGTGCTGGTGGCCCTGACGCTGACGCCGGCTCTGTGTGCCACGCTGCTCAAGCCCGCCTCGCTCGTCTCGCACAACGGAGCGGGCGCATCTGCGGCCGGGGGCTCGCCCGCAGCGAATCCGCAGCCCACGCCGCATTCGCCGCTTGCACGTCGATCCGGCCTGTGGGGGCTGACGGATCGCTTCTTCGGCGCCTTCAACCGGGGTTTCGAGCGCGGCACGATCCGGTACGGCCGTGGGGTCGGTGCCTTGCTGTCGCGTGGGGGCCGCATGATGGTCATCTACGTGGTGCTGGCGGCCGGGCTGGCGTGGGGCTTCCACCGCCTGCCCACGTCCTTCCTGCCCGACGAGGACCAGGGCCTGTTGATGGTCATGGTGCAGTTGCCGGCCGGCGCGACCGATTCGCGCACCGCCGACACGCTGGCCCAGGTCGAGGCTTATCTGGCCAAGCAACCGGAGGTGCGGGGCTACATCGCCTTGCGGGGCATGAGCGGGGATCAGGCTTCGGCCAACCTGTTTGTGCGCCTGAAGGACTGGAGCGAGCGCACCGGCCCAGGCCAAGGCGCGGCCTCGCTGGCGGGGCGCTTCACCCGAGAGCTTTCCACCGTGCGCGATGCCCGCGTGTTCGTGATGCTGCCGCCGGCCGTGCGGGGCCTGGGCAGCAATGCTGGCTTCACGCTGCAGCTGCAGGACCTGGGCGGTGTGGGTCAGGAGGTGCTGCAGAAGGCGCGGGACCAGTTCATCACCCTGGCCAACCAGGACAAGCGCCTGACCGGCGTGCGCGCCAGCGGGCTGTCGGCCTCGGCCCAGTTGCAGGTGCAGATCGACGACCGCAAGGCCTCGGCGCTGGGCCTGAGCACGGCCAACATCAACAGCACGCTGTCGGCGGCGCTGGGGGGCAGCTACGTCAACGACTTCATCCAGCAGTCGCGGGTCAAGAAGGTGTACATCCAGGGTGACGCGCCGTACCGCATGCAGCCGCAGGACATCCTGTCCTGGTACGTGCGCAACGACAACGGGGAGATGGTGCCGTTCTCGTCCTTCGCCTCCGTGGGTTGGACCAGTGGGCCGGCCAAGCTGGAGCGCTACAACGGCCTGTCGTCGTACGAGATCGTGGGCTCGCCCGCCCTGGGCATCAGCTCCGGCGACGCGATGGCTGCGGCCGAGTCGATCGTGGGCCAGCTGCGCGACACCTTCGGCGCCGGCATCGGTTACGAGTGGTCGGGCCAGTCCTACCAGGAGCGGTTGTCGGGCTCGCAGGCGCCGGCGCTGTACGCGCTGTCGATCCTGTTCGTGTTCCTGTGCCTGGCGGCGCTGTACGAAAGCTGGGCGGTGCCGTTCTCGGTGATGCTGGTGGTGCCGCTGGGCGTGATCGGCGCGGTGGCGGCGACGGCGCTGGCCGGCCTGTCCAACGACGTCTACTTCCAGATCGGCCTGTTGACCACCGTGGGGCTGTCGGCCAAGAACGCCATCCTGATCGTGGAGTTCGCCCAGCAACTGCGGCTGTCCGGGCAATCGTTGATCGAGGCCACGCTGCACGCGGTGCGGCTGCGCCTGCGGCCGATCCTGATGACGTCGCTGGCCTTCATGTTCGGGGTGCTGCCACTGGCCCTGGCCAGCGGCGCCGGCTCGGGCAGTCGCCGGGCCATCGGGACCGGGGTGTTGGGCGGGATGATCACCGCCACCGTGCTGGGGGTGATCTTTGTGCCGGTGTTCTACGTCGTGGTGCGCCGGGTGTTCAGTGGCGACAAGGGGGAGGGGGTCGCATGACGTCCGCAGCAATCATGAAGCACGTGGCGCGGGCCGCGAGGGTGACCGTGCTGTCGGCCGGCCTGTTGGGACTGGTGGGTCTGAGCGGCTGTGCCTCGATGCTGGGCGCCGGGCCGGCCGAGACCGTGCGAGGAGCCCCCGAGGCCCTGCCCGTGCCGGCCACGCTGGGGGCCACGGCTGTGGCAGGTGAGGGCGGAGCCACGGCCGAAGCGTCGAATGCCCTGCAATGGGACACCGTGGTGCAGGATCCGAGGCTGCGGCAGGTCATCGCCCAGGCACTGGAGAACAACCGGGACCTGCGGCTGGCCGGTCTGCGCATCGACCAGGCCCGGGCGCAGTTGCGCATCGCCTCGTCGGACCTGTGGCCCACGGTCAACGGCAGCGCCGGACAGACCACCACCCGCACTTCGGCCGAGGCCAGCAGCAGCGGCACGTCGAGCCTCAGCCGGCAGTACAGCGTCTCTCTCGGCGTTTCGGCCTGGGAACTGGACCTGTGGGGGCGTCTGCGCGAGCTGAAGGATTCCGCGCAGCAGACCTTCCTGGCCACAGAGCAGACCCGTCAGTCTGCCCAGGGCACCCTGGTGGCCGAGGTGGCACAGGCCTGGCTCACGCTGGACGCCGACCAGCAGCTCCTGGTGCTGGCCCGGCAGACCCTGGACAGTCGCACCCGCTCCCTGGCCTTGGTCGAGCGGCAGCGCAGCCTGGGATCGGCCTCGGGACTGGACGTCTCGACGGCCCGGATCGCCGCCGAAACCGCACGGGGCGTCGTGGCGTCCGCCCGCACGCAGGTGGCGCAGGACCTCAATGCCCTGCGGTTGCTGGTGGGGGCCGAGCCCGAGGCGCAGTGGCTGCCGACGTCAGACACGGCGCAGGCGGTCGATGCCAGGGCTCCCTCCGTGCTCGCCGGCGCCAGCGGCGTCACCACCGCGTCGACCCCGGCGGTGCGTCCTGCGTCCTTGCCTGTGGCGGCGCTGGTGACGGTGCCGGCCGAGTTGCCGTCCACCGCGCTGCTGCGTCGGGCCGACGTCCGTTCGGCCGAACGGTCCCTGCGTGCGGCGCAGGCCGACGTTGCGGCGGCACGGGCGGCCCTGTTCCCGACCGTCTCGCTCACCGCCTCGGCCGGCACGGCCAGTTCGGCGCTCAGCGGGCTGTTCGCGGCGGGCAGTGGCGCCTGGTCCCTCGCGCCGTCGATCCGCCTGCCGCTGATCGACGGTGGGGCCACCCGTGCCAGCCTGGACAGCGCCCGCGTGGCCCGCGAGATCGCGCTGACCACCTATGAGCAGACCGTGCAGACCGCGTTCCGCGAGGTGTCCGACGCGCTAGCCACCCGGGCGGATCTGGCCGAGCGGCTGGCGGCGCAGGAGGCCCTGGTCCGGGCGGGTACGGACAGCCTCGCGCTCACGGAACGACGCCGGGCCTTGGGCGCCGAAAGCGCGCTGGCCGTGCTCGACGCCCAGCGCACGCTGTGGAGCGCCCAGCAGTCCCTGATCGCGCTGCGGCTGACCGAACAGGCCAACCGACTGACGCTGTTCAAGGTGCTGGGCGGATCGTGACGCGCCTGCCCGCCTAGAATCGCGCCCCATGTCATACGTCGTCCTGGCCCGCAAGTACCGCCCGCGCAGCTTCTCCGAGATGGTGGGGCAGGAGCACGTCGTGCAGGCCCTGGGCAATGCGCTCACGCAACAGCGCCTGCACCACGCCTACCTGTTCACCGGCACGCGCGGTGTGGGCAAGACGACGGTCTCGCGCATCCTGGCCAAGAGCCTGAACTGCACTGGCCCCGATGGCACGGGCGGCATCACCGCGCAGCCCTGCGGCGTGTGCCCGGCCTGCCGGGACATCGATTCCGGCCGTTACGTCGACTACGTCGAGCTCGACGCCGCCTCCAACCGCGGCGTGGACGAGATCGGCCAGCTGCTCGATCAGGCCGTTTACAAGCCGGTGGTGGGGCGCTTCAAGGTCTACCTGATCGACGAAGTCCACATGC
>CAYYCN010000142.1:0-8566 GCA_964470355.1 uncultured Sphaerotilus sp.
TCGTAGCGCTGCAGCCAGGCCTCCAGCCAGACCAGGGCGTCGAGGTCCAGGTGGTTGGTGGGTTCGTCGAGCAGCAACAGGTCGCCGGGACACATCAACGCGCGGGCGAGCTGCAGGCGCATGCGCCAGCCGCCCGAAAAGCTGTTGACCGGCGCGTCCACCTGGTGGATCAGGAAGCCCAGGCCCAGCAGCAGCGCCTGGGCGCGGGGGCGGGCATCAAACTCGCCGGCCTCGGCCAGCGCGGTGTGGGCCTCGGCGATCGCGTGGCCGTCGTCTGCGGCTTCGGCCGTGGCCAGGGCGGCACGGGCGGCCATCAGCGGGGCATCCCCTTCGAGCACGAATTCGGTGGCGCCCTGGTCGGTTTCGGGCATGTTCTGCGCGACTTCGGCGATGCGCCAGCGCGGCGGCATCTCGACGTCACCGCCGTCGGCACCCAGGCGGTGGGTGAGCAGTGCGAACAGCGAGGACTTGCCCGCGCCGTTGCGTCCGATCAGAGAGGCCTTTTCACCCGGTTGCAGGGTGAAGCTGGCGTGATCGAGCACGAGTTTGGTGCCCCGGCGCAGGGAAATGTTCTTGAGTTGCAGCATGTCGGCGCCGATTGTCGCCGCCCCGGGCCGGGACGGCTTCCGGCGGCGTCAGCGGCGGGTGGTCTCGGCCGTGCCGATCGGTGTGGGCCGGATGGCTTCGCCCAGTTCGATCACGGCCATGGCATAGAACGAAGACCAGTTGTAGCGTGTCACAGCGTAGAAGTTCTCGGTGCCCGCCACGTAGCCGGGAGCCGCTTCCAGGCCGTTGACCAACTCGATCAGGGCCAGTTTGCCGGGATGGAGCAGGGCGCGAGGCTCCAGCGTGGCACCCAGTTGCAGGAACTCGCTGGCGGCGAACGTGGGCACGATGTCCGGCTTGAGCAGCGACGCGCGGGCCTGTTCGTCCGACGGCGCCTGCACACGGTAGTGCGTGGCTTGTCCGCGCTGCCATTTCCCCGCCAGGGCGAGGTAGTTGGCCACGCTGCCGATGGCGTCGATGGGGCTGCCCATCAAGTCGATGCGACCGTCGCCGTCGAAATCGACTGCGTACTGGAGCCAGCTGCTGGGCATGAACTGCGGCCAGCCCAGCGCTCCGGCATAGGAGCCGCGGATTTCCATCGGGTCCCGGCGGGACTGCGCGGCCAGCACAAACAGGGCTTCCAGTTCGCTGCGGAAGAACTCTGAGCGGTCGCTGCGGCCTTTGGGGAAATCGAATGCCAGTGTGGACAGCGCATCCACGGCCCGGAAGGAGCCCATGTTGCGGCCGTAGATCGTCTCGACGCCGATGATGCCAGCGATGATGTGGGCCGGCACCCCGGACTGGCGTTCGGCTTCAGCCAGTTCCGTGGCGTAGCGGGCCATGAAGACACGCCCGCTGCGCACGCGCAGCTCGTCCACCATGCGGGTGCGGTAGACCGACCAGTTGCGGGTGCCTTTTTGTGTGGCCGGCATGATCAGCTTGGCCACGGAAGGCTGGTACGTGGCCTGTGCCATGGCCCGTTGGACCGTCTGCGCGTCCAGTTCCGGGTGCCGGGTCAGCAGACCTTGCACAAACGCGGCCACGTCCTGGCGCTCGAAGTACCGGCCGGGGCCGGTCGGGGTGGCGGTGAGTGGGGGGGGCGGCTGGACGGACGCCGCCTCGGTCGCGACCGGAGTGGGCTCGGACACGGTTTGCGCCAAGAGTGCCGAAGGCAGGCTGAGCATCACGCTCAGCGTCAGGGCATGGGACAGAATCGAGGGCAGGGTCATGGCGGGCCGGGCACAGTTCATGGGCCCATTGTGGCGTGGGTGTCCGCGCCCACGGCCGCCGGGGCCTGCGAAGCGGCAAATCCTGCACGCCACGGGCGTGCCAAAGCCTTCATCAACCGACGAGGAGACCCCCTGATGGATCTGGAAACCCTCTTGAGCCAGCCGCGTGCGGTGGCGGTCATCGGCCTGTCCGACAACCCGGCGCGGCCGAGTTTCGGGGTCGCCAAGGCTTTGCTGAACCACGGCTGGACGGTCTATCCGGTCAATCCGACGTTGAGTACCTGGCAAGGACAGCCGTGTTGGCCTGACCTGGCGTCGATCCCCTACCCCGTGGAGGTGGTCGATGTGTTTCGCCGCAGCGAGGAGGTGCCCGACGTGGCGCGCGCCGCGGTGGCCAAGGGGGCCAGGTGCCTGTGGCAGCAGCTGGGGGTGGTCAGCGCGGAGGCCGATCTCATCGCGCGGCAGGGGGGCTTGTTGAGCGTGATGGACCTGTGCCTGAAAGTGGAACTGGCCCGCAGGGCCTGACCGGCGTGGGCGGCCAGCCACGGGTGTTCCGCGTGTCCACAGGGCGATCCCCTAGAGCGCACGTTCCGGTTTCACGGAAATGGGCTGTTCCAGTGTGGAGCACTGCTCCATCCATTCTGTGGAGCACCGCATCGCCCCCTCCAATGCCCTACAGGTTTTTACTGGATCCAGAGGGTTCCACAGGCCCAAAGTGCCTGTTTTCAAGGCTGGCACGGCATGTGCGGTAGGGAAGGGCAAGCACGACACAGTGTTGTGCCTCAACCCCTACCAAGACCTGACTGGAGACAGACATGCTCTACGCCCATCCCGGTGAAGCCGGCGCCAAGATCGCCTACAAGCCCCGTTACGACAACTTCATCAACGGCAAGTGGACGGCACCGGTCAAGGGTGAGTACTTCGACGTCATCACCCCGATCAGCGGCAAGGTCTACACGCAAGCCGCCCGTTCCGACGCCGCCGACATCGAGCTGGCCCTGGACGCCGCTCACGCCGCCAAGGACAAGTGGGCCGCCACTTCGGCCACCGCCCGCGCCGACATCCTGCTGAAGATCGCCGACCGCCTCGAAGCCAACCTGGAAACGCTGGCTTACGCTGAAACCGTCGACAACGGCAAGGCCATCCGCGAAACCCTGAACGCCGACATCCCCCTGACGGTCGACCACTTCCGCTACTTCGCCGGCTGCCTGCGCGCTCAGGAAGGTTCGCTGACCGAAGTTGACGGCAACACCATCGCCTATCACTTCCACGAGCCTCTGGGCGTCGTCGGCCAGATCATCCCCTGGAACTTCCCGATCCTGATGGCCGCCTGGAAGCTGGCTCCCGCCCTGGGCGCCGGCAATTGCGTGGTCCTGAAGCCCGCTGAATCGACCCCGATCTCCATCCTGATCCTGGTCGACCTGATCGCTGACCTGCTGCCCCCGGGCGTGCTGAACGTGGTCAACGGTCTGGGCCGCGAAGCCGGCATGCCGCTGGCTTCGAGCAAGCGCATCGCCAAGATCGCGTTCACGGGTTCGACCGCCACCGGCCGTGTCATCGCCCAAGCCGCTGCCAACAACCTGATTCCGGCCACGCTGGAACTGGGTGGCAAGTCGCCCAACATCTTCTTCGAAGACGTGGCTGCGGCCGACGACGCCTTCTTTGACAAGGCCGTCGAAGGTCTGGTGCTGTTCGCCTTCAACCAAGGTGAAGTCTGCACCTGCCCGTCGCGCGCCCTGATCCATGAGTCGATCTACGACAAGTTCATGGAACGTTGCCTGCAGCGCATCGCCGCCATCAAGCAAGGCAGCCCGCTGGACACCGACTCGATGATGGGTGCCCAAGCCTCGCAACTGCAGATGGACAAGATCATGTCCTACCTGTCGCTGGGCAAGGAAGAAGGCGCTGAAGTGCTGATCGGTGGCGACCGTGCCCGTCTGCCGGGTGACCTGGAAGGCGGCTACTACATCCAGCCGACCCTGTTCAAGGGCCACAACAAGATGCGCGTGTTCCAGGAAGAAATCTTCGGCCCGGTGCTGGCCGTGACGACTTTCAAGACCGAAGAAGAAGCGCTGGCCATCGCCAACGACACCCCGTACGGCCTGGGCGCCGGCGTGTGGAGCCGTGACGGCAGCCGTGCCTACCGCATGGGCCGTGCCATCCAGGCCGGTCGTGTGTGGACCAACTGCTACCACGCCTACCCGGCCGGTGCAGCCTTCGGTGGCTACAAGGAATCCGGCATCGGCCGCGAAACCCACAAGGTCATGCTCGACCACTACCAGCAAACGAAGAACCTGCTGGTCAGCTACAACCCGAACGCCCTGGGCTTCTTCTGATCCTGGCCGGGAAGGGAAGGCGACCTTGGGGTCGACTTCCCGACCTGAAAGCGCGATCCTCTCGGGCCGGAGCTTCCTTCAAGGGCGCTCCGGCCTTTTCCATGCCGGACGGCGAGTGATCCCTGCACGGGCGGCGCCCGTGTGACGCGTGCGGTCCGGACGTCCCTTTCCGAGCCACGGAGCCTTGGCCATGTCCGAAAAGCGTCCTCCCACTGTCAGCGCCACGCCCGAGGCCGTGGCGCTCATCGAGCGTCTCCAGCGCGAACACGGCGAACTCCTGTTCCATGCCTCGGGCGGTTGCTGCGACGGCACGGCACCCATGTGCTACAAGCTGGGCGAGTTGTCGACCCTGCACGACGTGCAGATCGGCGAGATCGCTGGCGTGCCGTATTTCCTGACTCCGCACGCCTGGAACTTGTCACATGGTCTGGGTTTTGTCATCGACGTCCAGCCGGGCGAGGGCACGACCTTCTCGCTGGACCAGGGCACAGGCCAGACCTTCTGCATCCGGCAGTGTCTGCTGCCGGACGCGGCGCAGGCCTGAAGTTGCGCGGTTCGTCCCGCGCGATGGCGTGCGCGGGAAGGGCCGGGGCCTCAGACGATCACGCGCATCGACAGGTCCACCGCCCGCAGGTGCTTGGTGATGGCGCCGACCGACACGCGGTCCACGCCGGTTTCCGCCAGTTCGCGGATGGTTTCCAGCGTGGCGCCGCCCGAATATTCGATGAGGGTGCGGCCGCCGCAGGCGCGGTGATCCCGCACCAGGGCCACCGCTTCGCGGATCTGCGGCAGGGTGAAGTCGTCGACCAGCAGCAGGTCCACGTCCTCGTCGAGCGCGATCTGGGCTTCTTTCATGTCTTCGGCTTCGGTCATCAGCGGAACGCCGGCGCCCAGTGCCCGCGCGGCGTGGATGGCCTGGCGCAGGCCTCCGGCCGCGGCGATGTGGTTTTCCTTGATGAGGATGCCGTCGTACAGGCCGATGCGGTGGTTCTGCCCGCCGCCGACCGTCACGGCGTACTTTTGAGCGTTGCGCAGGCCGGGCAGCGTCTTGCGGGTGTCGACGATGCGGCAGCCCGTGCCGGCCACGGCGTCGACGTAACGTTTGACCGTGGTGGCCGTGCCCGACAGGGTCTGCAGGAAGTTCAGGGCCGTGCGCTCGCCGGTGAGCAGCGCGCGCGCCGGGCCTGCCAGGGTGCACAGCACCTGGTCGGGTTCGACGTGGGCGCCTTCCGGAACGTTCCACTGGACGGCGACCCCCGGTTCGATGCGGCGAAAGACGGCGTCCACCCACGGTTGGCCGCACAGCACGGCGGTCTCGCGCGTGATGATGCGGGCACGGGCGTACTGACCGGCCGGCACCAGATGGGCCGTGACGTCGCCGGTGCCGATGTCTTCAGCCAGGGCGTGGTCGACGGTGAACGGGAGGTCGTCGGGGAGGGTGTGGGCGGTCAGGGGCTTCATCGGCTTGTCTCGGGTGTTCAAAGTCGGGTGCGGATTGTCGCCTGCGCAGGATCGGCTGGCGGTGCTCGGGTAGCATCCTGGCCCATGCAAACCCCTTTCTTGAGCGGCCGGAATCGTCTGCAGGTGTGGATCGTGTCCGTGGTGGCGTGGCTGGCCGGCCCCGCCGTGGCGCAGGAAGCCCTGCCCGCCGCCACTGCAGTGGCTTCCAACCCCTACGGCCTGGCGGCCCTGTGGGCCGGCAGCGACTGGGTCGCCAAAATCGTTCTGATGCTCCTGGCGCTGATGTCGATGGGCAGCTGGTACATCCTGATCACCAAGTTCATCGAGCAGTCGCGCATGATGGGCCAGGGTCGGGCGGCCCAGGGGTTCTGGCAGGCCGCGAGTCCGCGGCAGGGGGCGGATTCGCTGGTCACCGACAGCCCATTCCGCTTTGTGGCCGAATCGGCGCTGGAGGCCAGTCAGAAGCACGTGGGGATGCTTGCGCACATCGGACTGAATGAGTGGATGGCCACGTCCATTCAGCGGGCGGTCGAGCGGGTGCAGTCGCGCCTGCAGAATGGCCTGGCCTTCTTGGCCACGGTGGGTTCGACGGCTCCATTCGTCGGCCTGTTCGGCACGGTCTGGGGCATCTACCACGCGCTCACGGCCATCGGCGTGGCGGGTCAGGCCAGCATCGACAAGGTGGCCGGCCCGGTGGGCGAGGCACTGATCATGACCGCCATCGGCCTGGCCGTGGCCGTGCCAGCGGTGCTGGGCTACAACTGGCTGGTGCGACGCAACAAGGCGGTGATGGAGCAGGTGCGGGCTTTCGGCAGCGACCTGCACGCGGTGATGCTGTCCCAGGACAGGCGATGAGCCGGAGCCGGGTGTGGCCTTGAACTTCGGACCCGAAGCGGACGACGAGGTGATGTCCGTCATCAACACCACCCCGCTGGTGGACGTGATGCTGGTGCTGCTGATCATTTTCCTGATCACGATTCCGGTGGTGAACACCGCCGTGTCGGTGCAACTGCCGCACGAGCGCAGTGAGACCCGCGAGGCGCGCCCTGAGCAGATCGTGGTGTCGATCGACGTTGCGGGTGGGGTCCACGGCGCGGACGGTCAGATCATTGCGCCCTCGGACCTGGAGGCGCAACTGGGGCGCTGGGCCGCTCAGCGGCCTCAGCCGGAACTCCACCTCCTGGGCGACCGTGCGGTCCGCTATGAGCACGTTGGCCGGGTGCTGCGGGCGGCCAAGGGAGCGGGCATCGCTCAGGTGGCGTTCGTGACCGAACCCACGTCCTTGCCCTGAAGGCCCGGAGCGCTTCACCATGGCCATGCACCTCGGCTCCGAGAACCCGGGCGACGACCTGGAACCGATGATGGAAATCAACACCACGCCGTTGATCGACGTGATGCTGGTCCTGCTGGTGATGCTCATCATCACGATCCCGGTCCAACTGCACGCCGTGCACATCGGCCTGCCGGCCGGGACCGCTCCCCCGCCCGTCGTGAAGCCGGAGGTCATCGAGGTGGACATCGACGAGCGCGATGTGGTGCACTGGCAAGGCGAGGCCTTGCCCGACGCGGCCGCGCTTCAGGCCCGACTGGTTGGTGCGGCGGCGGCAGCGGTGCCGCCGGAGCTGCATTTCCGGCCGGCGCCGGGCGCGCACTACGAGACTTTGGCCCATGCCATGTCGGCGGCCCAGCGGCAAGGGTTGCTCAAGCTCGGCGTGGTCGACCGGCCCGCGTCCGGTGCGCGGTGAGGGTCGTCGCCATGCGTTTTGATGGACGGCCGGATCGTGCGTCCGGTCGCGGAATCGGCGTGGCGGGGGTGGCGGCCTTGCACCTGGCGCTGGGCTGGGGGTTGTGGGCCGGGCTTGAGCGCTCACCGCCGCCGCCCAAGCTTCAGCGCATTCCGTTTGCCGTGATCACCGAGGTCCCGGTGCCCACGGAGGTTGAACGTCCGACCCCGACCCCGACCCCGGCGCCGGCGCCGGTGACGGCTCCGAGGCCCACTCTTCCCGATCGTTCCCCGCCGCGTGCGACGGTGACGCCTCCTCCCCAGGCGGTGCCCCGTCCTCCCGAGCCTCGGACGGTGCCGGTTCACGTCCCTTCGCCAGCAGAGTCACTACCCGCGCCAGCCCCGGTCCCGGCGGCTCAGACGGCACCGACGGCCCCCGTGGCCGCCCCTCCTGGCCCAGCGGCAGACAAAGCTCCACCGTCTTCGCAGGAAGGCGCACGGCCGGCGGCCGCTCCGGAGGGCGGAGCCGTGCCGGCCGGTCCGGTGCGGGCGGACGTGGCGGTGCTCTGCCCAGGTTACCGCGATCGGCTGGAGGCGGAGCTGTCCGGGCTGGTCGAGCGTTTTGGGATCGAAGGCGACGTGCGTGTGCAGATCGTCGTGCGGGGCAGCGAGATCGAAGACGTCCGCACGGTGTCCGGCCCTCGGGAATACCATGCGGCGGTGCGCTCGGCTGTGCGGCGCTTCCATTGCCGCGTGACGGGCAGCGACGCCCCGCGCACCGCCACGCTCACGGTGACCTTCCGTCAGGACTGACCACCCAAAAAAAAGCGCCCCTGAGGGGCGCTTCCTGGACGGCTGCTGAGCAGGAGGGCTCAGACGCGCTTGCGGTATTCGTTGGTGCGGGTGTCGATTTCGATCTTGTCGCCCTGGGCCACGAAGATGGGGACCATGACTTCGTAGCCGGTCGAGATCTTGGCGGGCTTCAGGACCTTGCCCGAGGTGTCGCCCTTGACGGCGGGCTCGGTCCAGGTCACTTCACGCACCAGCGAGGTGGGCAGTTCGACCGAGATGGCCTTGCCGTCGTAGAACACGACTTCGGCTTCCATGCCGTCTTCGAGGTAGTTCAGGGCGTCGCCCATGTTCTCGGCCTCGACCTCGTACTGGTTGTACTCGGTGTCCATGAGGACGTACATCGGATCGGCGAAGTAGGAGTAAGTGCACTCCTTCTTGTCGAGGATGATCTGGTCCATCTTGTCGTCGGCCTTGAAGAC
>CAYYCN010000143.1:0-8491 GCA_964470355.1 uncultured Sphaerotilus sp.
GGCCCTGATCTTCACGTACATGTGGGCGGGTCCTCACCACCTGCACTACACCGCTTTGCCGGACTGGACCCAGTCGGTGGGCATGATCTTTTCGCTGATTCTGTTGGCTCCCTCCTGGGGCGGCATGATCAACGGCATCATGACCCTGTCGGGTGCTTGGCACAAGCTGCGTGACGATCCGATCCTGAAGTTCCTGATCGTGTCCCTGTCGTTCTACGGCATGTCGACCTTTGAGGGTCCGATGATGTCCATCAAGACCGTGAACGCGCTGTCCCACTACACCGACTGGACCGTCGGTCACGTGCACTCCGGTGCCCTGGGCTGGGTGGGTCTGGTGTCGATGGGTTCGCTGTACTACCTGATCCCGCGCATGTTCGGTCGCAAGGCCATGTTCTCGATGCGTGCTGTGGAAGTCCACTTCTGGATGGCCACCATCGGCATCGTGCTCTACATCGCCGCGATGTGGATTGCCGGTGTGATGCAGGGTCTGATGTGGCGCGCCGTGAACCCTGACGGCACGCTGGTCTACAGCTTCGTCGAAAGCGTGAAGGCGACTTATCCGTTCTATGTGATCCGTGTGACCGGCGGTCTGCTGTACCTGTCGGGCATGATCATCATGCTGTGGAACACGGTGATGACGATTCGCGTTGGTAAGGCTGAGCCGACCCCGATCCCGCTCGTCGCGGCTCACGCCTGATCGCCAGAGGAGATAACCAAAATGGCAAATCCGAATCACAAGGTGGGTGGTCACGAGCGGATCGAGACCTCGAACTTCCTGATGATCGTGCTGATTTTTCTCACGGTCATTTGGGGGGGCATCACAGAGATCGTTCCGCTGTTCTTCCAGCGTTCAACGACTCAGCCGGTTGAAGGCCTGAAGCCCTACACCGCGCTGCAACTGGCCGGTCGGGATGTGTATCAGCGTGAGGGGTGTTACAACTGCCACTCGCAGATGATCCGTCCCTTCCGCGCCGAGACGCTGCGCTACGGCAACATCTCGTTGGCCGGCGAGTACGTGTATGACCACCCCTTCCAATGGGGCTCCAAGCGTACCGGTCCGGACCTGCACCGTGTGGGTGGCCGCTATTCCGACGAATGGCACCGTGTTCACCTGAACAACCCGCGTGACGTGGTGCCTGAGTCGAACATGCCGGCCTACACTTGGCTCAACGACGCACAGCTCAATCCGGCTGAAGTCGGTCCGAAGATGGCGGCCTTGCGCATGGTCGGCGTCCCTTACACGGACGACGAGATTGCCAAGGGTGCCGAAGAGCTCAAGGGCAAGACCGAGATGGATGCCGTCGTCGCTTACCTGCAGATCCTCGGCACCGCTGGCGGCAAGCTCGGTTCCGACGATGCGCTGGTCGACATCACCCCCACGGGTCCGGCCCTGACGACGATGTACTTCGAGTCGGGTTCGGCTGACGTGGCGGGCGAAGCCCAGGACGCAGTGGCTGCGGCGGTGAAGGCCGTCACGGAAAACCCTGGCAAGCGCGTGTTGCTCTCGGGCTATCACGACGCCACGGGTGATCCGGCCAAGAACGCCGAGCTGGCCAAGGATCGCGCCAAGGCTGTGCGTGCCGCCCTGGCCGCCGCAGGTGTGTCCAAGGATCTGGTGCTGTTGCGCAAGCCCGAGTCCACCACGGGCACGGGTTCCGATCGTGAAGCTCGTCGGGTGGATGTCCGCCTGATCGACGCTCAGTGATCTGGTGCAGATCATGGGCGTCAATGAGCTGCGAAGCATTGTGACCGTGGTCTTCTTCCTGACGTTCCTGGGCATCATGGCCTGGGCGTACTCGAAGAAGAACCGTCAGGTTTTTGAAGAAGCCGCTGCCGTGCCCTTCATGGATGAAGGCGCGGATGCGATCAAGATTGGAGATGCACGTGAGTGACTTCATCAGCATTGGGTGGGCAGCTTTCCCCGCCGCCATTGTTGCCGTCGGCATATTGTTTTGCGTGTTTGTGCTGGTCGTGGCCAGCAAGCGCAAGGTCATGGCCAACGACAACACGACCGGTCACGTATGGGACGAAACCCTGCAGGAATTGAACAACCCTCTGCCGCGGTGGTGGATGGGCTTGTTCATCATCACGGTGGTGTTTGCGGTGGGTTATCTGCTGCTGTACCCGGGCTTCGGCTCGAACAAGGGGACGCTGCAATGGTCGTCCAAGGGGCAATGGGAGACTGAACAGGCCAAGGCCAACGATGCCATCAAGAAGGTCTACGCCCGCTTCGCTGACATGCCGGTCGAAGCTTTGGCCGCCGACAAGGAGGCTGCGGGTATTGGCGAGCGCCTGTTCGCCAACAACTGCGCCGTGTGCCACGGCTCGGACGCCCGCGGGTCCAAGGGCTTCCCGAACCTGACCGATAATGACTGGCTCGGCGGTGATGGGGGTCTTGACTACATCAAGAAGACCATCGTCGAGGGCCGGCAGGGCATGATGCCTGTCATGGCGGCTGCCGTGGGTACGCCGGAAGATGTGAAGAACGTAGCCAACTATGTTCTGAGCCTGTCCGGTAGTGCGCACAACAGCGCGGCTGCTGAACTCGGCAAGGGCAAGTTTGCTGCTTGCGCTGCCTGCCACGGTCCTGACGGCAAGGGCAACACCGCTGTCGGTGCCCCGAACCTGACGGACAAGATCTGGTTGCATGGCTGGGGTGAAGCCGCCGTCATGAAGATGGTCAACGAAGGCAAGACCGGTGTCATGCCTCCGCAGGGCAAGCTGCTGACTTCGGACCAAGTCCGTGTGCTGGCTGCGTACGTCTGGGGCTTGTCTCACAAGGCCGGCGCTCAGACGGCGATGAACTCGTCCAAGTAAACTGAAGTCTGACTGACCTCAGAACACGGCGTGCGAGGGATCGCACGCCGTGTTTTCGTTTTCAGGTTCAAAGGCATCATGAACAACAGCAACGCCACACCGGCCACATCGAAGACCGACTCCCCGTCGGGACCGGCCGTCGGGGATGAGCTCGTCTCCTCCTTGTACGTCAAGACCAAGAAGATCTATCCGAAGGCGGTCACCGGCTTGTTCGCCAATTGGCGATGGGTGTTGGTCTGGATCACCCAGATCGTGTTCTACGGACTGCCCTGGCTGATGTGGAACAACCGGCAGGCGGTGCTCTTTGATCTCGAGACCAAGCGGTTCTATCTGTTCGGTTTGGTGCTGTATCCGCAGGACTTCATCTACCTGACGGCACTGCTGCTGATTTCGGCGTACGCGCTGTTCCTGTTCACGGCTCTGGCTGGGCGCCTCTGGTGCGGCTATGCCTGCCCGCAGACCGTCTACACCGAGATCTTCCTGTGGTTCGAAAAGAAGTTCGAAGGCGACCGCATCAAGCGCATGAAGCTGGATGAGGGCCCTTGGACGGTCGACAAGATTCGCCGCAAGATCGGCAAGCACGGGGCCTGGGTGCTGTTTGCGCTGTGGACCGGCTTCACGTTTGCCGGCTACTTCACGCCCATCCATGAACTGGGCCGCGAGGTCGCGGCGTTCAACCTCGGGCCGTGGCAGACCTTCTGGGTGCTGTTCTATTCCTTTGCCACCTACGGCATGGCCGGCCACATGCGCGAGCAGGTGTGCAAGTACATGTGCCCGTACGCCCGTTTCCAGAGCGCCATGTTCGACAAGGACACGCTCATCATCAGCTATGACCAGGCTCGCGGTGACCCGCGCGGCTCCCGCGGCAAGAAGGTCGATCCGCGCAAGGCCGGTCTGGGTGACTGTGTGGATTGCGGACTGTGTGTGCAGGTGTGTCCGACGGGCATCGACATCCGCAAGGGACTGCAGTACGAGTGCATCGGTTGCGCCGCCTGTGTGGACGTGTGCGATGAAGTGATGGACAAGATGGGCTACCAGCGCGGGCTGGTGCGCTATGTGACGCAGAACGGCCTGGCCAACGGCTGGGACCGTGCGGCCATGCTCAAGCGTGCCATGCGTCCGCGCATCCTGATCTACACGGCCATCCTGTGCCTCATCGTGTTGGCGGTGGGCTACAGCCTGGTGCACCGCACGCCGTTCAAGGTGGACGTGGTACGAGACCGCGCGTCGCTGGCCCGGATCGTCGACGACGGGTTTGTCGAGAACGTCTACCGTCTGCAGGTGATGAACGCGACGGAGTCCACCGAGAGCTACTCGATGACTGTGGATGGTTTGCCCGGCATCGTGTTGAGCGAACCTGTCCAGATGACCCTCGGTCCGGCCGAAGCCAAGTGGGTCACGGTGGGGGTGAGGGTGGCCCCGGATGCGGCCACGAACGCGGGCAGCGGGATGCACGAGATTCGCTTCGACATACAGCGTCATGCCCAAGGTGAAATACCGGTGGTGCATTTGATCGAGAAGTCCACCTTCATGGTGCCGCGCTGATGGATACACTGAGGACTTGATGTCCTTCCCTGGCAGGGTGCGCTTTCGGGCGCACCTTCTCTTTTTTGAAGGTGCGAGAGAACATGAGTCGCGAACTGGAAGATCCGAAGACCGGTGTGGTCGCCAAATGGTGGCGGACCCCCATGGTCTGGTTGGTGCTGGGAGGTCCGGCGATCGTGGTGGTGGCTTCCATCACCACGCTGGTGTTGGCGATCCGAAACCCGGATCCGGTGCTGGAGCGCCCGGCGGCGGCGGAAGGGAACTCCTCCGGCGCGGCCTACCTGCCGGCGGTTCAGGGTCGCAATCACGCGGCCACCGGAGAACCGGACGGCGACAAGGTCAAGTCCGATCAGAAATGACAAACGGCCCCTCGGGGCCGTTTTTTTTCGGCGGTCCAAGACGGACTCAACAGGCGGATGCGCCATTGACCACCCGCTGCAGGGCGTCCTGTTCGATGATGCGGATGTCGCGTTGCTTCACTTCGAGGATGCCGTCGTCCTGGAACTTCGAGAAGGTGCGGCTGACGGTTTCCAGCTTGAGGCCGAGGTAGCTGCCGATCTCTTCGCGCGTCATGCGCAGCACCAGCGCAGAGGCCGAGAACCCACGCGCCTGCAGGCGTTGCGTGAGGTTCAGAAGGAAAGCCGCCAGACGCTCTTCCGCACGCATGCTGCCCAGAAGCAGCATCACGCCGTGGTCGCGCACGATCTCGCGGCTCATGATCTTGTGGAACTGGTGTTGCAGCAGCGTGAACTCGCGCGAGAGCGATTCGAGCTGGCCGTAGGGGATCATGCAGACCTGCGAGTCTTCCAGCGCGACGGCGTCACACGAGTGCTTGTCGGTGCTGATGCCGTCCAGGCCGATCAGTTCGCCTGCCATCTGGAATCCGGTGACCTGCTCACGGCCATCGGTGGCCGAAATGACGGTCTTGAAGAACCCGGTGCGCACCGCATACAGCGCTGCAAACGGATCGCCGGCGTGGAACAGGCTTTCGCCGCGCTTGACGCTGCGGCGGGTGCTGACCATGTTGTCCAGGGAGGAGAGTTCGTCCTCGCTCAGGCCGACGGGCAGACAGAGCTCACGCAGGTTGCACGCGGAGCAGGCGACTTTGAGGGCGTCAAGCCGCGAGGTGGAAGCCGATTCTTGCGTCATGGCGCGATTATCACTGCAGGGACGCTGAGAGAGGTCAATTTCATGCCTGATTTTGGGGCGCCGGGGCACGATCGTGGTGTCGCAGACTCGTTACACTTGCCGCCCGCGCCAGCATGTCCGGACAGGGGTCAAGGCTGTCTTGATTCATGTCAACCTAGAGGCGGCATAAACGGGCACAGTTCTACGATGGATTCTTTGCAGCACGACATGTCGGCCATCGCCGTGGAAACGGGGCCGGACGGGGATGTGATCCCCCAGGTGGAACTCAGCGACGAACTGCTCGCGCGCATGGACAAGTCCGGCCCGCGGTACACGTCCTATCCCACGGCCGATCGTTTCACCGATGCGTTTGGTGAAGACGATCTGCGCAAGGCTTTGGTACAGCGCGGGGAGGGTGGTTTCGGCTCGGTCTCGCCGCTGTCGGTGTACGTGCACGTGCCGTTCTGTGCGTCCATCTGCTACTACTGCGCCTGCAACAAGATCATCACCAAGGACCACGACCGGGCTCGCCTGTACTCCGAGACGGTGCTCAAGGAGCTGGATCTGGTGTGCCGTGACATCGGGCAGGGGCAGCCGGTTTCCCAGTTGCACTTCGGCGGCGGCACCCCGACCTTCATGTCCGATGCCCAGCTGTCGGACCTGATGCAGGGGCTGCGTCAGCGCCTGAACTTTGCCGATCATGGCGAGTATTCGATCGAGATCGATCCTCGCACGGTGGATCGCAGCCGGCTGGAGCACCTGCGCTCGCTGGGCTTCAACCGGGTGTCCTTCGGCGTGCAGGACTTCGACCCGCAGGTGCAGGAGGCGGTGCATCGCATCCAGCCTTTCGAGGCCGTCGAGCGGCTGATGAACGATGCCCGCGAGCTCGGCTTCCAGTCCATCAACGTCGACCTGATCTATGGCCTGCCGCGCCAGACCGCCCAGACCTTCACGCGCACGGTGCGACAGGTCGCGTCCCTGCGTCCGGACCGCATCGCCCTGTACGGTTACGCGCACCTGCCGACGCGCTTCAAGCCCCAGCGCCGCATCGTGCCGGCCGAGCTGCCTTCGGGCGGCCAGCGCGTGGGCATGCTCTCGCAGGCCTTGAGCGGCTTCCAGGCCCACGGCTACCAGTACATCGGCATGGACCACTTTGCGCTGCCCAACGATCCGCTGGCTCAGGCCAAGCGTCAGGGGCGGCTGCACCGCAATTTCCAGGGCTACAGCACGCAGCCGGACTGTGACCTGATCGCACTGGGCGTGTCGGCCATCAGCCGCGTGGGCGCGACCTACAGCCAGAACGCCAAGACGCTGGACGACTACCAGTACCACCTCAACCAGGGCAAGCTGCCCGTGGTGCGCGGCCTGACGCTCAACCGGGACGATCTGGTCCGACGTGCCGTGATCATGTCCATCATGTGCCATGGCCGGTTGAACTACGAGTCGGTGAGCCTGGCCCACCTGATCGACGCCCGCCGGTACTTCGCCCGCGAACTGGAGGCCATCCGGCCCCTGGCCGACGACGGGCTGCTCACGCTGGATGCCGACGGCTTCGAGCTGACACCGCTGGGCTGGTACTTTGTGCGCTCCGTCGCCATGGTCTTCGACCACTACGTGCAGACGGCCCCGGTCCGTGACCGCTTCTCCCGCGTGATCTGATGACCGGTGCGCTGCTGGTGACGGTCGCGCTGATCGGTCTGGCCGGCACGCCCCACTGTGCCGGCATGTGCGGGGCGTTGTGCTCGGGCGCCGGGCGTGCGTGCGGCGCCCGCTCACTCACCTCCGGGGTGGTCTCCGTTCTCATCGGGCGACTGATCGGGTATGCGCTGGCCGGTGCGGTGGCGGCTTCCGTGGTGATGGCCGTACGCTGGCTGTCGATCGGGACCGGCTGGCTGCGGCCCTTGTGGTCGGCGCTCCAGTTCTTCATGTTCGGCCTGGGGTTGTGGCTGATGTGGCGGGGGCGTCTGCCCTCGGTGGCCGAAGCCTGGATGGAGCGCGTGCTGCGCCACAAGGGGCCGGTGTCGCACCCAGGCGAGGCGGTGCGCCTGTTCGGCCCTGGCGAGCTCAAGTCCGCGGCAGTGGGCGTTCTTTGGCCGCTGATTCCTTGCGGCCTGCTGCAGTCGGCACTGCTCATGGCCTCCATGGCCTCCAGTCCCCAGGAAGGGGCATTGCTGATGGTTGTTTTTGGCGCAACCAGTATGCTGGGCGTGCTGGCCGGAGCCTATTCGTGGATGCGCTGGCTGAAGCCCTCGGCCGGTGGCGCCGCGTCGGGCTACAGCAGCGATCTGCGCAGCACCTGGCCTGTGCGTCTGACGGGAGCGGTCCTGGTCGTGTCGGCCGGGTGGACTCTCCTACACGGGATGGGCCTCGTGCAACAGGCCCCTTGGTGCGCGTGACGCGTGGACGACACGCCTTTGAATAAAGGCCATGTGCAAAGGCACACCATGATGCGAAACGCGAAGGCGTTCGCTTAAACTCTGACGTTTGTACCCCAGTCCCATATCTGAACAACGGAGCCAGTACATGTACCAACACATCCAGGTGCCCGCCGGCGGCGAGAAGATCACGGTGAACCCGGACTTCTCCTTGAACGTTCCGAACAACCCCATCATCCCCTTCATCGAAGGTGACGGCACCGGCCAGGACATCACGCCCGTGATGATCAAGGTCGTCGACGCTGCGGTGGCCAAGGCCTACGGCGGCGCCAAGAAGATCCACTGGATGGAAATCTTCGCCGGTGAGAAGTCGACCAAGGTCTACGGCCCGGATGTGTGGCTGCCGGAAGAGACCCTGGCGGTCCTGAGGGAATACGTGGTGTCGATCAAGGGTCCCCTGACGACCCCGGTCGGCGGTGGCATCCGTTCGCTGAACGTGGCCCTGCGTCAAGAGCTGGACCTGTACGTCTGCCTGCGCCCTGTCCAGTACTTCAAGGGCGTGCCTTCGCCTGTGAAGGAACCCGAGAAGACCAACATGGTCATCTTCCGCGAGAACTCGGAAGACA
>CAYYCN010000144.1:0-8448 GCA_964470355.1 uncultured Sphaerotilus sp.
CCCGGCCACTTGGCCGTGCTGGAACACGTCGTGGCCCAGTGCGAGTTGCTGATGAGGCCTGCCGACTACCGGCACCTGCCGCTCTTTTGCGCCACCAACCAGCGCGATAAGCTCAGTCTGCGGGTGGAGCTGGTGGGGGCGAGCATCAACCGCGACCGCGCCTTGCTGGACTTGATCGAGGCGGCCCGACATGCCGCCCAGCAGCACTGCCCTGTGTGCGCGGCCCTCGTTATCGGCGGTGATGCCAACGCAGGTCAGGGCGTGCGCTGCAAGCAGCACGAGGCCACCATCGGGCTCTTCGCCGAAGACCTCAAGCGCAATCACAAACTGGCGGTAGCTGCAGGGCTGCTGCCGGCCGCCACCAAGCCCGAGAAGTCCGTGCGTGGTGAGCCGCTCGACCCCTCCATCGACGATGCCGTGCACACTTTGGTGCAGTCCCTGCCCGACATGAAACCGGCCACATCGACGCTAGAACAGCCCGCCCTCCCGTCGCCTCGGGCGACGCCCCAAATTGCCTTTCTTGATGCTGCCGGCCTGCGCAGCTTTGTGGAGCGCCACCGTGCCAAGCCCGACGAAAAAGCCAAGCGTGCGCAGTACATCTCCGAGCGCATCCGCGCCGCAGGGCATGAGCGTCGAAAGCTGGGTGAACTGCCGGACGACTGGCCGCAGTTGATCGAAGACTTCCAGCGCGACTTCCCCAACTTCGCAGAACTGGCCGAGGTGCTGCACGACCACTTTGCCCTGCATGCGATGGGCGACGGACGTGTGGCCTGGTCACCCATCCTGCTGGTGGGCCCTGCCGGCATTGGAAAGACGGAGGCCGCGCGCTGGCTGGCCGCTCGGTTGAGCCTGCCATTCCGTGTGATCGACATGGCGAGCACCCAATCCAGCTCACCGCTGGCTGGATCGGAGTCATTCTGGTCGAACTCAGAGCCCGGCGTAGTGTTTGAACTGCTCGCATACCAGCCGATGGCCAATCCAGTGATCGTACTGGACGAACTCGACAAAACTGACCAACAGCGCCAATACGACCCGCTCGCTGCGCTGTACACCCTGCTGGAGCCACGCAGCGCACGCGACTTCATCGACCTGTCGATTCGCGACTTCGCCATCGACGCCAGCCACGTAAACTGGATCGCCACGGCCAACAGCACCGAGGGCATCCCGGCGCCGCTGCTGTCGCGCATGACAGTGCTGGAGGTACAGGCGCCAACAGCTGAGCAAGTGGCCCACATCGCCCAACAAATTTATGGCCGTATGCGGGCTGAAAGTCCGTGGGGGCCAGTCTTTGCCCCGACGCTGGATGAGCAGGTGGTGAGGCAACTCAAAGGCTTGCCGCCGAGGAGCGTGGGGTTAGCGTTGAAGCGCGCGCTTGGGCGGGCGGCGCGGGAAGAGCGGGATCACATTCTGGTCAGCGACCTGCCAGCCCTTTCCAGCGCAACCCGAAAGCCAATGGGGTTCATGGCCTGAGGCCACACCGAGCTGTACGTGCAGTATGAATGTGAGCGTTTCAGCGTACATCTAGCCATCGCGACGCCTGGTGGATGCCGCTAGGCGATTACGGTAATTACGATAGTTACGGTAATCGCCTCTTGCCGTCAGCCACGTTGATGCGCCTGACCACATGCATGGCAGAACCAAGTGCTCTGCCACTGGCGCTTCGCGGCGCTGTAGGCCTTGGCTTGGGCATGCCAGCCCTTCATCAACAGCCAGCCCAGCGCGATGAGGCCCAGGCCGATGGCTGCTTGCTTCCAGTTGTAGCGCAGACCCGCCATGCCGACGTACACACATTCGTGTGCCAGCAAGGGGCACACCGTCATCGACATGTAGATGACGATGCCACCGATTCCGTAGGCGCCAAGGAACGGCAACGGTGATGGCGGGGCAGGCGGGGCGCAGTGCTGGGCTAGCACCGTGGATTGAGTGCCCTGGCTGCTGCCCTGCACGAACTGCCCATCCGAGGTGATGGCCGTATGCGTCGCGTGAACGTGCTGCGTGCCAGCCGCATGCACGACCGCCATCGGCTGAATGTTCGTGCTACCGCAGTTCGGACATTGCATTGCCATGGTCAGCCCTCCGCGCCTTCGCTGCTGACCGTGCAGGTCAGCGTAGCCTCGCCGTTCTCCATGCCAGCCGACAGCACGCCGACCTTGGTCAAACGGCCATAGGTCTTGCCGTCCTTGCCCAGCTTCAGCGAGGCCGATTTCACAAGCTGCTGGATGCTGACGCCGGTGAGGTAACTGCGGTAAATCTGCTCACCCCCATCTCGGGAAAATGCCACCTTGTGGACGCTGAGCCCGTAGACCTTGACGGGGTCACCCAGTGTGACCGGCGTGATGCCTTGGTCTGGCCGCCACCCAACCTGCTTGAGCAACGTCTCGGCCAGATCGAATCGCTGGCCGATGGCGGTGCAGGCCAGCGCCTGTTCCAGTTGTGTCTTAGCCTTGGCATCCACTGGCTTCGCGGTCGATGGGATGGCGACGGAATCGGTAGCGCCGACCGTAGCCTTGGCGTCATACCCTACCAACCAGAGGTTGGTCGGCGCACCGGGCTGCCAACCGGTGTCGAGCACCAGTTGCTGGATAAAGCCCTGGAAGGCAAGCTGCTGCCGCTCTCCAATTGGCTGCCGGTCGGGGATGGCCAGCATGGGCGGCTTGGGACCCGTCGTGCGCACATTGCCGCTGTGCTCCATCGCTATCTGCTGCATGAAGAGGTGCAGGTTGGCCGCGTTGTTGACCGCATAGCCCACCGACTGCCCCCAACAAACCGAGAAAGCAGGTACCGCTTCGGACTTGCTCTTACTCCACCAGATGGTTGCGGTGGCAGTCCAACAGTCACTGCGAGACCAGTCTTTCACCGTGACAGCCACTCGTGGGAAATAGGTCTTGGGCGTTCCGTCGTAGGGATGCTTGCTGAAGATGCCGCCGAGCTCCGTAGAACGAATGGTGGTTGCAATGATCTCGGTCGTGCGCACCGGACTGTTCTGGGTCGAAGTATTTGCTGGTGGCAGCTCTGTCTTGGCCGGGGCGCCCAGCGAGAAATGAACCTTGGTTGAGCCATCGGCCTGGGGCTGCGTCGTCACGCAACCTGCCAGGGCCAAGGTCACTACCAAAAACCACCCTGCCTGAGCCGAAGCCACAGTGGTCACATCACTCGAATTACGGCTGGCGTGCGCCTTCAGGTATCGAAACATGTTTCTCATGGGGCTCCCTGCGAACGAATACTTCACATTGAAATGTTATCTATAGACACGTGTCAATAGTACACATTACGCGAAGACTTGGTAGCTATGCGTCCAAGTCGAAACCAACTACTGATCATCGCCCTCGGGGTCGAAGTGAAGGTGCGTCGGCAGGAATTGGCTCTGTCCCAGGAAGATTTGGCGGGGCGATGTGAGCTGGATCGTCCTTACATCACCATGATCGAGGGAGCCCGCAAGCAGCCCACCATCAGCGTGCTACACCGTCTAGCGGAAGCTTTGGAGCTTTCGTTGGGTGAGTTCTGCCAACGAGTAGACGATCGGTACCGAACCGAGCTGCAAGCAGCGGGAGACACGGTGCATCTGGGTGAAAGCCGCTCTTGAATAGGAATGTCTTGAACCGCTTGCTGTCCGTACTCACGACGCACGTCAAATTGCTACAGTTGAGTCCCAGAACGTACTCGCTGTACTCAGCACGATCTCATATGAGTACAATTCAGAGTACGATTTTCAGTTGTCGTGATAATCCTCAATGAAGATCAATGTGTTGCAAGCGATCTTCTGGTTTAACGTCTGAACCCCGGGCCGCGCCTGAGGCCGGTTCTCACCTGCCCCGGGCGCACCGCCTGGTCAGACCCTGAAGACGTTGACCAGCTCGGCCAGCTTGGCGGCTTGGCCTTTCAGACTTTCCGCGGCGGCCGCGCTCTGCTCGACCAGGGCCGCGTTCTGCTGGGTCACCTGGTCCAGGTGGGTCACGCTGTCGCCGATCTGGCGGATGCCGACCGACTGCGAGGCCGAGGCGTCGGACAGTTCGTTGATCATCTGGCTGACGCGCTGGACCTGCGAGACGATCTCCTCCATCGACGCGCCGGCGTCGTTGACCTGTCGGACGCCGGACTCCACCTTTTCGACGCTGGCGCTGATCAGCGACTTGATCTCCTTGGCTGCGTCGGCCGATCGGCCGGCCAGGGTGCGCACTTCGCTGGCCACCACGGCAAAGCCCCGGCCCTGCTCACCGGCGCGGGCCGCCTCCACTGCGGCATTGAGTGCCAGGATGTTGGTCTGGAAGGCGATGCCGTCGATCACGCCGATGATGTCGGCGATCCGGCCCGATGCGGTGGCGATGTCCTGCATGGTGTGCACGGCGTCGGCCACCAGGCCACCGCCCTTGACGGCAGCAGAGGAGGCGCTGGCGGCCACGTCGCAGGCCTGGTTGGCCGTCTCGGCGCTGGTCCGCACGGTGCTGGAGATCTGCTCCATTGACATCGCGGTCTGTTGCAGGTTGCTGGCCTGTTCTTCGGTGCGCTGGCTCAGGTCGACGTTGCCCATGGCGATCTGGGTGGATCCCGTGGCGATGCTCGCGCTGCTGGCCCGGACTCGGCCCACGATGAGGGCCAGGGCGGTCTGCATTTCACCCAGCGAAGCCAGAACGCTTCCTGAAGGGGCCGACTGGATCCCGGGGACCGGGCTCAGGTCGCCCGCGGCCACCCGCTGTGCGACCTCTCCGAGTTCTGCCGGCTCCGCGCCCAGGGCGTGGTTCAGGTGGCGGACCAACATCCAGGTCAGGACGGCCCCCATGGCGGCCATGACACCCGCGAGAACCATGAAGAGCACTGTGGCGCTGGCGGAGGCTTCCTTGGCCTCCTGAGCCGACCGGACCGCTTGGGCGCGCTGCAGTTCGGTCGAAGCGTCCACGGCCCGGAAGACCTGCTGCTGGACCTCGTCGACCCCACCCAGCAGCAGTTGCCCGGCCGCTTCCCGGTCGCCCTGGGCATTCAGGGCCATGGCCGCGCGCAGGCGCTGCTTGAACGGCTCCCGCGATTCCTGCATGACCTTCAGGTGTTCCCGGCCCTCCGGCTCGGTCACCAGCTTGTCCAGCGTCGCCAGCAGTTCGGTGTTTTGTTCGCGGACGGGGTCGATCTTCTTCTTTTCGGCTTCCCGGACCTGGGGGTCCGAGGTGATGAACATGTTGCGCGTCAGGGCCGAGACCGTGTGCAGGTTGTTCTTGAGTTGACTGAACTTCTCGACCTTGACCATCTGGTCGTTGACGAGTTCGTCCAGGCGCTGGCTGAGCCGGTGCATCTGGTAGGCCGCCAGCGACGCCACGAGAACGATCAGGGCGACGGCACCGCCACCCCCCACGGTCAGGCGAGTGCTCAGCCTGAGTTGATTGAACATGTCGGTTGTTCTTTCGTTCGGATCCGGCGGTGCCTCTCCCTGCCATGCACAGCCAGTGGTTGAACCCGGGGCAGATGGGGTGCACTGTAGAAAAGGGGACAGGTGGCCCAAATGCGCAAAAGCACGCCGGGCCCGCGCCAGTTCAGTCGATGCGATCGCTCAAGATTCATCCGGGTGACTTCTTCGTCCGGCCGTTTTGGGGGATTCCCCACTGAAGAGGGGTCTGTGCAGCCGATCGGAGGGATCAAAATGCGCGCCGGCCGGGGCTGTGCGGCGTTCGTTCCACCAGACCGGAGCGGACACACACGGCTCTGCTGGGGCCAGGGGCCGGATGGCGGCCCATCGACAAGGGGTGTTCATGAAATCCAGGCAGGGCCTTTGGGAGGGTGGGGTGCGGGGGATCGCCATGGGGAGGTGCCTAGGCCGTTGGGCATGCACGGTGGGCCTGCTTTTGGCCGGTGCAGGGGCGCAGGCCTGGGACGAAAACGGCCATCGAGCCGTGGCCCTGATGGCCCAGGCACGCCTGGCGCCGGATGTGGTCCGACAGGTCGAGGCCCTCTTGGCGATGGACGATTCCGGGCTGGCCTCCGGGGTCACGTTGGCCGATCACGCCGCCTGGGCCGATCGTTGGCGCGACTCCGACCGGCGATCGGGTCAGCAGCGCTACCGTGCGACCCGTCGGTGGCATTACGTGAACCTGCCCATTCACGGGCGCGACGATCTCGACGACTTGCGTCGCGTGTGCCCGACCCTGACGGCTCAGGATCCGGCGCCACTGGGGCAGAAGGGGCCATCCCGCCCGGAGATCGATGCCTCCAGGGGGCCTGCCGAGACCTGCATCGTGGAGCGGGTGGAGGCCTTCGCCGCGGAGGTGGCAGACGATCGGCGTCCAGCCCTCGAACGTGCCCGTGCGCTGCAGTTTCTCGTTCACTTGGTGGCCGATCTGCACCAGCCCCTCCATGTGGGGGACGATGGAGACCATGGGGGCAACGACCGGTCCGTGAGCTTGCCTCGCCGGGCCAGCTCCGTTTCTCTGCATGCGTTCTGGGATCACGACGCCGTCCGTTTGCTGGCCAGTCGGCCGGAACGGGTGGTTCGCCGTGTGGAGCAGGGGTCTGGACCGCCCGTGGAGGCGTTGGGCGGATCGGCGCGTCGCTGGGCCCTTGAAACCCGGGCCGTTGCCCGCGATGTGGTTTATGCCCGCCTGCCAGCGCCACAGGCCGACGGCTCCGTGGCGCTGGAGGCCGAAGACCTGCAGGCGCTGCGCCCGGTGGTGGCCTTGCAACTGCGTCGGGCGGGCGAGCGGCTGGCGGCAATCCTCAACCGGGCCTTGTCACGGCATTGAGCCGCCCATTCGATCAGTTGAACGGGTGCGGCTGAGGCGTCGCGTCGGTCGAGTGCGGGAGCACCGGCAGGGTCAGCGTGGGCATCTCGCCGGTGAGTGAGCGGAGAAAGGCGACGATCTGTGCGTTCTCGATCGCCGAGAAGCGTTTGCCCAGTTGCAGCCGTCCCATGATGTCCACGGCTTCGGTGAGGGTGGAGGCTTCACCGTCGTGAAAGTACGGGTGTGTCAACGCCACGTTGCGCAGTGTGGGCACCTTGAAGTTGAACCGGTCGGCGTCCTTGCCGGTGACTGCATAGCGGCCCTCCGCCGGGCTGGAGGCCTTGTACGGCTCCACCACACCCATCTTGCGGAAGGAGTTGCCTCCCAGGGCCGGTCCGTTGTGACAAGCCGTGCAGCCGCTGGTCTTGAACAACTTGTACCCGGCCACTTCGTCCTTGCTGAGGGCGCGGGTGTCTCCCCGCAGCCAGCGGTCAAACCGGGCATTCGGCGTGACCAGGGTCTCCTCGAAGGCGGCGATGGCGCGGGTGACCTGATCCATGTCGATCGGGCCTCGGTCGAACACGTCGAGGAATTCGGCCTGGTAGGCGGGGATGGAGCTCAGCACGTCCAATGCCAGTTCGTGCGTGAAGGCCATCTCACCCGGATTCGTGATGGGGCCTGCGGCTTGGGCCTGCAGATCCTTGGCGCGGCCGTCCCAGAACTGCGCCAGATTCATGCTGGAGTTCAACACGGTCGGGGCATTGAGCGAGCCCTGCTGCCACTTGTCGCCGATGGAGGTCTTCAGGTTGTCGGCGCCGCCCATGCTCAGGTTGTGGCACGAGTTGCACGAGATGAAGCCCGAGCGCGACAGCCGGGGATCAAAAAACAGCTTCTTGCCGAGGTCAACCAGGGCCTGTGACTTGACCTTGGGGGCCACGATCGGCTGAACAGGTTCGTCCGTCCCCGGGCGGTCGACGGCCAGGGCGGGAACGGCCGCGGCCAAGCTCAGGCATGCGGCACCGATCATCGGGCGCAGCCAGGGGAGGAGGGCCAAGGGATGGTGCATGAAATCGCTCCGGAAGCTGAGAAACCGGGTGGGGCAAAACCGCCCGTCCGCAGATCCATTGGGCACTCCGATGCGCTTGTGGAACTTGCCCGATGTCAAAACCCACGCGTCTTCCTGGCGCGCGGATCAGCGTCTGTCCTCTACGTCGCTCGGGTGGAGCGCCCTGGGGTTTGGGCCCCATACGGGCAGAACCCCGGTCTGGGTCCGACCTGAGGGTGCTTGCGGCAGGTGTTGGGCCGCTTCTCGTACATGGTGCAGCGCCGTGAAACAGCCTCCAGAAAGGTGCAGTCCCCATTGGCCCGACGAGCCATCGTGAAAACGCCGTCCTTGTGGCTGTAGCGCTCGACCCGCTTGGCCTTGATCAGCCGCCTGGCAATCTGCTTGGGCTCTTCGTGCTCGGCCTCAAAGGGGTCCACCAGCTCCAGTCGGACGAGGTCGGGCAGGCGCACCTCCAGCGGCATGGTGCAGCAGTTGGCGGCGCAGGAGTCGCACAAGCCGGCCCGGTAGCGGGTCCAGGTCTCCAGGCGGTCGACGTCGACGATGTGGATCGAGGAGCGCATGGGCAGGCTGCAGAAGAAGCAAGGGCGCCGAACTCCGACCGAATGGGCCGGAAGTCAGGAAGTGACCGCACAAAGCAAAACGCCAACCGGTGAGGGCTGGCGTCTGCTTGAAATGCTGGAG
>CAYYCN010000145.1:0-8419 GCA_964470355.1 uncultured Sphaerotilus sp.
GCGTGGTCTTGCCCGATCCGGGGCTGGAGACGAAGTTGTAGGCGGTGACGCCGTGACCTTCGAAGTGCGCGCGGTTGTCCGCAGCGATGCGGTCGTTGGCGCTCAGCACGCTGGTTTCGATCTGGATGGCGCGGGCCTGGCTCAGGCCAGGCACCGAGACGCGGGCCGTGCCGGCGCCATAGTGCAGGTCGCCGGTCTCGGGGTGTACGGCCACGGCGCTGGCCGCAGCGGCCGATGCGCCGCCGACCTGGATGGCCGGGGCACCATGGCCATGGTCGTGATGCCCGTGATCATGGGCATGGCCCGGGGTCGATCCTGGGGCGGACGAAGGGTTGGCGCAGCCGCAGACGACACACATGGGGTTCTCCAGAAAAACGGGGCTCAGTCTGCCGCAGGGGCCGACGCTTGGGGTTGATCGTCGTGGACCAGCAGGTCGATGACCCGCAGTTCGGTTCCACCGGTGGGTTGAAGCTGGTGGCCGCCGCACAGCGGGCAGGGGTCCACGCGCGACTGGATTTCCACCGAGGCGCTGCAGTGCATGCACCAGGCGGTGCCGGGCGGCTGGTCGATGACGATCTCGGCGCCTTCCAGGCAGGTGCCGGGGGCGCAGGCTTCCAGGGCGAAGCGCAGCGCATGCACCTCGACGCCCGAGAGCGCACCGGCTTCCAGCCGCAGTTGCGACACGCGGGCAAATTGTTCGCGCGCTGCAGCGTCTTCCACCACGCGGACGATGCCGCCCGCCAGACTCAGTTCATGCATGGGCAGCATCCTTCCACACGTCGAGGGTCACGTCCACGCAAGGGTCGAAGGCCGCCACCAGGGCCTGGGCTCGGGCCGGGGTGCTCGGATCCTGTACGTCCAGGGCCGCGATCGCCTGGGCCGCCGCACCTTCGGGATGAAAGTTCCATTCCGTGGGGGCCAGCACCCGGCAGTCGGTGACCACCGGGCCTTCAGCCGTTTGTTCCAGCCGGACGGTGTGGATCAGCAGACCGCGGGCCATTTCAGTCCAGGCCACGGCTTGCCCGTCGCCCAGGGAGAGGCTGCCGTGGTCCAGCAGGTCGTCTCCGTCGGGCAGGGCCAGGCGCACGAGGTCTACTAGGCGTGAGGTCAGCCGCTGCCAAGCGTCGAGGCGGGAAGCCGTGCTTGAACCAGCGCCCATGTTGATTGAGGAGGCGCCGTCGGGCCAGGGGGCGTGTCGGCGGGTCCATGGGCCGGTTTCGGCAGGGTGTCCCTGCCAGCTCGGGCGCAGAGCGAAGCCTGGGATCTGGATCAGGTCTTCGGCCAGCGTGGACAGCGAGGCCTCGGGAGGGGCCAGGATGTTCAGCGGGGCCTCGGCGGGGGCCGCCCCCTCCAGCAGGGGCTGCAGGGACGCGAGCAGGCGAGTGACCGGCGTGTCGACGCTGTGCACCCAGATTAGTATGAAGTCGACGGGATCGGCTCGCCAGGCGGCCCACCACGTGGCCGCAGGCTGTCCCAGCCAGTGGTGGGACAGCCAGTCGGGCAGGGCGGCCAGGCGATCGTCAACGGTCCAGTCCTCGCGCCACATGGGACAGGCCCGCAGTGAGAGCAGGGCGTGATCCGCTTCGCCGGGGCGGCCCATCCGCCGCACCCAGTCGTGGCCGATGCGCAGGATCTGGTCGCGTGCGGTGGCGGCGCGCAGTGGGCGCGCAGGCGATGGGGTGGAGGTGGCCGAAGACCCAGGCTGCGGCATCGCCGGGGAAGGCGACCGTCCGTTGAGTGCCGTCTGCACGGCCCGCTCCGCCGTGAGCCGGTGGGCCGACGCGCACAGCGTGAACAGCGTGGCCAGTCGCTGCGGCAGTTGTGAGGCGGGGCATCCGGCGGCCACACGGGTCGCCCAATCCCGGCGGGTGCTGTGCAGGGCGTGCGGCAACGGGGCGCCGGGACGCACGCTCAGGCGGCCGGCCAGATCGGGCATCGTCGGGCTCACGAGGGTGTCCTCAGCTGTCGAACAACCTCGCGGGCCGTGGCCACCGCCGCTGTCTGGTCGGCAAACAGGTGCATCGGGGAATACAGCGAGGCCATCTCGTACGGGCCCAGGGTGTCCTCGTGGGCACCGATCACCTCCAGCGTCTGCGAGGCCAGGCGGCGTGTGGTCTTGCCGCCCGGCGCCGTGGGCCAGGCCGGCCAAGCCGAGGCCGGCACTGCAGCGCCTTGGGCGTCCGGCCAGCGGACATGGCTCGGGCACAGCGGCAGCCGCACCAGGTTCATGAACCAGGGCGTGACCAGCACACCCCAGGCGATGAAAGGATCCACCTCGTCCGCCGCAAAACCCACGGCCTGCACGCGCAGGCGCGGGTGCAGCATCGGCAGGCCGGCCATGCGGCCCCGTGCGATGCCGGTGAAGACCTGTTCCAGCTGGACGACCCGTTGCGGCAGGGCTTGGTCCAACCGGCGTCGGAGTTCCAGGTCCAGAAGGCCAAGCATCGGGGCGGCTGCAGAGCCGTCCCTCGCTGTGTCCCTGGACGACGAGGTGAGGGGGGTCATGCGCCGTCGCCGATCACCATGAACTGCTCGGCGTCGCCGTCGCATTGCGGGCAGCGCCAGTGCGCCGGCAGGGCGGTGAAGGGCGTGCCGGGCGGAATCTGCCAGACGTCGTCGCCCACGGCCGGGTCGTAAACCCACCAGCAGATCTTGCATTCCAGGCGTGCCTCCGCCGGCAGGCGGGTGGCGTCGCCCAGGTAGCTGCCTTCAAAACGGGGGGAGTCGTTCACGTCGTGATCCTTGGGATCGATCGTCACCGGGCGGTGGCTCGGTTCATTGGTCGGTCTGTTCGACCCACTGCAGCACTTCGACCAGCCGTTCCTCGGAATCGGCCAGGTCTTCCGGTGCGGCGCAGGCCACTTCGGGCAGCTCGGTGACTTCCACCGAATTCAGGATCACCGTGTCCTGCGAGTTGTAGTACACGACCCGCCAGGTGTTGGGCACGCGGCAATCGGTGATGCGGCAGTTGCCGTAGCCGCGCGAGAGGATGACGACCCGGCCGGTGCCCAAGTGGTGGTCCATGTAGGCGATGTCGTCGTTCGACATCGGCAGCAGGGTCAGGTTGACGACCCGGGCGGTCTCGCCGGGGCGCCAGTCGTGGCGGTGGTCGGCCAGTTCGGACAGCAGGGCTGGGGCATTGACGACGGTGGGCGGCACGGGCAGCACGGGCACGAGCGGAGAGCCGCCGTCTTCGCGGGCGGCCTCGATCAGCACCTGGGGGATGGCGCCCACCTGGAGGGTGTCGCGCACGCGGCCGTCGGCGCGGCGCTCCAGCACCCGCCAGACCCCGGCAAAGACGGACTCCTGGATCTGAACCAGCGCCGAGCCGTCCTCGCCGATCACCTGGGCGCTGACTTCGCCCTCGCCCAGCACCTGGTGGATGAGGTCGAGATCTGCCGCCGGCAGTCCGGCCAGCAGGACCGGGGAGACGTCCTCGCCGGCCCGCCAGCCGCGCACGGCGTCCAGCACCGCGTTCAGGGCGTGCACGGCGCCGGTGTGACCGGCCAGTTCCTCGGGCTCGGGCAGCACCGGGGCGCGGTAGGTGCTCATGCCGCTGGGCATCTGGACGTAGTCGAGGGCGTCGTCCTCAGTCTGGGTGCCGGGCCCGACCAGGCCGCTGACCACGGGGATCGGGAAGGCCTTGGCGGCAAAGGGAAGGGATGACATGGCGGGATTCCTCGGGTCTGGGGACGTGTTCGGAGGGAGCGAGGGCGTGGTTTCAGTGCGAGCAGCTCGCCCCGGCGCCTGAACCCCCGTGGGTCACGACGGGAATGCCGACCGTGGGGGCGCGCGAGACCGGGGCCTCCAGCGCCTGCTTCACCCGCGCCACGAAGTCCGTCCAGTCGTGCATGCCCGAGACGGTCGTCACGTACTGACCACCGCGCAGGAAGACCAGCGTGGGCCAGCGCTGCGAACCGAAGGTCTGGGCGACGGCGTTTTCGCTGTCACGCCCGGCCACGCCGATGCGGAAGCGGCCGTTGAACTCACGCTGCAGCTCCGGCAGCACCACGGCCACGTCCAGCGCTTCGGGGAAACGCACCGGATCGCCGGCCAGCAGCAACACGCTGTCGCCGGACTGGCTCTTGAAGGCTTCCAGGTTGTCGGGGGTCACGCGCTGGGCGCCGAAGTGCAGCACCAGACGGTCGAGGAGCGGGTGGTCGGAAGAAACGGTCATGGGGCGTGGCCTGCAAAAGAGATCGTGGCGTGGGGCGAAGGGGATTCAGGGCGCGTCGGAGCCGGAAGGGCGGGGTGTGCCGGGATGTCCGGTGAGGGCCGCGAGCTGCTGCGCCGTCATCTGGGACGGCAGCACAAATGCTGCGGCGTCGAGCGGATGGCAGCCGTTGTCGACGCCCAGCGAGGCGTCGATCAGGTCCAGCGTGGCGTTGACCTCGGCGGCACGTTCGGCGTCCAGGCGTTCGCGCGCGCCGTCAAGGAAGATCAGCAGCCAGTCGCCTGGGGCCACGTCGCCGATCAGCGCGGTGTCGACCCAGCGCGACTCGCCGCGCCCCTGGACCTCAGCGCGACCCGGCGCCGTCTGAACCACCTGCATGGGAAGGCCAATGCACATGCTCAGGCTCCCTGTGGCGGCATGAAACGCTCGTCGCCGGTGCGGCAGGCCACGGCCGCGTCGGGGCGTCCGGACTCGTAGGCCGACAGGGCCAGCGTGGGCACGGTGACGGCCTCGTCTTCGGACAGCGGTGCCGCGCGCGGAACGGGGGCGGCCCCCCAGGCCCGCAGGCGTTCCACAGCCATCGGCAGGGCACGGTCCAGTGCTTGGCGGACCACCGGGCGCAGGCTGCCGCCGTAATCCTCCAGCTCTTGGGGCTGGCAGCCGATGAGCAGCACCTCCTCGGGGAAATGGCCAGTGAGCTGTGCCAGTTGCAGCACCTCCTGGAAGCCGGTCTGGTGCAGGCTCATCTTCTTGGCGCCCAGGAAGCGGGGCACGTCGTCGTTCTCGACGGTGTGCAGCGTGCCGGGGGCCAGGCCGTAATCCACGGCGTCGAGGATGAGCAGTTTTTTCGCCTCCTGCACGTGGTGGATCAGGTACAGGCCCTGCGTGCCGCCGTCGACCAGGCGCACGTGTTCGGCGAAGTCCCAGCCCTGCTGCAGGGCTTCCACGCAGCGCACGCCGAAGCCTTCGTCCGCCCACAGCACGTTGCCGATGCCGAGCACGACGATGGGCGCTTCCTCGCCAGCAGGGCTCGGTGCGCGACTGTCACGGGAGGGGTTACAGGCGTTTTCAGGCGTGGAAGCGGTCATGGCGCGGGCGAGGTGCGAAGGTCGCAGGTGAGAGGGGAGAGAGGGGCTGCGGATGAATGGAAACGGGGGCGGCTCAGCCGAGACCGACGCCCGGCCACCGATTCCGGTTCTCAGGCGTGCTTCGGCGCACCGCAGGCGCGGAGACCGAGAGCGACGCCGCACTGCGCATCTGCAGCCACTGGTGATGGCTGTCCCACCGTGCCTGCAGACCGAGGAGGTGGTCCACGTCCAGCCCGAAGGCCAGGGCGCAGCGGATGGCCGTGTCTGGCGACATGGCGCGCTGGCCGTGTACCAGCTCGTTGACCCGGCGGCGCGAGATGCCCAGCACCTGCGCCACCTCGGTCTGCGTGAGCGCCAGCGGCGTTAGCACCTGACGCTGCAGGAAACACCCCGGATGCATCGGCCGACGCAGCGGCACACCGGTCGGGTGCCGTGCGCGTCCACCGCATCGGCCCACGGGGGCCACGGCGGTGATTCGGTCGAAGGCGAACGGGGCTGCGTTCACGTCATTCCTTGAAGGTCCGGAAGCCCGAAATCATCGTGCTGACGATGCTCTGGCGACCCATGATGTCCTCGCGGATGGCGGCGTAGACGTGGAACATCACGAAGATCACCATCGCCCACAGGCCCATGTGGTGCCAGGTGTGCACGTCCTGCGACTGGCCCATCAGCGGAATCACCCAGCCGAACATCCGGTCGGCCCACGACCCCACGCCCAGGCCTTCGCCGTACATCGCGAAGCCGGTGAAGATCATGAACACGCCCATCAGGAAAAAACCGAAGAACATGGCCATGCGCGCCAGCGGGTTGTGACCCACGTAGCGGCCCGGTGCCTTGATGAGAAAGGCGTACCACTTCAGCATCTTCACGACCTCGACCCAGTAGGCCTTCTTCGTGATCGGCAGCGTGAACAGCTCGCGGGCGTGGTGGTTGCCCACGAAGGCCCAGTAGATCCGACCCACCAGCCCGATGGCCAAGGCGTACCCCGCCGCGAAGTGGCCGAAGCGGATGTAGCCCATCAGGAAATGGTCGCTGGCCTCGCCAGGCATCGTCGGCAAGGGTGAGCCGATGAAGTAGCCTGTGATGGCCAGCACGGTGATGGCCAGCGCGTTCACCCAGTGCCACAGGCGCACCGGGGCTTCGTACACGTAGACCGACTTGACGGCATGCGCCGCCTCGACGGCCTTTTCGTCGACCCCGGTGGCGTCGACGATGCCTTGTGCGGAGGGTATGGACATGCGGGTCTCCCGTTCAGGTGGGCCGAAGGGCCGGGATCAGATGCGGGCCAGCAGGACCAGGCCGCTGGCGCTGACGGCCAGACCCAGGGCGCTCCACAGCCACGCTTGGCGGCGTTGCAGCCACAGGCCCAGGCTCAGACCGGAGGTATGCAGGGCGGCGGTGGTCAGCACGAAGCCCACGGCGTAGGCGGCAAAGCTCGCACCGTTCGGCAGCTCGGCACCGTGGGCCAGGCCGTGCAGCGCGGCCGAAGCGGCCACGACGGTCAGGCCTGCGGCCACCGGCAGGCGGCGGGCCAGCACCAGCATCAGACCGAACAACACCACGCTCATCGCGATGGCCGATTCCACCAGCGGCAGGGCCACACCCTGCGCGCCCAGCACCGCACCACCGATCAGCGCGACGATGAAGGCCATCGGCCCCCAGGCCTTGCGGCCGGCGGGCAGGGCAGCGGCTGACCACACGCCCACGGCGATCATGGCCAGCAAATGGTCCAGCCCCATCGGGTGTTCCAGACCGGCGAAAAAGCCATGCGTGCCGTGACCGGTGTGGGCGCTGGCGGCCACGGACACGGCGCCCAAAGCCGTGGCGATGCTGGCTTGGCGGAGGAGGGATTTGACGTTCATGACGGATTCCTTGAATCGAGACGGGACCGGTGCGCCTTCAGCGCACCTTGACGCAGGCCATTTCCTGGCCTTCCGGGCTCATCACGTGGGTCGAGCACGCTAGGCACGGGTCGAAACTGTGCAGGGTGCGCAGGATCTCGACGGGCTGCTCGGGGTTGACCATCGGCGTGCCCAGCAGGCTCGCCTCAAAGGCCCCGATCTGGCCCTTGTGGTCGCGCGGCGAACCGTTCCAGGTGGTGGGCACCACACATTGATAGTTCTCGATCTTGCCGTCCTTGATCTTGATCCAGTGACCCAGCATCCCGCGCGGAGCCGCCACAGTGCCCACGCCCTTGGCCTCCTTCGGCCAAGTCGCGGGGTCCCACTTCTCGACGTTGGCGGTGCTGGTGTCGCCGGCCTTGATGTTGGCCACCAGTTCCTTGAAGTCGTCGTACAGCATCTCGCCGCAGTACTGGCTTTCCAGCGCACGGGCCAGCGTGCGGCCGATGGTGGTGGGCAGCAACTGCTTGAGGGTGTACTGCGTTTCCGGCAGGGCCAGCGCCTTGGGGATGGCGCTGTTGATCATCTGCGCGGCGAATTCCAGCTGTTCCTTGGGCCGCTGGCAGTACTTGTTGCCCTTGGAGGCGTGTGCGTAGGACAGGATGTAGCGCGACAGCGGACCCACTTCCAGCGCGTGACCCCGCCAGCGCGGCGACTTGATCCACGAGTACTTGGCCGATTCGTCCAGGTTCTCGATGTTCGTCTTGGTGCCCTTGGTCTTGTCGCCCAGCTTGAAGTTGGGTTCCGTCACGCCGTCCCAGGGGTGCAGACCCTTGGTCTCGTCGGCGTACTGGTACCAGCTGTGGGTAACGAATTCCTGCACCTGTTCCGGGTCGCGCGGATCGATCGGCAGGATCTCGTCCCAGTTGCCGTTCAGGATCACGCCACCGGGGAGCTGGTGCGTGGAATGGTCATAGGCCACCTTCTCGTAGGTGCCGTAGTCGGCCACGTTGGTGGCGGCCAGCCCGCCGCCGTGCAGCCAGCCGGCCTGCTTGTAGATCGTGCCGATCGCCAACACGTCCGGGATGTAGACGTTGTTGTTGAACTCGATCATCTCCTTGATGCGGGCCTCGACGAAGTTCAGGCGCTCCATGTTGATGGGCGCGCCCGAAGCTCCGGTGCCGTCGATGTTGATGGCGCAGGGCACACCCCCGACCAAGTAGTTCGGGTGCGGGTTCTTGCCGCCGAAGATGGTGTGGATCTTGACCCATTCCTTCTGCAGGTCCAGCGCCTCCAGGTAGTGGGTCACGGCCATC
>CAYYCN010000146.1:0-8338 GCA_964470355.1 uncultured Sphaerotilus sp.
CCGTGATGGCCTACAACGCCATCACCCGCAGCAACCGCGTGCTGGGCGCCAAGCTCGACGCTTTTGCCTTCGAGCTGATGACCTTCCTGTCGATGGGCTCGCCCCTGGCCGACAACGCCAAGTCGGCCAAGGCCGGCACGGCCCCGGCGGTCCAGCCCCTGCATGCGGCCAAGGCGGCCTGACCTGAACAAGAGGTGTATCCATGGCCTTCGCCAGCTTTGATCGCAAGTCCTCCGGCGCCCCGGTGTCGGAAATCAACATGGTGCCGCTCATCGATGTGATGCTGGTGTTGCTGGTGATCTTCATCGTCACCGCACCGCTGCTGACGCATTCGGTGAAGCTGCAACTGCCGGAGGCCACGAGTCAGGTGAACCCGCCAGTGCCCGAGAAGGTGGAGTTCGCCATCGACAAGGAAGGGGTGCTGTACTGGAACGGCGAAGCGGTCACGCGCGAGGAGGTGGTGACCCGCTTCACCGCCGAAGGTGCCAAGCCGAACCAGCCGGAAGTCCACCTGCGGGCGGATCAGGACGTGGCCTACAAGTACGTCGCCCAGACGCTGGCCGACGCTTCCAAGGCCGGCTTGACCAAGATCGGTTTTGTCAGCCAGCCCGAATCGCCCTGAGGATCCAAGACCATGACGTCTGCGCGGGTGTCGCCCATTCCGGATCGGGTCGTCACCGTGCGTGACTATGAGGCGGCGGCTGTCGGCCGGATGGACGCCAATGCGCGGGCCTATTTCGATGGCGGCGCGGCTGATGAGGTCACGCTGGCGGACAACCTTCAAGCTTGGAGCCGCCTGCGCCTGCAGGGGCGGGTGCTGAGGCCTTTGGCCGGCGGGCACACCCGTGTCGAGTTGCTCGGACGCACGCTGGCGCATCCCATCCTGCTGGCACCGGTGGCCCACCAGCGCATGGCCCATCCCGACGGAGAGCTGGCCACGGTCCAGGCCGCCGCCGCGCTGGAAGCCGGCATGGTGCTGAGCACCCAGGCCTCGGTGCGGCTGGAAGACGTGGCGCGTCTGGCGGGGCCGGCATCCGATCGGGGGCCGTTGTGGTTTCAGCTCTACCTTCAGGAGCGCAGGGAGGACTCCCTGTCGCTGGTGCGGCGGGCCGAAGCCGCGGGTTACGAGGCTCTGGTGCTGACGGTCGACGCCCCGGTGAGCGGGGTGAGGGACCGTGAGCGGCGGGTGCGGTTCCACTTGCCGGCGGGGGTGGCGCCGGTCAACCTCGCGGAGGTGGCTGAGCCGTCTGTGCCGCCGATCCGTCCGGGGCAGAGCGCCTTGTTCGACGGACTCCTGACGCAGGCCCCCACCTGGGACGACGTGGCCTGGCTGTGCGGCCAGACCCGCTTGCCGGTCTGGCTCAAGGGCATCACCCATCCCGATGACGTGGATCCGGCGCTTGCAGCTGGCGCGTCGGGTGTCATCGTGTCCAACCACGGGGGGCGCACGCTCGACACGATGCCGGCCACGGCAGACCTGCTCCCGGCCGTGGTGGCGGCCCTGCGAGGACGGGCTCCAGCGCTCGTGGATGGGGGCATCCGGCGCGGCACGGATGTGCTCAAGGCCCTGGCCTTGGGGGCGTCGGCTGTGCTGGTGGGGCGGCCCCAGGTGCATGCCCTGGCGGTCGCGGGGGCGCACGGTGTGGCGCACATGCTGCGTTTGCTGCGCGATGAACTCGAAATCGCGATGGCCTTGACCGGGGCGGCCACCGTCGCGGACATCGGTCCACAGTGTCTGTGGGCCACCGACCGCTGATGCGCATGCGCATCACCCGGTTTGCGAAGCGTCATGCGCTGACGGTCGCCTGACTTTTCCAGGCTTTGCCCGTTCGCAAGTAATTCATAATCACCGAGTGTTGCTGCTTAAGTGTGCGAACACGCCGAACCTAGGGCAATGTCCGATGACGCCAGCGCGAGGCGATGGCATCTTCGGCCCGCTTGAGTCCAAGACGTCTTATAGAGAGAGACCCACGACACCATGACCAACCGCATCCAAATTCCCGCCCTGCAGAGCAAAGTCATGTCGGCCGAAGCGGCCGCCGCCCTGATTCCCGCTGGTGCCACGATCGGCATGAGCGGCTTCACCGGTTCGGGCTATCCCAAGGCCGTCCCCGGTGCCCTGGCCAAGCGCATCGAAGAAGCCCTGGCTGCTGGCAACCCCTTCAAGGTCAACGTCTTCACCGGCGCCTCGACCGCCCCTGAGCTGGACGGCGCCCTGGCCAAGGTCAACGGCGTGAACCTGCGCATGCCCTACCAGTCGGACCCGGACACGCGCAAGCGCATCAACAGCGGCGACATGAACTACATCGACATGCACCTGTCGCACATGGCGCAGTTCACGTCGTATGGCTTCCTGGGCGAGATGAAGGTCGCCATGGTCGAAGTGGCCGCCATCCTGGAAGACGGCTCGCTGGTCGCCACCACCTCGGTGGGCAACAACCAGGCCTGGCTCGACAACGCCGACATGATCATCCTCGAGGTGAACAGCTGGCAGAGCATGGACATGATCGGCATGCACGACATCCCGGCGTCCATCCCCAACCCGCCGAACCGCCAGCCGCTGCCCCTGACCAGCGCAGGCCAGCGCATCGGCAGCAAGTTCATGAACTGCGACCTGTCCAAGGTTGTGGCCATCGTCGAAACCGACGCCTGCGACCGCAACTCGGCTTTCGCTGCGCCGGACGAAGCCTCCAAGGCCATCGCCCAGCACATCCTCGACTTCTTCGCCGCTGAAGTGAAGGCTGGCCGTCTGCCGCCGAACCTGCTGCCGCTGCAGTCGGGCGTGGGCAACATCGCCAACGCCGTGCTGCAAGGCCTGAACGACGGTCCGTTCGAGAACCTGGCTTCCTACACCGAAGTGCTGCAGGACGGCATGCTGGCCATGCTGAAGTCGGGCAAGCTGGCCTTCGCGTCGGCCACCGCCTTCTCGCTGAGCCCGGACGGCATGAAGGAGTTCCTGGACAACATCGAGTTCTACCGTGAGCGCATCGTGCTGCGTCCGCAGGACATCTCGAACAACCCCGAGCTGATCCGTCGTTTGGGCACGCTGTCGATGAACGGCATCATCGAGGCCGACCTGTACGGCAACATCAACTCGACGCACGTCATGGGCTCGGCCATCATGAACGGCATCGGCGGCTCGGGCGACTTCGCCCGCAACGCCTTCCTGACGATCTTCATGACCCCGTCGACGGCCAAGGGTGGCGCGATCTCCTCGATCGTCCCGATGGTCAGCCACGTGGACCACACCGAGCACGACGTCATGGTGGTCGTGACCGAACAAGGTCTGGCCGACCTGCGTGGCCTGTCGCCGCGCCAGCGCGCCGAGGTGATCATCGAGAAGTGCGCTCACCCGGACTTCAAGCCGGCCCTGCGCGACTACTACGAGCGTGCCCTGGAAAAGGCCAACGGCAAGCACACCCCGCACATCCTGAGCGAAGCCCTGAGCTGGCACACCCGCTTCCTGGAAACGGGTTCGATGAAGGCCTGATCTCGGCGTCGAGCCGGCAATCGCCAAACAGCGGGACCTTCGGGTCCCGTTTTTTTATCCAGAGCCGAATGAAAAAGGGCGCTCAAGAGCGCCCTTCGGGAGAGGAAGCCTGAGGCTTCCGGATGAGACAAGGGTCTCAGGGCTGAACGGCCACCTCGACGCGGCGCGCCTCGGCCAGCGAGCCCGAGCCTTCGAGCTGGGCTTGGTCCGGCACCTGGAGCCGGTCGGCCGCAATGCCGGCGGCCTGCAAGGCCTTCGACACGTTGTCGGCACGTCCCTTGGCCAGGGCTGCGTTGGCGGCTGCGCTGCCACGCGGATCGTGGAAACCGGTCACGACGGCCTTGGCGCCTTCGTGGGCCTTCAGGTACTTCACGACCGGGCCCAGCACCTTGCCGGCGCTGGCGGGCAGGCGGGTCTGGTTCGTGGCGAAGTAGACCTTGGCGGCGGGCGGCACATCGGCAGCGGCCGCAGGGGCCGGTGTCTTTTCTGCAGCGGGGGCCGTGTCGGCCACCACGGCGGCGACCGGGGCCGCCACGGAGGCGGCCACATCCACCACCGCCGAAGCGGCTGTGGCCATGGCCGTCGCGCCGGCCGATGCGGCGTCCGTCGCCACGGTGGCAGCGGACGCTGCCGTGTCGACGGCCGAGCCCACCACGGCAGAAGCGCCTTCTGCGGCGATCGACGTGGCTGAAGCCGCCGTCTCGACCATGGCCGATGCGGCACTGGCGACGACCGGAGGTGCCTCGACCTTCTGGCCCGAACACATCTTCAGACCGATCAGGGCCACGCCGCCGAGCAGCAGCCAGGGCAGGAGCTTCATCACGAAGGATCCGCCCGACTTGGCGACATCGCCTGCAGCGCCCACCGTGGCACCGGCGGCACCCAGCGCGGCGCCACCCACAGCCTTGACGCCGCCAACGGCGCCATGGGCCACGTCCTTGGCGCCACTGGCCACAACTCCGGCTGCGCCTGCTACCGCGCCGGTGGCTGCACTTGCGATGCCCTTGGTGCCGTCGGTCACGCCACCTACCACGCCCTTGGCGCCGTCGACGAGTCCGCCGGCGACGTTCTTCACGCCTCCGACCGCACCGCCTGCGACGCCACCGACCAGGTCCTTGGCACTACCGACCACGCCACCAGCCAAGTCCTTGGCACCCCCGACGACTCCGCCTGCAGCATCCTTGACACCACCCGCCAGGCCGCTGGCCAGATCCTTGGCACCACCGGCCACGCTGCCGGCCACACCGGTCACGGCTCCGGCTGCGCCTGCTACCGCGCCGGTGGCGGCACCTGCGATGCCCTTGGCGCCGTCGGTCACTCCGCCCACCACGCCTTTGGCGCCGTCGACGAGGCCGCCTGCGACGTTCTTCACGCCACCGACGGCACCGCCCGCCAGCGCCTTGGCGTTGTCAGCGGCGCCGCCGACCAGATCCTTGGTGCCGCCGACCACGCCACCGGCCAAATCCTTGGCGCTTCCGACAACCCCTCCTGCGGCGTCCTTGACGCTGTCGGCCGCTCCGCTGGCCAGGTCTTTCGCGCCACCGAGAACGCCGCCCGCCAGATTCTTGGCCCCGCCAAACAGCGAGCCTGCCACGCCGGTGACTGCTGCGGCCGCGCCGACCGCAGCGCCCGCCGCGACGCCGCCCACGTTCTTCACGCCATCCACGGCGCCGGAGGCCAGATCCTTGGCTCCTTCCACCGCGCCGCCAGCCAGATCACCGACCGTGCCCACGACACCACTCACGGTGTCCGCTGCGGCTCCCGCCACGTTCTTGGCCCCGCCGAGGGCACCTCCGACGAGGTCCTGCGCGCCGCCTGCAACATCACCGGCCAGATTCTTGGCGCCACCGAGCACCGAACCCGCTGCATCCGTCAAGGTGCCGGCAGCACCCTTGGCCCCGTCCACCAAGCCACCCGCAACGCTCTGTGCGCCGCCCACGACACCACCGGTCACGTCCTTGACGCCCTCGACGGCCCCGCCGACCAGATCTTTCGCACCACCGAGGACGTTGCCCGCCAGGTTCTTGGCGCCGCCAAACAGCGAACCGGCCACGCCCGAGACCGCCGCTGCGGCACCCACGGCGGCCCCTGCCGCGACACCGCCGACATTCTTCACGCCGTCCACGGCCCCTGCGGCCAGATCTTTGGCGCTACCGACCGCGTCGCTGGTCAGATCGCCCACCGTGCCGGCTGCCGCGCCCACGGTGTCGGTGGCTGCGCCTGCTGCATTCTTGAGGCCACCGGCTGCGCCGCCGACCAGATCCTTGGCGCCGCCCACGAGGTCACCGGCCAAGTCTTTGGCACCGCCGAGGGCGGAACCCGCCACATCGGTGACCGTGCCGACCGCGCCCGAAGCCAGATCCTTGGCTCCCGATGCCACCGAGCCCACGCCCTCCACGGCGCCGGAGGTCAAATCCTTGGCCGCTCCGAACAGCCCGCCCGCGAGGTTCTTGGCTCCGCCCAGAACGGAACCGGCCGCCCCGGTGACCAGGCCCGCCGCACCCGCTGCAACACCCGTCGCGGCGGCCACCGCCGTGCCTGCGCCTGAAGTCACCGCGCCAAGCGCCTGGCCCGGCAATGCGCCGACCTTGCTCAGCAGGTCGGGGCCCGTTTCGGTCGGAACGACACCGCCCGGCGTCATCTGGCCGATCATGCCGGGCAGGATGGCGCGCAGGGCTTCGGCCGACTGGCGGCTGGCGATGCCGGTCTGCGTCTGAAGGTCGTGGATGAGGTTGTTGCCGAGCACGTCGTAGAGTTGCTCGACGCTGGGCTGTGCGGTGGGCGCGTCGTGGGTCAGCCAATCGCTGACCACGTGGCCCAGGCCCTTGGTCTTGAAACGGTCCAGGAAGCCTTGGACACCGCCCTGGTCGGGGTCGCTGACGAACTTGAAGACCGTCTCCACGAACAGGGGGGCACGGTCATCGGGGTCCAGATGGACAGCGGCCTGCTTGGCCAGGGCTTCAAACATGGTTCTCACTCCTCACTTGCTTGATCACGGCGCGAAATGCGTGCGTGGTCCCATGTCGCCCCCTCGATGTCAGGGGTACGCACAGGTCCCGGCGGAGTTTATGCCCCAGTCGTGACAAAACTCACACGTACTTTCGTATGGGAAACCCGTGCGCAAGCAGGAGGATTGCGGCCCGTCAAGGGCCGCAGAAGGTTTACAGCACCTTCTTGATCGAATCGACCACGTAGTCGATGTTCTTGCTGTTGAGCGCGGCCACGCAGATGCGGCCGGAGTCGACGCCGTAGACGCCGAACTCGTTGCGCAGGCGTTCCATCTGCGGCTTGGTCAGGCCCGAGTAGCTGAACATGCCCAGCTGGCGGGTGATGAAGCTCAGGTCGCGGTCCACGCCGGCGGCCGTCAGCTTTTCGACCAGGGCTGTGCGCATCTGCTTGATGCGCACGCGCATGCCCGACAGCTCCTCTTCCCACATTGCGCGCAGCTCGGGCGTGTTCAGCACGGTGGCCACGACCTGAGCGCCGTGCGTCGGCGGGTTGGAGTAGTTGGTGCGAATGACGATCTTGAGCTGCGACAGCACGCGGGTGGCTTCATCCTTGCTGGCGCACAGCACCGACAGGCCGCCCACGCGCTCGCCATACAGCGAGAAGCTCTTGGAGAACGAGGTCGAGACGAAGAAGTCCAGGCCGGCGTCCACGAACTGCTGGATCACGGCGCCGTCTTCCTGGATGCCGAAGCCGAAGCCCTGGTAGGCCATGTCCAGGAAGGCGACCAGGCCGCGGGCCTTGACGGCGGCGACCACCTCGGCCCACTGCTCGGGCGTCAGGTCGTAGCCGGTCGGGTTGTGGCAGCAGGCGTGCAGCACGACGATGGTGCCCGGCTCGGCGGCGTTCAAGGCGGCCAGCATGTCGGCCACGCGGATGCCCTTGGCGTCGGCGTCGTAGTAGGGGTAGGTGCCCACGTTGAAGCCGGCGTTGGTGAACAGCGCGCGGTGGTTTTCCCAGCTCGGGTCGGAGATCAGGACCTGGGTGTTCGGGTTGATCTTCTTGAGGAAGTCCGCACCGATCTTCAGGCCGCCCGTGCCGCCGATGGCTTGCACGGTGGCCACGCGGCCACCGGTCACCACGGCGCTGTCGGCGCCGAACACCAGGCCCTGAACGGCCTTGTCATAGGCGGCGATGCCGTCGATGGGCAGGTAGCCGCGGGCCTTGGGGGCTTCCATCAGTTGCTGCTCGGCGGCGCGCACGCACTTGAGCAGGGGCAGCTTGCCGTCGTCGTCGTAGTACACGCCCACGCCCAGGTTGACCTTGGCGGGGTTGGTGTCGGCGTTGAATTGCTCGTTCAGACCCAGGATCGGGTCGCGGGGGGCCATTTCGACGGCGGACAGGAAGGACATGCTCTCTAACCTCTGGATGGAAGGGGACGCTCGGGCATCCACATGAAAACCGCGATTGCGGTAGCCTATGCGTTTGCCTGGATTTTACGTGGGGAGCAGAGTATGACGGACCGCAATGGTTCCGCGGCATCGTCGACGGAAGCCGAGGTGCCGAACGGGGTTTCGGAAGGCCAGTTTGTCTCCTTCCCGGACTCGCCGTTCCAGTTGTTCCAGCCGTACCCGCCGGCGGGGGATCAGCCCACGGCCATCGCCCAGTTGGTCGAAGGGATTCAGGACGGCGAAGTCTTCCAGACCCTGCTGGGCGTGACCGGCTCGGGCAAGACCTTCACCATGGCCAACGTGATCGCCCGCATGGGTCGGCCGGCCATCGTGTTCGCGCCCAACAAGACGCTGGCGGCACAGCTGTATTCGGAGTTCCGCGAGTTCTTCCCCAAGAACGCGGTCGAGTACTTCGTCAGCTACTACGACTACTACCAGCCCGAGGCCTACG
>CAYYCN010000147.1:0-8234 GCA_964470355.1 uncultured Sphaerotilus sp.
CTGGAAGCCGCCCTGCCCTGGGTCTGGGGCCGACAGGTCGTCAGCATCTTCATCGGCGGCGGCACACCCAGCCTGTTCCCGCCCGAGACCATTGAGCGCCTGCTCAGCGACATCCGCACCCTGCTGCCGCTGCAACCCGGCTGCGAGATCACGCTGGAAGCCAACCCCGGCACCTTCGAGCGAGACCGTTTCCGCGCCTTCCGTGCGGCGGGCGTGACGCGGCTGTCGATCGGTGTGCAAAGCTTCAACGACCGGCACCTGACGGCGCTGGGGCGCGTTCACGACCGCGCCCAGGCCCTGGCCGCCGCCGAAGAAGCCGCCACCTGCTTCGACACCTTCAACCTCGACCTGATGTACGCCCTGCCCGGCCAGACCCTGGCTGAGGCCGCCGAGGACCTCCACACCGCCCTGGCCCTGCAGCCCCCGCACCTGTCGCTGTACCACCTGACGATCGAGCCCAACACCCGTTTTGCGCTGAATCCGCCGGTGGTGCCCGACGACGACCTGGCCAGCGACATGCTCGACCAGATCGCGGACATCACCGGCGCGGCCGGCATGGACCGCTACGAGGTCTCGGCCTACGCCCGTCCGGGCCACCGCTGCACGCACAACCTCAACTACTGGCAATTCGGCGACTACCTGGGCATCGGCGCAGGCGCGCACGGCAAGCTCAGCTATGCCCACCGCGTGATCCGGCAGGTGCGCTGGCGCGACCCGGTCACCTACATGGACAAGGCCCTGGCGGGCAACGCGGTGTCCAACGAGGACGAGGTGGCGCGCAAGGCCCTGCCCTTCGAGTTCATGCTCAACGCGCTGCGGCTGCGCGAAGGCGTGCCGCTGCAGTTGTTCCGTGAGCGCACGGGGCTGCCGATGTCGAGCCTTCAGGCCGGGCTGGACGCAGCGCAGACCCAAGGGTTGGCGGAAATCGCCCTGGACGAAATCCGCCCGACGGCGCGGGGATTCGACTTCCTGAGCGATCTGCAGGGGTTGTTTCTGCCCGAGTGAGCCGGCTCACACCCGGTTCATCGACATCCCCGCCGTGCTGCGCAGGTGCTCCATCAGGTGCGGCGCGATCTTCTTGAGCGACAGCACCTCCTGGCACGCCCCGGCGTTGATGGCCTCACGCGGCATGCCGAAAACGACGCAGCTCGCTTCGTCCTGGGCCACGTTGTAGGCCCCGGCGTCGCGCATTTCTTTCATGGCCTTGGCCCCATCGGCCCCCATGCCCGTGAGCATGATGCCGATGGCGTTGCGTCCGGCCACCCGCGCGGCGGACTGGAACAGCACCTCCACGCTGGGCTTGTGGCGGTTGACCGGGTCTCCGTCGCGCACACGGGCGATGTAGTTGGCGCCCGAGCGTTCGACCGACAGGTGCATGCCGCCGGGCGCGATGTAGGCGTGGCCCGGCAACACACGCTCGCCGTCGGAAGCCTCCTTGACGGCGATGCGGCACAGCGAGTTCAGCCGCGCCGAGTAGCTCTTGGTGAACCCCGCCGGCATGTGCTGCGTGATCATCACGGCGGGAGCGTCCGGCGGCAGGGCCATCAGCACTTCACGGGTGGCTTCGGTGCCCCCGGTGGACGCGCCGATGAAAATCAGTTTTTCCGTTGACACGCGGCCCAGCGCGGGCCCCGTGGACACCACGGGACGGACCACAGCATCCGCCCCATGGGCCGAGGGCACCGGGTGGGCAGGAGCAGGCGGCAGCTTGGTCACTCGGGCCCGCGCGGCCACGCGGATCTTGTCGGTGATCTCGTCCGAGAGCACCCGCATGCCGTCGGAGATGCCGATCTTGGGCTTGGAGACGAAGTCGACCGCCCCCAGTTCCAGCGCCCGCATGGTCACTTCCGCGCCACGCTCGGTCAGGGTCGAGACCATGACCACCGGCATCGGGCGCAGGCGCATCAGCTTCGAGAGAAAGTCGATGCCGTCCATCTTCGGCATTTCCACATCCAGCGTGATGACGTCCGGATTCAGGTTGCGGATCATCTCGCGGGCCACCAGAGGGTCGGCGGCCGCACCGACGCACTCCATGTCCGACTGGCGATTGATGAGCTCCGACAACAAGCTGCGCACCAGCGCGGAATCGTCGACGACCACGACACGGGTCTTGGGCATGAGGGGCTCCTTGTTCTTGGACTTCTGTGGAACGCGGGGTCAGAACAGGTCGACGGTGCCGCCGGCGCTGCTCGTGGTCTTGCGGGTGCGGGCCTGCGCGTCGCGGTCCAGCGCCTGCACGGCCTCGGTGTTGGTCGGGGCCAATCGCTTGACCATGGCCTTGCCGCTGTGCGGGAAGAAGCACACCTTGCGCGGGTAGATCTCCATCACGTCCTTGCTGACCACGGGAATGCGCTCGGTCGCCAGGTAGTCCATGACGAACTTGGTGTTGCGCTCTCCCACGTTGATGCTGCTCATGCCGCTGATCACCGCCCCGCCACCGAAGACCTTGGCTTCCAGGGTCTGGCGGTTGGCGCCGCGCTTGAGCAGCTCGTTGATCAGCAGTTCCATCGCAAACGAGCCGTAGCGTCCGCCGTCCGCGGATCCCGAGCCGGCATCCGGCAGCATGAAGTGGTTCATGCCCCCGACCTTGGCCACTCGGTCCCACAGACACGCGGCGATGCACGAGCCCAGGGTGGTCATGATGAGCACGTCCTCGTCATGCACGAAGTACTCGCCGGGCAGGACCTTGACCGCATCGGCCTTGAAGAAGGCGTCATAGAAGAAGAACGAGGCCTCGCCCGGCTTGCGCGGTGCTGCACGCAATTTTTCGATGCGTGAGTTGCGCGCGGAGGAGTTGGGGGTCAGAGCGGAAGCTTGCATCGGTGGCCCTTGAGCTTTCTGGACAGCGTGGTGGATCGGCGTCGGCGGATCAGCAACGCTGGTAGACGGTCTTGCCGCGCAACTGGAACAGGTCGCGCGAGTCGGTGAAATTCTCGGAATGGCCCACGAACAGCAGCCCGTCCGGACGCATGACGGCATGGATGCGCTCCAACACCTTGCGCTGCGTGGCGGCATCGAAATAGATCATGACGTTGCGGCAGAACACGATGTCGAAGGGTTCCCCCAGCGACCAGCTCGGCGTCATGAGGTTGAAACTGCGGAACTCGATCATCTTGGCCAGGTCCGGCTGCACACGGATGTACCCGGCGTTGGCGCCCTTGCCGCGCAGGAAATGCTTGCGCAGCCGCTCGGGAGACAGCCCGCGCGAATCGGCTCCGTAGACGCCCCGACGGGCCGTGTCCAGCACGTTGGTGTCGATGTCGCTGGCCGTGATGCGGACCTGGGCGTGGGCCCCCAGCGCTTCCTGCGCACAAATGGCCAGAGAGTAGGGTTCTTCCCCGGTCGAGGCTGCGCAACACCAGATGCGGATCGCCCGCCCGGATCCGAGCGCCCGCAACTGATCGGCCAGCATCGGAAAGTGATGCTCCTCGCGGAAGAAGGACGTCAGGTTGGTGGTCAGGCAGTTGATGAACTCCTGCCACTCCCGGTCGCCCTGATCTCCCACCGAGGCCTCCAGGGCATCCAGGTAAACGGCAAACGAGCGGTGACCGGTCTCGCGCAGGCGCCGCGACAATCGGCTGTAGACCATCGCCTGCTTGTGTTCGTGCAGGCTGATGCCCGCGCGCTGGTAGATGAGCTGGCGCACCCGGGCAAAGTCTCGGGCGTCAAATGAAAACTCGCGTGCCTGGGCGTCGACGACAGGAGGGTTCAGGACTGTGGACATGGGTGCAGCTGGGAAAGGTCTGGACCGGCCCGCAGGCCGCACGGTGCGCCCGAAGGCGGTGGGGTCAGTTCCACGGCCAGTGTGCGAGATCACAAGACGGCTCCAGGCGTGGAGATGGGACGGAAAAGCCGGACACTTCCGTTCAGGTGGCCCCATGCGAGCCCCTAGACTTCCCCTGTCCCAATGCTCCGTCCTCGACGAGATCGACGCGACCATGCCATTCCACTCGAACTGCACCGCTTCCGCGTGGCAGGCCGTTTCCATCCCCCCGGAGGTCTCACCCCCCGGGCTGCAACTCTCGCTGGCGCTGGAGTTGCTGGAGCGCGCCGGACACGCCTGGCCGGACAACGCCCCTCCCGGTTCACCGGCCTGGATGCAGAGCCTCGTTGACGGCCTGTGCCAGCTGTCGAGCAAGGATCCGCTCACCGGCCTGATGAACCGCCGCCAGTTCGAGGCCGTTCTCGACCAGGAACTCGACCGATCCGCCCGCGCCGGCGACACCGGCATGCTGCTGCTGCTGGACATCGACCACTTCAAGAAGATCAACGACCAGTACGGTCACCCAGTGGGAGATCTGGTCATCCGCAAGGTCGCCGAGACGCTCGACCACACGGTCCGCCCCATGGACACCGTCGCGCGCATTGGCGGCGAGGAGTTCGCCGCCATCCTGCCGTCCTGCGCCCCTTCGTCCGGTTTTGCCGTGGCCGAACGGGTGCGCAAGACCATCGAAAACCTCCGCATCGAGATCACTCCCGGACATTTCATCCAGGTCACCGTGAGCCTGGGCGGTGCCTTCGTGCAGCAGTGGGTGCGTTCCACCCGCACGCTGTGGATGGAACGCGCCGACCAGCAGCTCTACCGAGCCAAGCACAGCGGACGCAACCAGACCTGCGTCGAAACCCCGCCCCAATCCGAGGTCAGCGCCGAAGAGCGCGGCCTGCTGCTGAGTACTGTGTCGGCTTTCATGCCCGACGAACCGAGTGCATCGTCATGAACGCCCCGACCCCTTTCCCCTTCCGAGGCGCCAACGCTCGACCGGCCCGCATCCTTGCCGTCACCAGCGGCAAGGGCGGCGTGGGCAAGACCATGGTCACCGCCAACCTCGCTGCCGCCCTCGCCCGCCAGGGTGAGCGCGTGCTCGTGCTCGACGCCGACCTGGGCCTGGCCAACCTCGACGTGGTCCTGAACCTGCAACCACGCCACAACCTGCACGACGTCTTCACCGGCAAGGCCAAGCTGGAGCAAGCGGTTCTGGAAGCCCCCGGCGGATTCCACGTGCTGCTGGCCGGCTCCGGCCTGGTCGAGTACTCGCGGCTCACCCCCGACGTGCAGGAACAGCTCCAGCAAGTGCTGGAATCCGTGCGCCCCCGCTTCGACCGCATCCTCGTCGACACCGGCGCCGGCATCTCCGATGTCGTGCTGTACGCCCTGTCATTGGCCGACGACGTGCTGGTCGTGGCCACTCCCGAGCCCACGTCCCTGGCCGATGCCTACGCCACGATCAAGGTGCTCGCCACCCAGCAGGGCCGCAAGCGACTGCTGCTGGCCGTGAACCAAACCCAGCGTCTGGGTGAAGGCCAGGCCGTCGCCCAGCAATTGCAGACCGTGATCGGGCGCTTCGTCAAACCAGCGGACGGCAGCACCGTCACGCTGGCCCCGGTGGGCGACATTCCGCTGGATCCGTCGGTCCGGCAGGCGGTCCAGAAACGCAGCCTGCTGATGCTGACCTACCCGGGTGCCCCGGCAGCGCAAGCCATGCAGAAGGTGGCCACCCGCGTGGTCGACGCAACCCGGGACTGAGCGCGGGCACGCAATGGGCGCAGGGGCTCATCCGGTGAATCGGACCCGTTCGGAGGGCATGCGCCGGCGCAACCCCAACGGCGGCTCCGGCGGCTAGAGTTCACCCCTCCAGAACCGCCCCCTCCGCCATGAACGCACCGATGCCACCGACCTCCGCCCCGCCCCCTGCGGTCCCGACCGTCCCCAACGACGACGTCTCCGACACCCCCACGCCCTTCGAGCAGGTCGGAGGCGAAACGGTCGTGCGCGCCATGGTTGACCGCTTCTACGACCTGATGGACCTGGAGCCCGCCTATCGTGAGTTGCGGGCCGCCCACGGCAGTTCGCTCGACGACTCCCGGGACAAGCTGTTCTGGTTCCTGTGCGGCTGGCTGGGTGGCCCCAACCATTACATCGAGCGATTCGGGCACCCACGCTTGCGCGCACGCCACCTTCCGTTTTCGATCGGCCTGAAAGAGCGCGACCAGTGGGTCACGTGCATGCACCAGGCCATGGCCGAAGTCGGCCTTCCGACCGAGCTCTCCCAGCGACTGGACCAGAGCTTCATGAACACCGCCGACTTCATGCGCAACAGGTGAGGTCTGTGGCCAGGACGTGCCTGGGCGGCCCACCTCCGACGGCCCCCGGATCGCTCAACGCCTGCGCGCCGGGCCCGAATCCAGCAGCACGATCACGGCGCCAGCACCCCCATCCGGCCCTGTCGCATGGGCAAAGGCCAGCACCTCCTGGCGCTGGACCAGCCAGTTGCGTACCTTGCCCTTGAGCACCGGCTGGCGCCCTGGCGAGCCCAGGCCCTTGCCATGCACCACCCGCACGCAGCGCCAGCCCTGCTTGCCGGCGTGCTGCAGGAACTGCGACAGCGCCTCCCGCGCCTCGTCGCGCGTGTGGCCGTGCAGATCGATCTGGCCCTGCACCGACCACGCCCCCGTTCGCAGGCGCCGCAGCACATCCGGCCCGACCCCGACACGGGCGTAGGACAACTGGTCGTCCGTTTCCAGCAGCGAGGCCGCGTCGAACTCGTCCGACAGCGACGAGCGCAACACCTCCTGCTCATCCCGCCGACGCTGCAAAGGCACCGGCTCCGGCCGCGGTCGATCGATCGGAGCACGGCCCAGCGCACGCATCGGCACCACCGGCCCCACCAGGTGAACAAACAGGTTTTTCTCTTGCTCCTGGCGTGCCACCTCACGGGCCAGCGCGGCCTGGGCCTCTGCCCGCTCACGGGCCTGCCGGGCGAGTTCTCGATGCACCTTGCGCAAGTCGTCGAAACCCCGAAGGCGAACCCCTCGGGACGTCCCGTTCGTGCCCCGCCCCCCCTCCTCCGTCGGGCGCGCAACCGGCTGGGCATGTCGATGTCGGGCGTGGGCGTCGCTCATGGGAATCAGGGGAAACGTCTTGGGGCGAACAGGCCTCGTCGGCCTCGGTCAGATCAGACCCCGTTCCGCAAAGGATACCGTGCCCTGCCGACCGACGACAAAGTGGTCCAGCACCCGCACATCGACCAGGGCCAACGCCGTCTTGAGCTGTTCGGTGAGGTATTCGTCGGCCCGCGACGGCTCGGCCACCCCCGAGGGATGGTTGTGCGCCAGGATCACCGCCGCCGCATTGAGGGCCAGCACCCGTTTGACGACCTCCCGCGGGTAGACGCTCGTCTGCGTGAGCGTGCCGCGAAACATGGGCTCGTACGCCACCAGGCGATGCTGAGCATCCAGGAAAAGCACGGCAAACACCTCGTGCGGCAAATCCGCCAACTGGAGATTCAGATAGTCGCGAACGGCCTGCGGTGCATCGAACACGGGCCGCTGATTCAATTGCGCCGACAGCCCCCGCCGGGCCAATTCCATCACGGCCATCAATTCCGCCCGCCGTGCCGGCCCGAGCCCACGCACCCCCGTCAGGGCGTGGCTGTCGGCACGAAGCAGGCCAGCCACCCCACCAAAACGTTCCAGCAGTTGGCTCGCCAACTCCAGCACCCCCAGCCCCTGAACGCCAGTGCGCAGCAGCAACGCCAACAGTTCGGCATCAGCCAGGGCCGCCGCCCCCTGTCCCAGCAAACGCTCGCGAGGCCTCAAGGCCGCCGGCAGATCCTTCATTTGCTCTCCCTCGCTGATGGCCCTCGAAGCCCCAAGCCCGCCCTCTTGCCTCAAGACAAGACCGGCCTCTCAAGGGCTTCGACGGGACCGCAGCCTCCGCGCCTAAAATCGCGGCCAGTCTAAGAGAACAGGACAGCGCGTGCCACACGTCCAAATGGGGTCCTTCCTGACCCTCCACTACCGTCTTTCGGGCCCCGATGGGGCCGACATCGTCAACACCTTCAACGACAAGCCCGCCACGCTGTCGCTGGGTTCGGGCCAGTTGGCGCCGGCCATCGAGTCGCTGCTGATCGGCCTGGAAGAGGGCACCCACACGACGGTGCACCTCCAGGCGGGTGAGGCGTTCGGGCAACGCAACCCGGAGTTGCTGCAGCGCGTGAAGCTCGCGATGCTGCGCGAGATGGGCGATCCGGACGAGGAATACCACGTCGGAGACGTCTTCGAATTCCCGACGCCGGACGGCCAAGGCTCCTACGCCGGGGTCGTGCGCGAAGTCGGACCGCCCGAAGAAGACTGGGCCGAATTCGACTTCAACCACCCGCTGGCCGGCCAGCCGGTGAGCTTCGAAGTCCAGATCATCGGGGTGCTCTGATGAGCGGTGAAGTCCTGCTGGCCCA
>CAYYCN010000148.1:0-8219 GCA_964470355.1 uncultured Sphaerotilus sp.
GCAAGACGCGCGGTGACGACATCGACGCCGCTTGTGGGCAATTGGCGGGAGAAGTTCAGGATCGGACGCGGGTGCAGGAGCGCTTGACCCGTGCGCCCGTGCGTATCATCCCGGCGGTGGTGGCCTCCGAGGCCGCTGAACGTCGCGGGACGCGCGGCGACTGAGGTCCGGCCGGTGCCGGGCGCCCGATGGAGATCCATCCTGATGCATGACTTGTCCGCCCGGGTGTTGCGATCCCTGGGTCTGCTGGCGGTGACCGCAGTGTGTGCGGTGTCGGGGGCCTGGGCGCAGTCTTCCATGCCGACGGTATCGAGCGATGGCCGCACGGATGTGGTCACCACCGTGGACGAAACCCCGGCGGCCAAGCGTGCGCGGATCCGGCTGGAACTGGCCAGCGCCTACTTTGCCCAGGGGCAGACCACCACGGCCCTGGACGAAGTCAAGCGGGCCTTGGCGGCGGATCCGGAAAACGTGGGGGCATTCAACCTGCGTGGTCTCATCTATGGCCAGATGGGTGAGCACACCCGTGCCGAGGAGAGTTTCCGGGAGGCGTTGCGCCTGCGTTCCGACGATCTGGACACGCTGCACAACTACGCCTGGTATCTGTGCCGGCAACAGCGTTATCCGGAGTCCCGACAGGTGTACGCCACGGCCATGCAGTCGTCGCGCTATCAGGCTTCGCCCAAGTCCTGGCTGACCCAGGGCATCTGTGAAGCCCGTGCCGGAGACCTCGACAAGGCCGAGCGTTACCTGATGCACAGCTACGAACTGGACGCCGGCAACCCGGCGACCGCCGTCAACCTCTCGGAGGTGCTGCTGCGGCGGGGCGATCTTCAGCGGTCGTTGTTTTACGTGCAGCGCGTGAATCAGCGGGCCGAACTGGTGAGGGCCGAGACCCTCTGGCTTGAAGCCCGTGTCCAGCACCGCAAGGGGGATGCCGAGGCGGTGGCCGAACTGGGGGCGCGTCTGCGCGACCGATATCCGAGTGCCCGCGAGACCGCGGCGTTCGAACAAGGAAAGTTCAATGAGTGAAAGCAGTGGCCTTCCGGGATCGGAAGGGGCGAATCCGTCGGCCCACGCCGGCATGAGTGCTGGCGCCATGCTGCGCGCCGCGCGGGAGCGCACCGGGACGGATCTGGACACCATGTCGCAGTTGCTGAAGGTGCCGGTGGCCAAGCTGGAGGCCATGGAGGCCGACCGGCACGGTGAGTTGCCGGGTCTGGCCTTTGTGCGGGGGCTGGCCGTGTCGATGTGCCGCCACATGGGTGTGGAGGCCCGGCCCATTCTGGAGGCCTTGCCGACGTCGTCCGGCACACCGGAGGGCAAGGGCCTGGAGTCGGTCAACCGGGGGTTGGCCGAGCCCTATCGCGAACCCAGTGGCCGCTCCATCATCTTGCCCGCGGCGACTTCGGTGTTGCGCAAGGGCATGCTGATCCCCTTGGTGTTCCTGGCGCTGGCGCTGGCGTTGTGGCTGGTGCCGGGGGTGCCGGACCTGCGCTCGTATCTGCCGGGCATGGATGCAGGTGAGTCTGCCGAGGCGGTGCCGGACACCCGGGAGCCTGCGCAGACGGTGCAGGAGTTGCCATCGGTGAATGTGGCGCCTGCCTCGGCGGTGCAGCCGGCGGTCCCGGCGTCCGGTGCATCCGCCGTGGGCGGCGTGTCTGCTGTGCGTGAGCCGACGGCTGTGGTGGACACGGTCTTTTCTGCGCCGCGCGAAGTGGCAGACAGCGCGTCTGCCGTCACGGACACCGCTCCCGATGGCGTGGTGGTGGTCCGTACGTCGAGCGAGTCCTGGGTCGAGGCCCGCGACGCCACTGGCAAGGTGCTGATGTCGCGCATGGTGAGCGAGGGCGAGGACGTTGGGGTGAACGGCGAACTGCCGATCCGCCTGAAGGTGGGCAATGCCTCGGCGGCGACGGTTCTGTTCAAGGGCCAACCTTTTGATTTGCGTCCCTATACCAGCGGCAGCGTGGCCCGCGTGGAGCTCAAGTGATGAATTTCGAACCGCAACCGATCCCGCTGGGCGAGCCGGCGGCGCGCCGCTCGCGCCAGGCCCGTGTCGTCTGGGGCGACCGTGTGGTCACTGTGGGTGGTGACGCCCCGGTGCGCGTGCAGTCCATGACCAACACCGACACGGTGGACGTCATCGGCACGGCCATCCAGATCAAGGAACTGGCACTGGCCGGTTCCGAGATGGTGCGCATCACCGTCAACACGCCCGAGGCCGCCGAAGCCGTGCCCGCGATCCGCGAGCAGCTCGACCGCATGGGCATCGACGTGCCCTTGATCGGCGACTTCCACTACAACGGCCACACGCTGCTCAGCCAGTATCCGGCCATGGCCGCTGCGCTGTCCAAATACCGCATCAACCCAGGCAACGTGGGCAAGGGCGACAAGAAGGACCGCCAGTTCGCGATGATGATCGAGGCGGCGCTGAAGCACGACAAGCCGGTGCGCATCGGCGTGAACTGGGGCAGCTTGGACCAGGCGTTGCTGGCCGAGCTGATGGACGCCAACTCCCAGCGCGCCGAGCCCTGGGACGCCCGCCAAGTGATGTACGAGGCGCTGATCCAGTCGGCGCTCGACTCGGCCCGCTACGCCGTCGAGCTGGGCATGAGCCCGAACCAGGTGCTCATCAGCTGCAAGGTCAGCGGCGTGCAGGATCTGGTGGCTGTGTACCAGGAGCTCGCCAAGCGCACCGATCACCCGCTGCACCTGGGCCTGACCGAAGCCGGCATGGGCACCAAGGGCACGGTGGCCTCGGCCACGGCGCTGGGCATCCTGCTGCAGCAAGGCATCGGCGACACCATCCGTGTGAGCCTGACGCCCCAGCCGGGCGAGGCGCGCACGCAGGAAGTCGTGGTGGCGCTGGAGATCCTGCAATCGCTGGGTCTGCGCACCTTCGTGCCGAGCGTGACGGCCTGCCCGGGTTGCGGTCGCACCACCAGTACCACCTTCCAGGAGCTGGCCAAGCAGATCGACGACTACCTGCGCGCCAGCATGCCGTTGTGGCGCACGAAGTACCCCGGCGTCGAGACGATGAAGGTGGCCGTGATGGGCTGCATCGTCAACGGTCCCGGCGAGAGCAAGCACGCCGACATCGGCATCAGCCTGCCGGGCAACGGCGAAGCACCGGCCGCTCCGGTCTTCATCGACGGCGAGAAGGCGCTGACGCTGCGTGGCGAGGGCATCGCCACCGAGTTCCAGGCGCTGGTCGAGCAGTACATCGAGCGCCGCTTTGGTGGGGGCGCGTCCGCCTCCTCGCCCGCCTGATTTTTCCGATCTTGTGACGGGCCTGTCGCGGCGCGGCAGGCCGTTTCCCTTTGCAGAGAAAAAGCACAGGAAAAGCACCCGGCATCGCCGGATCGCACGACAAAAGCACGACGACAGAAGCACGAACAGCCCATGAGCGAGAAACTGCAGGCCGTCAAAGGCATGAACGACCTCCTGCCGCCGGATTCGGTGCGCTGGGAATGGTTTGAAGAAACGGTGCGCGCGCTGATGCGCCGCTACGGCTACGCCAACATCCGCACCCCCATCGTCGAGCCGACGCCGCTGTTCGTGCGTGGTCTGGGCGAGGTCACCGACATCGTCGAGAAGGAGATGTACTCCTTCGAGGACAAGATGAACGGCGACCAGCTCACGCTGCGCCCCGAAGGCACGGCCGGTGTGGTGCGCGCCGTGGTGCAGAACAACCTGCTGTACGACGGCGGCAAGCGCCTGTTCTACATCGGGCCGATGTTCCGCCACGAGCGTCCGCAGAAGGGCCGTTATCGCCAGTTCCATCAGGTGGGCGTGGAAGCGCTGGGCTTTGCCGGCCCGGATGTGGACGCCGAGGTCATCCTGATGGCGCGCAGCCTGTGGCGCGACCTGGGCCTGACCGACGTGCGCCTGGAACTCAACAGCCTGGGTCAGCCCGACGAGCGCCAGGCGCACCGCACCGCGCTGATCGCCTATTTCGAGGCCCACGCCGAGCAGCTGGACGAAGAGGCCAAGCGCCGCCTGCACAGCAATCCGCTGCGCATCCTCGACACCAAGAACCCCGCCATGCAGGAGCTGGTCGAAGCCGCGCCCAAGCTGATGGACTTCCTGGGCGAGGCCTCGCTCAAGCACTTCGACGCCGTGCGCGCTGTGCTGGACGCGGTGGGTCAGCCGTACCGCATCAACCCGCGTCTGGTGCGCGGCATGGACTACTACAACCTGACCGTGTTCGAGTGGGTCACCGACCGACTGGGCGCGCAAGGCACGGTCTGCGGCGGCGGGCGTTACGACGGCCTGATCGAGCAGATCGGCGGCAAGCCGGCGCCGGCTGTCGGCTGGGGCCTGGGCGTGGAGCGGGTGCTGGCACTGCTGGAAGAGTCCGGCGTGCAGGTGCCGGTGCAGGTGCCGGACGCCTACTGCGTCGTGCCCGATGCCACCGCACTGGCCACGGCCACCGTGACGGCCGAAGCGCTGCGGGCGCAGGGCCTGAAGGTCGTGTTGCACGCGGGTGGCAAGGACGGTCCGGGCAGCATGAAGTCCCAGTTCAAGAAGGCCGATGGCAGCGGGGCGCGCTACGCGCTGGTGTTCGGATCGGATGAGTTGGTGCAGGGCAAGGTGGCGGTCAAGCCGCTGCGCGACGCTGCACAAACCCAGACGCTGCAGGCGCTCGACGATGTGGCCTCGTGGGCTGCTCGCCTGGTGACCTGATCGGTTCCTGGGGTGGTCTCGGAGGGGCTGCGGAGCACGCAGCCGTTCCCGACCGCCGGTTGGAGTCCGACCGGCGATAATCCTCGGAATCTTCGACCCTCAGGCAGCGAACGCGACAAGGTGTTCCTGCCGGGTTCTCATCTGGCGCTCTTTGGGAGCGCTGCGATTTTTCGGTGACATCCATGGCTTCCCATCTCGATCTGGAAGAACAGGAGCAGCTTGACCAGCTCAAGCACTTCTGGAATCGCTACGGCAACCTCATCACATCCTTGATGCTGGTGGTCGCGCTGGCCATGGCCGGCTGGCAGGGCTGGCAGTGGTGGCAGCGTGACCAGGCCTCGAAGGCCTCGGGCATGTACGAGGAGCTCGAGCGTGCAGCCCAGGCGGGCGAGGTCGACAAGGTCAACCGCGTGGCGGCCGATCTGACCGAACGTTACGGGCGCACGGCCTACGCTGAGCAAGGTGCCTTGCTGGCGGCGCGTGTGCAGCACGACAAGAGCCAGGGGGACGCGGCCCGCAAGTCGCTGACCTGGGTGGTTGAGCACGCGACACACGACGAATATCAGGCCATCGGACGTCTGCGTCTGGCGGGTCTCTTGCTCGACGACAAGAAGGCCGATGAAGCATTGAAGCTGCTGGAGGCCTCGCTGCCCGAGTCGTTCCGTGCGCTGGCCGCCGACCGTCGCGGTGATGCGCTGGCCCAGTTGGGCAAAAAGGAAGAGGCCGTCCAGGCTTATCAGGCGGCGTGGAAGCAAATGCCGGTGGATCTGGAATACCGCCGCATCGTGGGCGCCAAACTCACGGCACTGGGGGCCGCACCGGCCGAAGAGGGAGCCGCGGCGCCCGTGGCCGCCAGCGGGAGCGCCTCATGAGGGCCGGCCGCGAATTCTCAACGGGTGCGTGGCGTCGTTCCGCGGTGGCCGTTGGCTTGACGGCGGTGTTGCTGGCCGGTTGTTCCTCCGATCGTCCCCCGCCGTCGCCTTTGGTGGCTTTTTCGTCCCAGTTGGCCGCAGCGGGTCAGTGGCGCACGGAAGTGGGTGCTCCCGTGGTGGGGGCCGCTCCGGTGGTCGCTGGGCGCATGCTCGTCAGTGCCAGCTCGCGCGGTGAGATCGTCCATGTGGATGTGGCCGAGGGTGGGGTGCGTTCGCGGGTGGCCGTGGGGCCCCGGCTGTCCACGGGCGTCGGCACCGACGGGCGTCGGGATGCGGTGGTGACGCAGGACAACGAGCTGATCGTTGCCGACGCCGAGCGGGTGCTGTGGCGTGCGCCTTTGCGTGCCGCGGTCCAGACGGCGCCGCTGGTGGCGGGCGATCGGGTGTTTGTGCTGTTGGGAGACCGTTCGGTCGAAGCCTTTGACGCCGACAACGGTCGCCGGCTCTGGACCTTCCCTCGTTCCGGCGACCCCCTGGCGCTGTCCCACGCGGGTGTACTCCTGGCCTACAAGGACACCTTGCTGGCTGGGGTGGGCTCGCGTCTGGTGCTCATCGATCCGCTGCTGGGCACGGCCCGCGGCGAGGCCCTCGTCGGCATGCCACGGGGCACCAACGAGGTCGAACGGCTGGCCGATCTCACCGGGCCGGCGGCCCGTGTGGGCGACGCGGTGTGCGCGCGGGCCTTCCAGGTGGCGGTGTCGTGCGTGCAGCCTGAGTTGGGTCGTACGCTCTGGAGTCGCACCCAGTCCGGTTTCCGTGGGGTTTCGGCCGATGCGGATCTGGTCGTGGGGGGCGATTCGACCGACCGCCTGTCCGCCTGGCGCCGTGGTGCGGGCGAACTGGTCTGGTCGTCCGAGGCCTTGCGTCATCGGCAGCTGAGCGCCCCGCTGGTGACATCCCAGGCGGTGGTGGTCGGCGATGGTCAGGGCTGGGTGCATTTCCTGTCCCGTGACCGTGGGGAAACCCTCCAGCGTCTGCCGACGGACGGCGGTGCCATCACCGCTGCGCCGGTCCTGGTCGACCGCACGGTCATCGTGCAGACCTCCAAAGGTGGCTTGCACGCCTTCCGTCTGCCCTGATCGCCCGTCTTTTTCCATTTGGTACAACGGAAGTCCTGCATGAAACCCGTGATTGCCCTCGTGGGTCGACCCAACGTCGGCAAATCCACCCTGTTCAACCGGCTGACCGGGCGTCGTGACGCCATCGTCGCCGACTACGCCGGCCTCACCCGCGATCGCCACTACGGCGATGCCAAGGTGGGTGGGCGCGAGTTCATCGTCATCGACACCGGTGGCTTCGAGCCCGACTGCACCAGCGGCATCTTCCAGGAGATGGCCAAGCAGACGCGCCAGGCCGTGGCCGAGGCCGACGCCGTCATCTTTGTCGTGGACGTGCGCAACGGCCTGTCCGCGCAGGACCATGACATCGCGCGCTTTCTTCGCTCGTGCAACAAGCGTGTCTTGCTGGCGGCCAACAAGGCCGAAGGCATGGCCGAGTCGCCGCTGCTGGGCGAGTTCTACGAACTGGGCATCGGTGATCCTCACCCGGTCTCGTCCGCCCATGGCCAGGGGGTGCGCAGCCTCATCGATGCAGCCCTGGATGAACTCTTCCCCGAGGAGGAAGACGAGCTTGACGACACCCCGCTGGAAGATCGGCCGATGCGCCTGGCCGTGGCCGGCCGCCCGAACGTCGGCAAGTCCACGCTGATCAACACCTGGCTGGGTGAAGAGCGCCTGGTGGCCTTCGACCTGCCGGGCACCACGCGCGATGCCATCCATGTGCCCTTCGAGCGTGACGGACACCGGTACGAACTCATCGACACGGCCGGTCTGCGCCGCAAGGGCAAGGTGTTCGAAGCCATCGAGAAGTTCTCGGTGGTCAAGACCTTGCAAGCCATTGCGGACGCCAATGTGGTGCTGCTGCTGATCGACGCCACCGAGGGGGTGTCGGAGCAGGATGCGCACATTGCCGGTTATGCACTGGAGGCCGGTCGGGCCATGGTGGTCGCCATCAACAAGTGGGATGCCGTGGACGCGTATCAGCGCGAGCAGCTGCAGCGATCCATCGATACACGCTTGGCCTTCCTGAAGTTTGCGCCATTGGTCTACATCTCGGCCAAGCGCCGCCAGGGGCTGGGCCCGCTGTGGAAGGCCATCGATGACGCCTGGGCTGCGGCGACTCGCAAGATGCCCACGCCGGTGCTCACCCGGCTGTTGCTGGAGGCGGTGCAGTATCAGCAGCCCAAGCGTGCGGGGGCTTTCAGGCCCAAGCTGCGCTATGCCCACCAGGGCGGGCAGAATCCGCCGATCGTGGTCATCCACGGCAACGCCGTCGAACACGTGACCAGCGCCTACAAGCGCTACCTCGAAGGGCGATTCCGGGAGCACTTCAAGTTGCATGGCACGCCGCTGCGCATCGAGCTCCGCGGTGCCACCAACCCCTTCGCAGACAAAGATTCTTGAACGCGCCTCGAAAAAGGCGCACCTGTGTTAACGTGGGATGAAACGGCCGATTCCCGGCCGGATACTTCCGTACAGCATTTCCAACACGGAGAATATCGTGAGCAACAAAGGGCAACTTCTACAAGACCCGTTCCTG
>CAYYCN010000149.1:0-8200 GCA_964470355.1 uncultured Sphaerotilus sp.
CGACGAGGACCCGATCCTCTGGTGGAGCACCGCCCCGCGCATGGTGCTGGATGTGGCTCGGTTTCGTTACCACCGGTCGTTGCGCAAGGCGATCCAGCGCTTTGTCTCCACCCCCGGCTGCGAAGTGGTGATGGACCGCGACACCCCGGGCGTCATCCGCGCCTGTTCAGGCACCCCGCGCGAAGGTCAGAACGGCACCTGGATCGTGCCCGACATGCAGGCGGCCTATGGTCGATGGGCCGAGTTGGGGGGCGTGCACAGCCTCGAGACGCGCATCGACGGGGAACGGGTCGGGGGACTCTACGGGGTGTGCATCGGCCGGATGTTCTATGGCGAATCCATGTTCGCCCACCGCACGGATGCCTCCAAGATCGCCCTGGCGGCCCTGGTGGCCTGGTGCCGTCGGGAGTCGATCGAATGGATCGACTGCCAGCAGCAGACCCGCCATCTGGCCTCGATGGGCGCCGAGGCGGTGTCGCGGGCCGCGTTCGAGGCCCATCTGGCACGGGTCACCTCGCTCCCTCGCCCCGAGCACTGGACACTGGCGCCCCGGTGGTGGGAAGAGCTCACACCGGTACCCGGCAAGGAATCGGCGCAGCCCCTATGATCGGTGCGTGGCTTGCCACGCCCTTCACGCGTTCCGATCCGAGCTTTACTCGACTGCCCGTGACCCATCCCCAGGACCTGCCCCTCGCGCAACTGCAGTTCTATGCGACGGCGCCCTACCCTTGCAGCTACCTCAAGGGCCAGATGGCGCGCTCCCAGGTCGCCACTCCCTCGCACCTGATCAATGCGGACACCTACGCGGACCTCGTGGCCGCGGGTTTCCGGCGCAGCGGACTGTTCACCTACCGACCCTACTGCGACGGCTGTCACCGATGTCAGCCCCTGCGCATCCCGGTTCAGTCCTTCTGTGCCAACCGCAGCCAGAAACGGGCCTTGAAAACCCACGCTCACCTCGAGACACGTGTGCTTCGGCTGGGGTTTTTCCCGGAACACTACGACCTGTACCTGAAGTATCAGACGCTGCGCCATGCCGGAGGGGGCATGGACCAGGACTCGATCGACCAATACACCCAGTTCCTGCTGCAAAGCCGGGTCAACTCACGGCTGGTGGAGTTCCGGGAGCCCTCGTCCTCTGAGGGCGGGCTGGGTCAGCTGAAGATGGTGTCGGTGCTGGACGTGCTCAACGACGGCCTGTCGGCGGTCTACACGTTTTACGACCCCCAGGACGAGGCCAGCTACGGCACCTACAACGTCTTGTGGCAAATCGCCCAGGCGAAGGCCCTGGGCCTGCCGCACGTGTACCTCGGCTATTGGATCGCCGAGAGCCGCAAGATGAACTACAAGAGCCGCTTCCTGCCCCACGAGCTGCTGGGACTGGACGGCCGGTGGGTGCGGGTGACGCACAACGAGCCGCCGCCCCAGGCCAGCGGCCAGGACCGGCCCTGACCTCCGGGCCTGGTCCTGGCGAACCCGAGCAGGCGGCACCGACGCGCCGCCTGCCACCCGGTCCGGTCAGAAGAACAGGATGCCGCCCAGCGAGATCGTGCGCGACTTGGTTTCGGTGGTCGCGTTGGTCAGCTTTTCCTGGTTGGCCTCACCCACCAGCGTGATGTACTTGTTGAGCGTGTGATACACGCCCAGCGTCAGGCCGGTGTTCTTCTGCTCCAGGCCGGCACCGATGGCACCGCCCTTGTCCTTGTTCTGGCCGTAGTTCACGCCCAACTTGGTCGCACCCAGTTTGTAGGTGCCCTGCAGCAGGTAGCCGGTCGAGTCGGTGCGGTTGCCTGCACCGTCGCTGCCACCCAGGAACTGGGCGCCGATGGTCGAGATGCCCAGGCCCTTGCCCTTGAAGCCGTAGGCCACGGCTTCAAAGTCACCCACGCCAACCTTGGTGCCCAGCTCCAGCCCTTGCGCATTGAAAGACTGGATCGTGCACGTGCCGGTGGAGCACGAGGTGCTCTGGCGCACCAAGCCGCCCCAGACCTTGCCGGAAGCCACACCCTCGGCCTTCCAGTCGTAGTCGACCTTGGCTTGGAGGCCCGGGGTCTTGGTTTCATTGCCCGCGAACTTGCTCGGCTGGAAGATGCCGGCCGCCACCGAGAACCCACCCAGGTTCGGCGAGGTGTAGGTGATCTGCGGCTGGAAACCGGTGTACATGTAGCCGTGGCCGATCATCCCGAACGTGGTGTTGTAGGGAATGTTGGCGCCGGTCGTGCCGCCCACGCCCAGCAGCGTCATGTCCGACAGCACGATGTTCTGGCCGAACAGGCCGATGTCGCGGCCCACCTTGACCGTGCCCAGCGCGGCCTGGCCGAACTGGAAGTAGACGTTGCGGGTGTCGACCTGGCTGAAGGCGCTGCCGGCGTCGTAGCCGCTGGTGGCGTCCAGCGGCAGTCCCACCACCGACGACTTGTTGTTCAAGCCGGGCGCAAAGCTGAAGTGCGCCTTGATGTCGGTGTCGTCCACCTTCGTGGTCATCACAAAATTGATCCAGCCGGGCAGCAGGCCGTTGCCGATGGCGCTGTCGCTGGTCTTGACAGTGGCCCCCGTGGCCTTGGTGGTCACCTGAACGTCGCGGTTCAGGTAGAAGCCGTTGATGGTGCCGTTGATGTCGAGCGTGACGTCGTTCTGGGTGAAGCTGACCGCCTGGCTGGCGGTGGCCACCGCCAGCAGGGCGCCGACGGCGATCAGACGGGGGGTGAACGCGGCTTGGGTCATGGGATGTCTCCTCTTAGTGGAATCAGCACGGTGGATCGGTCGGGGTGACCGTCCCATCCTCCTCAGGGCCAGTTCCGTGCCAGGAGACATCCGGGTCAGTTGTCCGCTTTTTGACAGGGTTCGCCCTCGGATCGGGGCTCGAAGCGCGCGGCAATCCCGGTGTGGAGTCGATCGAGGTGTTTCCAAAACCGGGACAGTTGTGTCACAACCACAGCGTCCATCCGGGTCTCCCCCCGGTCGTGGGTGGAATTGCAACACTTCAGGTCCGTGCGGGCGACGCCCCCGGGCTGCCGAGGATGTGTCGACTCGGTGAAACCACGTAGAAACAAAAGTGTCCGAAACCGATCCGAGCGCCAGCCAGGTCGGAATCGGGTACACGTCACAGCGGCACGTTCGCCGAGTGGCGAAACGGAATGCGCGGCACGGGCTCCAGCCATCGCATCAGCGTGGCCACGTCCAGATGCCGAGCCAGTTCGTCGGGCACCGGAGGGCTCATGTGGGGCAGCACCCCCAGGCAGGGCACCCCCCAACGCTCTTTGAACTGGCGCTCCAGGGCCTGGACGTTGTCGGCCTGAAATGTCCAGTCCGGCCGGACACTGTTGCCGATCCAGCCGACCAGCGACAGCCCGCGGCTCCAGATCGCCTCGGCCGTCAGAATGGCGTGGCTGATGCAACCCAGTCTCAGCCCCACGACCAGCACGACTGGCAAGCGCATGGCCACGGCCAGATCGGCCGTGTCAAAGGCATCGGGTCCGTCACTGAGCGGAACACAAAATCCGCCCACCCCTTCGACCACCACCGCCTCGGCTTGCCGGGACAGCGCTTCGGCGCCCCGGACCAGGTCTTCGCACACGATGCGACGCCCCTCCATGCGGGCCGCCAGGTGGGGGGCGCAAGGCGCCTTCAGCACACAAGGGCCGACGGCCTCCATCGGCACATGGACCGCGCTGGCCCGTTGCAGGCGCTGCACGTCGTCGTTCACCCAGCGCCCGTCTTCCCAAGTCACCCCCGCCGCCACCGGCTTGTAGCCCACGGCGCGGCAGCCCTGGGCCGCCAAGGCACGCAACAGCGCGGCCGTCGATTCGGTCTTGCCGATCTCGGTGTCGGTGCCGGTGACGAACAGCCCTTTCCATCTCGCAAACATCGAATCCCTCCTGTTTCAAGGACGCGCACTGGGGGCCGCACCCGCCGCCTGCCAGCCTCGGGCCTGCGACTCCAGCACAGACAGCAGCCGATCGATGTCCTGGGGCTCATGCGCCGCGCTGAGTGTGAAGCGCAAGCGGGCCGTTCCGGCCGGCACGGTGGGCGGACGGATCGCAGGCACCCACAGACCCTGCTCCAGCAGCGACTGACTGAGCGCCAGAGCCGCTGCGTTTTCCCCAATGACCAAGGGCTGAATGGCGGTCTCGGAAGGCATCAACGACCAACCCAGCGGCGCATGCCGCCTCACCAGCGCCTGCACCCCTTCGCGGAAATGCCGGATGTGGGCCCGCAGCGTCTCCCGGCGGGTGTCTCCCTCGGGGCCGCGCAGCAGTTGCACGCTCGCCCGGGTTGCCTCCGCCACGGCCGGTGACGCGGCCGTCGTGTAGATGTAGGCGCGCGCTGTCTGCATCAGCCACTCGATGACGGTCGGGTGCGCGGCCACGAAGGCGCCGGAAACCCCCACCGCCTTGCCCAGGGTGCCCATCAGGATCAGCCGTTCGCTGTGCAGCCCGAAATGCGCGGCACTGCCCTGTCCTTGCGGACCCAGCACGCCCAAACCGTGGGCGTCATCCACCACCAGCCAGGCGTCGAACCGCTCGGCCAGGGCCAGGATCTCGTCCAGCGGCACCAAATCACCATCCATGCTGAACACCGCGTCGGTGACGATCAGTTTCAGTGGCGAGGCGGACGCCGACAGCAGGGCTTCCAGCCGGTCGATCCGGGCGTGGGGGTAGCGCTGCACCTGTGCCCGCGCCAGAAGCGCCCCGTCGATCAGCGAGGCGTGGTTGAGCTTGTCGGTGAACAGCGTGGCCGACTCGTCGCCCAGCGCGGTCAGCAGCGCGAGGTTGGCCTGAAAACCGCTCGAAAAACCCAGCACCCGGCATTCGGGAAAAGCGGACCCCACCCAATCGGCCAGCGCCTGTTCCAGCTGCTCGTGGGCCAGGCCATGCCCACTGACCAGATGCGACGCCCCGCTGCCCGCGCCATGGCGTCGGGCCCCTTCGGCCAGCGCCTCGACCACGGCCGGGTGCGAGGCCATGCCCAGGTAATCGTTGCTGCAGAACGCCAGCAGCGAACGTGGGGCGGCCTCGCCCGTCGACACCGAGGCCTTCGGGCCGCAGGGCGTGTGCAGCACCCGACGCTGCCGGATCAGGCCGGCGGCCTCGCGCTCACGCAGTTGACGGGTCAGGTGCTCGATCAGCATGGGACGCGTGGGCGGTCTGGGGTTGATCGGCCAGGCCCAGGACCCGGTCCAGGCATTCGGAGATGCGGTCGGCCAGCCAGACGGTCATCGGCTCATCCAGCACATAGGGCGGCAGCACGTAAACCGTGCGGCCGATGGGGCGGATCAGCAGTTCGTGTTCGCGTCCGGCCATGTGGAAGCGTTCGGCAAAGCGCTCGACCATGCGGGATTCGCGCACGTCGCAGGCCCAGATCAGGCCCTGCTGGCGCACATGTTCGACGCGTGGGTCGCGCTCGAAACGCGAGAAGGCCTGGGCCAGCCACACGGCACGCTGGCGGTTGGCGGCGAGCACGCTGTCCTGCTCGAAACGGTCGAGCACGGCCAGTGCGGCGCTGCAAGCCAGCGGATTGCCGGTGTAGGAATGCGAGTGCAGGAAACCCCGCACCACGTCATCGTCCAGAAAGGCTTCGTAGATCGCGTCGCGGCACAGCACCAGCGACAGCGGCAGATAACCCCCGCTGATGCCCTTGGACAAGCACACCAGGTCCGGCCAGACCGGCGCCTCACCGGGCTCCGCCGCTTGCTCGAAGGCGAAGAAGGTGCCCGTGCGGCCGCATCCCACCGCAATCTCGTCGGCGATCAGATGGACTTGGAATTCGTCGCACAAGGCCCGCAGCCCGCGCAGATACGCGGGGTCGTGCATGGCCATGCCGCACGCACCCTGCACCAGCGGTTCCACGATGAAGGCCGCCAGGTGTTCGGATTGCGCCTCGAACAAAGTCCGGACCTCCTGCAGCGCACGGCGGGCCACGTCGGCCGCCGTTTCGCCTGGAGCGGCCTGCCGGGCATCGGGCGAGGCCACCTGGTGGGTGCGCAGCAGCAGCGGATCGTAGGCATCGCGGAACACCTGCACGTCGGTCACGGCCAGCGCGCCCAACGTCTCACCGTGGTAGCCGTGGCGCACACAGACGAACTCGCGCTTGGCGGGACGCCCCACATTGCGCCAGTGATGAAAGCTCATCTTCAGCGCGATCTCGACCGCCGAAGCGCCGTCGCTGGCGAAGAAGGTATGGCCCAGGACCCCACCGGTCAGGGCGGAAAGGCGCTCTGCCAACCGGACGGCAGGCTCGTGCGTGCAACCGGCCAGCATGACGTGCGGCAGGCGGTCCAACTGGGCCTTCACCGCCGCATTGATCTGCGGATCGGCGTGCCCGAAAAGATTGACCCACCACGAGCTGGTGGCGTCGAAATGGCGTCGCCCTTCCTGATCGATCAGCCAAGGGCCCTGGCCTTCCCGGATGGGCACCGGCGGCACGGCGTCCAGGCGCTGCATCTGCGTGCAGGGGTGCCAGACGCTGCGGCGGCTGCGGGCCTGCCACTCGGCATTGGCACCGGACAGCGCCCCATGGGCACGCTCCGGACGGTGGCCGGCGAGAGGTTCTGAAGACATGTTCTGAATCGGATCGAGCGGAACAACCCACACAGGGGACACAAGACAAAGCCCGGATGCCACACCTTGTCGGCACAGCATCCGGGCCTGGGTCTCACCCGGCGGGCGAAGCCGCGATTATGCGAGCGCCGCGATCACTTCCGGCGGCGCCTGCACCAGTTCGATCAGCACCCCTTCACCGCCCACGGGGAACTCGTCGTTCGCCTTGGGGTGGATGAAGCAGATGTCGTAACCGGCCGCACCGGGGCGGATGCCGCCCGGGGCAAAGCGCACGCCGTTGGCCGTCATCCACTCCACGGCCTTGGGCAGATCGTCCACCCACAGTCCGACGTGGTTGAGCGGCGTGGCGTGCACGGCCGGCTTCTTCTCGGGGTCCAGCGGCTGCATCAAGTCGACCTCGACGGCCGTGGGGCCGGTACCGAGGGCGCAGATGTCCTCGTCAACGTTCTCGCGTTCGCTGACGAAGGTGCTCTTGACCGTCAGGCCCAGCATGTCCACCCACAGCGACTTGAGCTTGTCCTTGCTCGGGCCGCCGATGGCGATCTGCTGGATACCCAGGATCTTGAAGGGTTTGGTCATCAATCGACTCCAAAGACGCCCGCCACGCTTGCACGCAGCGGGCGCGGGGGATCACTCGAACGCGATGATCGGTTGATCCACGGACAGGCTCTCGCCCTTCTTGGCCAGGATTTCCTTCACCACGCCGTCCTGCACCGCGACCATGATGTTTTCCATCTTCATGGCTTCGATCACGGCGAGGCGCTCACCGGCCAACACCTTCTGGCCCGGCTGCACGACCACGTCAGCCAGCAGACCCGGCATCGGCGAGATCAGGAACTTCGACAGGTCGGGCGGAGCCTTGTAGGGCATGAGCTTGTACAGCTCGGCGCCGCGCGGGCTCTTGACCTGGGCGTCGATCTGCGTGCCGCCTTGCGAGATGCGCAGCCACACGCCCTTGCGCTCGACCTGGGCCGTGAAGGCCTTGCCGTTGCACAGGCCCGAAGCACGGATGCCGCCGAACTTCCAGTCCTTGGAGATCTGGTACTGCTTGTCGCCCACGATCACGGTGTTGCCGTTGACGGTGACGGGCTGATAGCGGTTGTTGCCTTCCTGGCCCTTGATGATGACGACGAAGTCGTCGCGCACCGTCACGCCATGGCCCGGCAGCTGACCGCTGATGCCCTTGGCGCGCTCCAGATACCGGCGCTGCGACAGCGTGGCCAGCGCCACCAGCAGGTCCGGATCGTCGTGGGGCACGTCTTCGGCGCGGAAGCCTTCGGCGTAGTTCTGGGCGATGAAGCCTGTGTTGAAGTCACCCGACACGAACTTCGGATGCGCCAGCAGCGCGGCCTGGAACGGAATGTTCGAGTTGATGCCACGGATCACGAAGGCGTCCAGGGCCGCACGCATCTTGGCGATGGCGTCGTTGCGATCCTTGCCGTGCACGATGAGCTTGGCGATCATCGAGTCGTAGAACATCGGGATCTCGCCGCCTTCGTAGACACCGGTGTCCACGCGTACGCCACCGAAGCGGCCCGCCTCGTAGGCATCACCCTGCAGCGTCTCGGTGCCCTGCTCCAGATCCGTCACGGGCGGCTGGTACTTCACCAGACGGCCGGTCGAGGGCAGGAAGTTGCGGA
>CAYYCN010000150.1:0-8084 GCA_964470355.1 uncultured Sphaerotilus sp.
GCCCACTACTACGGCGCCTATTTCCGCGACACGGAGGGCAACAAGCTCTGCGTGGCCTGCCACGACGCGCCCTGAAGGCCCCGCCCTTGCCCCTCCACCTGACCCTGTCCGACTCCGAGGTCGCTTCGGTCCGCATCGAAGCGGGCGATCTGTGGATCCGGTTCTCCGCCGCCGCCACGGTCCTGACGGACACGGCGCCGGGCGAGAAGCCCACCGTTGGTTTCAGCCGGGGCTTGGTGCTTCGGCTGCGCGGTGTGCACATCGTCGAATCTCACGAGCCGTTGCTGGGCCGAGTGGCCGAGGGTCACCTGCGACTGGGCACCGACGCGCCGAGGGTGCTGCCGGTGCCGCTGGATCACGCCGGGTCGGTGCGTCTGGAACTGGCGTTGGCCAACCGGGCCAGCCTGGTCGCCACCGGCACGGGTGTTTCGGTGGCTTTCCCGGGCGACGCGCATTTCATGGAGTCGCTGGCCTGCTGATCCGCGTCTCAATAGTGATATCGAAGTTGCGCCAACAACAGCGAATCGCCTTCCACCCTGTAGACCATGCGGTGCTCATCCGTGATTCGACGAGACCCAAAGCCTGACAAGGCGTGTTTCAGGGGTTCGGGCTTGCCGACGCCATTGAACGGTTCTCGTTGCGTCTCGCGGATGAGCTTGTTGATGCGTTCCACCATCCGCTTGTCTTGCTTTTGCCAGTAGAGATAGTCCTCCCAGGCCTCGTCCGCGAAGATCAGCTTCACGGGGTCAGCTCCCGCTCCGTGCCTTTGCCCGCATTGAGCTGGGCCGCGGCGGAGAGCAGGCGCTTGGCGTTCGCCGGGCTGCGCAACAGGTAAGCCGTTTCCTCCAGCGCCTGGAAGTCCTCCAGGGAGAGCATCACCACCGATTGCTCTCCGTTGCGGGTGATGATCAGGGCTTCATGGTCGTTGCACACCCGGTCCATGGTGCTGGCCAGGTTGGCGCGGGCGGCAGAGTAGCTGATGGCGTCCATGGCAAGGCTCCTTGTTTGTACGCAAAATTGTACAACCACAAAGAGCAGCTCGTGCAAGCACAGACGCCAGCTTCATCGAGCAGGAAAACGGTCCGGGTAGGGGCTCCCCCCGAAATGTCCCATTTTCAAATCCGGCCGCGAAGCGCATGCTGCTGGGTGAGCTCACGCATTTCACGAGCCCAGGGAGGAGCAGTTCATGGCCACCTTGCTTGACCCAAGATCCAACGAGCAGAAGCACCCCAAGCTCACCAGCGCAGTCATCGTGGGCGCAACCTCCCCCACCTCGTCGCGGCTGTGGGTGCGGGTGTATCAGCCGGGCCGCTGGACGCTGGTGGTCACCACGGCCCCCTTGACCGGCGATCGGGTCCGGCTGGACGAAAAGACCGTGGCCGCGTTCCTGGCCAAGCAGCGCATCCAGCCGGTGTTCATCGGCAGCGCGGACATCACGCAGGACAGCAACCTCACCGCCGTGTTCGACGTGGGCCCCTTGCAGCCGGACACGCGCCATTACTACGCAGTCATCGCCGACACCACCGACGCCCGCGCCGTGCCGCGTCGCACCGAGATCGGCGGCGACTCGCCCCTGAGTTTCTGCACCCCACCGGCCGCACCGCGCGAGGTGGTCTTCGGTTTTTACAGTTGCCACGACCCCATCAGTGCCAATGGCGACAGCGGCGCCTGGCCGCTCCTGCACGAGCAGCTCGCAGACGCCAACGCGCACTTCGTGATCGGCGGGGGCGATCAGATCTATGTGGACACCAACGGCAAGAACGGTTTCCTCGACATCTGGAGCTGGCTGAAGGACAACAAAGCCGCGTTGCTGGAGACGTACGCGCTGGGCGGCGGCCAGTACGACGAGGCCGCGATCGAGCGCTACCTGCTCGACATCTACCGCTGGTATTACCGCGTGTACTGGGCCACACCGTCGCTGCGCGAGGTGTACGAGCGCTTCCCGCAATACATGATCTGGGACGACCACGAGATCATGGACGGCTGGGGCTCGCTGACCAACCAGGAGCGGCGCGCCCGCATCTCGGGCTTCTTCGAGGAGCGCGACAGCAAGACCAACCAGTTGCTGGTGGACCTGATGTGGCGGGCCGCCTGCCGGGCCTATTTCGAATACGCGCACAGCCACAACCCACCCACCCCCGTCGACCTGAACCGCCCCGACGACTGCCAGTGGGACTACGCCTTCCGACAAGGCGACGCCGCCTTCTACGTGCTCGACATGCGCGGCCACCACGACGTCGAGAAGAACAAGCGCAAGCGCACGAACATCGACCCCAACCTCCTGCTGGGCCAGGCCCAGTTCGACCGCTTCTGCGCCTGGCTGCGCAGCCCCGAGGCCCGCACGGCACGCAGCCTGTTCGTGGTCTCGCCCGTGCCGGTGCTGCACTGGGTGGATCGCCTGGTCAACTACATGGACCTGGGCGAGGCCAAGGACGACTTCATGGACGAATGGGGCCACGAAAGCAACTGGGCTGAACGCAACCAATTGCTCGACACCCTGTTCAGCGAAATCGGAAACACCGGCCGGCCGCTGGTGCTTCTCAGCGGCGACGTGCACTGCGCCTCGGCTTTCCGGCTGCAGCACCGCAAGCACCCGGCCGCACGGGTCTACCAGGTCACGTCCAGCGCCATTTCCCGCAAACCTGCGCCCAAGATCAGCCTGCTGGGCGTATCGTCCGGGGGCACGATGGACGGCCACCCCGACGTGACCAGCGAGCGCCTCTACGCCCTCACCGGCAGCAAGAACTTCTCGCTCGTGCGGGCCCGCCACCTGGACGACGGCACCGCCGAGGTGGTGGTGGAACTGCACTGGCCGGGCGGGGACGAAGGCGAAGTCACCAAGCGCCGGCTGGTGCTGCGCTGACGCGATGCGCCACGCCCCTTTTGCACACTCTCCTGACCCTGTCCGATGCCGTCAGGCCGAAGTCCGCAGGGAAGCGACCGGCGCGGCCCTTTCGGTGGCATTCTCCGGCCCTGCCCATTTCATGGAATCGCTGGCGTGCCGACCTGCCGCCACGTTTCCCAACCCACCCGCGCCCTCTTCCATGAGCCTCCTCAGCGGCCTGCTCGGCAACGCCTCCAAGATCGACTCCGCCAAAATCGCCGACGAGTTCGATCCCATCCTCGCCCCCAACGAGCGGGTCGAACACGTCTACCAGCTCATCCGCGACTATTTCGTGTTCACCAACAAGCGGCTGGTGATGGTGGAAAAACAGGGCGTCACCGGGCGCAAGGTCGAGTACCACTCGATCCCGTACAAGAGCGTCTCGCACTTCGCGGTGGAGACGGCCGGGCACTTCGAGCTCGATGCCGAGCTCAAGATCTGGCTGTCGGGCAAGACCGAGCCCATCACCAAGACCTTCAGCAAGAGCGTGAGCGTGTACGGGGTGCAGGCGGTGCTGGCCGGTTACCTGTGAGCCGCGGGGAACCCACCTGCCGTGTCCCCGAATTGACAGCGCCCCCCGGCCCACTCACGATGTGCGCCGATCTTCCACCGACACGCGCCCCCGCCGCGCCTGGAGCACGCTCATGAAATACCTTGGCAGTTGCCATTGCGGCGGTGTCCGCTTCGAGGTCGAAGGCGAACTCGGTGGGGTCATGGCCTGCAACTGCTCGATGTGCCGGCGCAAGGGGTCGCTGCTGTGGTTCGTGCCCCGCGATGACCTGCAGCTGCTCACCCCGGAGGAGGACCTGGCCAGCTACACGTTCAACAAGCACGTCATCCGGCACCGCTTCTGCTCGACCTGCGGCATCCACCCCTACGGGGAGGGCGTGTCGCCCGCGGGCGAAGCGATGGCGGCGGTCAATGTGCGCTGCCTGGACGGCGTGGATCTGGAGAGCCTGCCGGTGCAGCATTTCGACGGGCGATCGATCTGAGCCCCGCCCTGCAGACCGGCGATTGACAGCCCCAACAGACTCCTCCAGCATCACCGGACGTTACAACTTGTGAACGCGCCGTTCGACTGGAGGATGTCCATGCGCCCGAACTTTTGCTCCCGCGTGATGATCACCGCCGCCGTGGCGACCCTGGGGTGGGCCACCGCCGGGTCGGCACTCGCTGCGGGCAATGCCCCGGCCTCGGAGACCTATGTGCCCCTCGGGGTGGCCACCACGGACGGCAAGAACTCCACCGCCTGGTATCTCGACGTGGCGCGCCAGCGGGTGGTGTACTGCACCACCGCAGGATCGCTCACGGGAGCCCCGCGCTGCGAAGCCGGTCCGATGCCCAAGTGAATTGGGGTGCCGCGCCCCCGCACCCCGAATGGGCTGCGGCGGTCAGGCGCCCAGGCGGTCGGCCAGTTCCAGGAGGTGGCTCACCCGGACATGCCAGCCATCCGGCCAGCGTGCGGCGGATTCGATCCCGCCCGGCTCAGGAAGTCCCGCCGCCTCCCGTGCGACCCAGGCGGTGTGCAGGCCTGCGGCGCGAGCCCCTTCGATGTCACAGCGCCAGTCGTCGCCCACGTGCAGCACCTGTCGGGCGGGGGCCTTCAAGGTGTCGCAGGCCACCTCGAAAATGCGGGCGTGCGGCTTGGCCACTCCCACGGCTCGGGCATGCACGGAGCCGCAAAACCAGCGATCCAGGCCGGTGGCCGCCAACTCGGCGTTGCCATTGCTCAGGGCCAGCAGCGGCCAGCGGGCGGCCAGACGTTCCAGCGCTGCGGCGACCTCGGGGTAGTAGGTCACGCGCTGACGCTCGGCAAAAAACAGATCGAATGCTGGCTCTGCCAACGCCGGGTCATCGCCCGAGCGGATGAGGGCCTGGCGGTTGGATTCCAGCCGCAGCGCCGTCAGGTCGTGCGAGAGGTCGGGGCGCAGGACCGCCACCTCGGACCGCAAGGCCCGCATGCGCTCCACCGGAAAGGTGGCGGCGGTGCTCGGCGCGTGTTGCAGCAGCCAGTCGTGCAGCACCTGCTCGGCCCGCTCGATGCACGGACCTACGGGCCAGATCGTGTCATCCAGATCAAGGGTGATGGCGCGCAGGTCCGCGCGCTCGGGCGGACCACCAGGAGAAAACGGGGTCGATTCACGCATGGACGCAGTGTCGCAGGACATCCACGCGCTTGGGCGAGAATCCGCCCCAACAAGAGGACCGCATGCCGTACCAGAACGAACCGCCCTACCGACACGGCACCGCCCCACGCGTGGGGGTGCTGATGGTCAACCTCGGCACGCCCGATGCGCCCACTGCAGCGGCCGTGCGGCCCTACCTGGCCGAGTTCCTGTCCGATCCGCGGGTGGTCGAGATTCCACGCGCGGCATGGATGGCGATCCTGCACGGGGTCATCCTGCGCACCCGGCCGGCCAAGTCGGCCGCCAAGTACGCCAGCGTCTGGACCGCCGACGGCTCGCCCCTGGCGGTGTGGACCGCCAAGCAGGCCAACCTGCTGCAGACCCACCTGGGCGAACGCGGCCTGCAGGTCCTCGTGCGCTCGGCCATGCGCTACGGACAGCCCTCGGTGGCCAGCCGGCTCGATGCCCTCAAGGAAGCCGGCTGCACGCGCATCCTGGTGCTGCCGATGTACCCCCAGTACTCCGGCACCACCACGGCCAGCGTCCTGGACGCGGTCTACCAATGGGCCGGAAACATCCGCCACGTGCCCGAACTGCGGTTCATCAACCGCTTCCACGACGACGCCGGCTACCTCGACGCGCTGGCCTCGCGCATCCGCATGTACTGGGATCGCGAAGGCCGCGGAGACCACATGCTCATGAGCTTCCACGGCGTGCCGCGCCGCACGCTGGAGCTGGGCGATCCCTACCACTGCGAGTGCCTCAAGACCGCCCGCCTGCTGGCCGAACGCCTGGGGCTGGCCGAGGACGCCTACACCGTGAGCTTCCAGAGCCGGCTGGGCCGGGCCAAGTGGCTGGAGCCCTACACCGAGCCCACCCTGGAGAAACTCGCCCGCCAGGGTGTGAAACACCTGCAGGTGATCTGCCCCGGCTTTGTCTCCGACTGCCTGGAGACGCTGGAGGAAATCTCCATCGAAGGTCGCGCCACCTTCATGACCCACGGAGGCCAGCGCTTCGACTACATCCCCTGCCTGAACGACCACACGGACTGGATCCAGGCGATGGGCGCGCTGGTCGAGCAGCACACCGCCGGCTGGCCGGTGCGCACCGAATCACAACCCGATGCCGCCAGCCTGGAGCGCCAGCGCCAGCGCGCCGTGCACCAGGGAGCCAAAAGCTGAATGTCGTCCCTGCCTGAAGACCCGGAAGCCCTGGCACGCCAGTACAAGATCGATCCCGAAGGCGCCCTGCGCCTGGACAAATGGCTGTGGGCCGCCCGTTTGTTCAAGACCCGCGCGCTGGCGGCCGAGGAAATCGGCAAGCACCGCATCCAGCTCAACGGGCAGGACGTGGCCAAGGCCTCCCGGGAGGTGCGCGCCGGCGATCGGCTCCAGGTGCGCCAGGGCGACTGCCCCCAGCCGCGCGAACTGGAAGTGCTCGCCGTCAGCCTGATCCGCGGTCCGGCGCCAGCCGCCCGGCTGCTGTTTCGTGAAACCCCGGAAAGTGAAGCGACCCAAGCCGAGTGGCGGGCACAGCGCAGCTACCGGGTCGACCCGGCCACGGCCATCGAGCACGGTCGCCCGACCAAGGCCGACCGCCGCCAGCTCGCCGAATGGAACCGTTGGAGCGCCTCGATCGACGACCACTGACCGATCGGGCCCCGTGATTCGTCGGCCTCCAAAAAGTTTCATGAGCCCCTCTTGAATTCCCGGAGGACACCCTCAGTTCCCTGGACATCACGCGCCCCAACCCCGGACGATGGCCGGAGCGGGCGCCTCCCACGTCCAGCAAGACACCCCTGAATCCGAACTCACGCCGCCCACGGCGGCCTGACACCGATATGTCCGACACCTCCTACGACCCGAAACAAGCCCCGGCCGGCGACCCCCACTCCGACGTGATCGCGGAAGGCGCAGCCGCTGAAATCGTCGATGACGCCGCCGCACGCATCGCCGAGCTCGAAGCCAAGAACGCCGAACTGGCCGAGTCCTACCTGCGCGCCAAGGCCGAGGCCGACAACACCCGCCGCCGCGCCGAGGAAGAGATGTCCAAGGCCCGCAAGTTCGCGGTCGAAGGCTTCGCCGACAGCCTGCTGCCCGTCAAGGACAGCCTGGAAGCCGCCATCGCCGCGCACGCTGCCGGCCAGGGCACGCCCGAGCAGGTGCTTGAAGGCGTGCACGCCACGCTGCGCCAGCTCAGCCAGGCCCTGGAGCGCAACAAGGTCGTGGAGATCAGCCCACCCGCCGGCACCAAGTTCGACCCCCATCAGCACCAGGCCATCAGCATGGTGCCGTCCGAGCAGGAGGCCAACACCGTGGTGTCCGTGCTGCAAAAGGGCTACCTGATCGCCGAGCGTGTGCTGCGCCCGGCGCTGGTCATGGTCGCCGCACCCAAGTAAGACCTTCGGCTCGCCGCCGGAATTTCGATCCTGGCGGCCGCTTCCCAACGACTCATCCCGCAGAGCGGGCGCATCGGCTCCCCGGCCCCGAACACGGCTCGGGCCCCAGTTCAAGTCTCCGGATCACACAGGATCTGTGCCGGCTCTTGAAACCAGCCCCCAGCGCCCCATCTCAGCATCAAGGCAACACATTCCTCCCTGGAGAAACAGAACATGGGCAAGATCATCGGCATCGACCTCGGCACCACCAACTCGTGCGTGGCCATCATGGAAGGCAACACCACGAAGGTGATCGAGAACTCGGAAGGCGCGCGCACGACGCCTTCGATCATCGCTTACCAAGAAGACGGTGAAATCCTGGTCGGTGCGTCCGCCAAGCGCCAGGCCGTCACAAACCCGAAGAACACGCTGTACGCGGTGAAGCGCCTGATCGGCCGCAAGTTCACCGAAAAGGAAGTGCAGAAGGACATCGACCTGATGCCCTACTCCATCGCCGCCGCCGACAACGGCGACGCCTGGGTGGAAGTGCGCGGCAAGAAGATGGCGCCCCCGCAGGTGTCGGCCGAAGTGCTGCGCAAGATGAAGAAGACCGCCGAGGACTACCTCGGCGAGGAAGTCACCGAAGCGGTCATCACCGTGCCGGCCTACTTCAACGACAGCCAGCGCCAGGCCACCA
>CAYYCN010000151.1:0-8052 GCA_964470355.1 uncultured Sphaerotilus sp.
TCTGCGGCATCGGGCCTTCCTGGGCGTCGATCAGCAGCACCACGCCGTCGACCATGGACAGCGCGCGCTCGACTTCGCCACCGAAGTCCGCGTGGCCCGGGGTGTCGACGATGTTGATGTGGGTGCCTTCCCAGCTGACCGCGCAGTTCTTGGCCAGGATGGTGATGCCACGCTCACGTTCGATGGCGTTGTTGTCCATGACCGTGTCGACGACCTTCTCGTGGTCGGCGAAGGTGCCGGACTGGCGCAGCAGTTGGTCGACCATGGTGGTTTTGCCGTGGTCAACGTGCGCGATGATGGCGATGTTGCGGATTTGAGTGCTCATGGGGCGATGCAGATCAACAAAATGGGGTGAATCGGGCGGGTGACGGGTTCAGGACTTCGCAGCCGCCCCGGCCTTAGCCAAGGCGGGTGCCGAGAGGGCCTGAACCTCCGGCGGGCTGAGCAGCCGGTCCGCGATGAGCTCGCCGGCCTCGATGTGGGCGCTGCCCAGAAGGGTGCGCCCGTCCGGTCCGTAGACCCGGACGTGCTCGGCATCCGCTGCCGTCACCCGGCGGCGCATGCCTGAAAGAAACTTGCCGGCTTCGGGCGCAGACAACTGCACCTGCGGCCAGTCGGCCAACAGGACGTCGACCGGGCGCAGCAGTGCGTCGCGACCGGCCTCGTCCAGGGCTTCGAGTTGTTCGAGCGTCACGCTGCCCATCAGCGTGACCGGGCCGCTCATGACCCGGCGCAAAGCCGACAGGTGGGCCCCACAGCCCAGCGCCTCGCCGATGTCGGCGGCCAGCGTGCGGATGTAAGTCCCCTTGGTGCACAGCACGTCGATGACGAGCTTCTCATCTTGCCACTCGACGATGTCGAGTGCATGAATCGTCACGCGGCGCGGCGTGCGCTCGACCGTCTGGCCGGAGCGCGCATACTCGTACAGCGCCTTGCCTTGGTGCTTGAGCGCGGAGTGCATGGGCGGAAGTTGTTCGATCTCGCCACGCAGGCCGGCACACACGCGCTCGATGTCGTCGCGTGTGCAGGTGACCGGGCGTTCCTGATCGACCGGGCTCTCGGCGTCACCGCTGGCGGTGGTCTGACCCAGACGCAGCGTGGCGCGGTAGCCCTTGTCGGCTTCCAGGCTCACCTGCGAGAACTTGGTGGCGGCGCCAAAACACAGCGGGAGCAAGCCGGTGGCCAGCGGGTCCAGTGTGCCGGTGTGGCCGGCCTTTTCCGCGCGCATCAGCCACTTGGCTTTCTGAAGCGCATCGTTGCTCGACCAGCCGATGGGCTTATCGAGCAGCAGCACGCCATGCACCGAACGGCGCACCACACGCTGGCGCGCAGGACGGTCGCCGTCGCGGGACGCCCTGCCCTTGCTGCGGATCTGCGCACCGTCGAGAGGATTGGAGGCGTCGGCGCCTTCCGCGTGGGCGTCGGAAGACGGCGCCACACCGGCGGAGGTCACGTCAGACACCGGGGCCTCCGTAGATTCGGGTGCATCGGTCAGGGACAACTCGGAAGTCATGCGTTCAGCGTGGAATCATTCGTCCGCGTCTTTGGCGCGGGTTGCGTTGGCCTGCCGGATCAACTGCGACATCTCGACCGCCTTCTCGATGGTCTGGTCGAAGCGGAAATGCAGCGTGGGCACGGTGTGGATCTGCAGGCGCTTGAACAGGCCATTACGCAAGAACCCTGCCGCCTCGTTCAGCCCCTCTTCGCAAGCAGCGGGATCCCCGACCAGCACTGAAAACAGGATGGTGGCATGGGCGTAGTCCGGCGTGACCTCCACGGCGTTGATCGTCACCATGCCGATGCGTGGATCCTTCAGATCGCGGATCAGTTCGGCCAGATCGCGCTGGATCTGGTCGGCGACGCGGAAGCTGCGGTTGGGTGTGGATTTCTTGTGTCGCATGGCGTGTACCAGAAACTGAACGCCCCGCCAGAGGCGGGGCACAAGGTCCAGGCGCAGGGCCGTCCGTGCCGGCCGGCTGTCTGGAGGTTCCAGGCAGCGACCGGTCCGGCGAGGCGCTTACAGCGTTCTGGCGATTTCCTTGATCTCGAAGAACTCCAGCTGATCGCCCTCGGCGATGTCCGTGACGTTCTTGAGCTTGATGCCGCACTCGAAGCCTTCCTTGACTTCCTTGACATCGTCCTTCATGCGGCGCACCGACTCGACTTCGCCCGTGTAGATGACGATGTTGTCGCGCAGCTGGCGGAACTTGCAGTTGCGGCGCACCAGACCCGAGGTGACCATCGAGCCCGCGACCGTGCCGATCTTGGACGCCACGAACACCGTGCGGATCTCGGCCGTGCCCAGCGCTTCTTCGCGCTGCTCGGGGGCCAACATGCCCGACATCGCCGCCTTCACATCGTCCACGGCGTCGTAGATGATGTTGTAGTAGCGCAGGTCGACACCGTTGTGCTCCGCCGTGCGGCGCGCATTGGCATCGGCACGGGTGTTGAAGCCGATGACCACGGCCTTCGAGGCGATCGCCAGGTTGACGTCCGACTCGCTGATGCCACCGACCGCTGCGTGCACGATCTGCACCTTGACCTCGTCGGTCGAGAGCTTGAGCAGCGAAGCGGCCAGCGCTTCTTGCGAACCCTGCACGTCGGCCTTGATGATCAGCGGCAGCGTCTGGACGGCACCCTGGCCCATGCTCTCGAACACGTTCTCGAGGTTGGCGGCCTGGCGCTTGTTCAGCGTCACTTCGCGGTACTTGCCTTGGCGGAAGGTGGCGATTTCACGGGCACGGCGCTCGTCGGCCAGGACCATGAACTCGTCGCCCGCGGCCGGCACTTCGGACAGACCCTGGATTTCGACCGGAATCGACGGACCCGCCTCATTGATGGGCTTGCCGTCTTCGTCCAGCATGGCGCGAACGCGACCGAAGCTCTGACCGGCCAGCACGGCGTCGCCGCGCTTGAGGGTGCCGGACTGCACCAGCACCGTGGCGACGGGGCCGCGACCCTTGTCCAGCTTGGCTTCGATGACCAGACCCTTGGCCAGCGCCGCGACGGGCGAGGTCAATTCCAGCACTTCGGCCTGCAGCAGCACCTGCTCCAGCAGTTCGTCGATGCCTTGCCCGGTCTTGGACGACACCCCAATGAACGGCGACTCACCGCCAAATTCCTCAGGCACCACCTGCTCGGCCACCAACTCGCTCTTGACGCGCTCGGCATTCGAGTCCGGCTTGTCGATCTTGGTCATGGCGACCACGATCGGCACCCCCGCCGCCTTGGCGTGGTGGATGGCTTCCTTGGTCTGCGGCATGACGCCGTCGTCGGCTGCGACCACCAGGATGACGATGTCGGTGGCCTTCGCACCGCGGGCCCGCATGGCGGTGAACGCCTCGTGACCCGGGGTGTCGAGGAAGGTGATGACACCGCGCGGGGTCTCGACGTGATAAGCGCCGATGTGCTGGGTGATGCCGCCAGCCTCGCCTGCGGCCACGCGGCTGCGGCGGATGTAGTCCAGCAGCGAGGTCTTGCCGTGGTCGACGTGACCCATGACGGTGACCACCGGCGGACGCGGCAGCGCCTCGCCCGAGGCCGCGGCGTGTTCCTCTTCCAGGAACGCATCCGGATCGTCGAGTTTGGCGGCGAACGCCTTGTGGCCCATTTCCTCGACGAGGATCATGGCCGTTTCCTGGTCGAGCTGCTGGTTGATGGTGACCATCTGGCCCAGCAACATCAGCTTCTTGATGACCTCGGTGGCCTTGATCGACATCTTGTGCGCCAGATCGGCCACGGAGATGGTTTCAGGCACGTGGACTTCGTAGACCTGGGCTTCCGTCGGCGCCACGAAGTTGGATTGGGCCTCGTGGCGATCGCCACCGCGACGTCCGCCACGGCCACCGGCCGGCGCCTTCCAGCCGCCACGACCGGCATTGCCGCCATCGGTGCGACCGCGAGCCGGTGCGGCGCTCTTCTTCTTGGCGTCGTCGGCCCAGCTGGAGGACAGCTTTTCGGATTTGACCGACTTCTTGTCACCGGGCTTGGCTGCCGTGGTGGTTTCGCCGGGTGCACCCTTGGGGCGATGGATGGTGCCCTTGATGCCGTCCTTGGCCGCAGCCGGCTCGGCCGGCTTGGGCTCTTCGGGCTTCTTCGCAACCATGACCTTGGCCTTGCGGGCCATCATGTCGCGAATGGCAGCGGCTTCGGCCTCGGCTGCCTTGCGGCGACGCTCCAGATCGGCCATTCGGGCGGGATCGGTGGCTGCGGCCACGGCCGACTTCACCACGCGCACGCCGGCACCGGTGCCGGCAGGACCACCAGCGGTGCTCTGGGCGCTCGGTGAGGCGGGCTTTTGGGCCGTGGCTTCATTGGCCACGGGGGCCGCAGTGGCAGGTGCGGCCGCAGGAGCCGGCGCCGCAGCTTGGGGCGCGGGCCGTTGGGCCGCAGCCAAGCGTTGGGCTTCCTCACGGGCCTTGGCCTCAGCCGCGGCCCGGGCCGCGGCTCGCTCGGCTTCCTCGCGGGCCGCGGCTTCGCGGGCCTCACGTGCTGCACGCTCCTGTTCTTCGGCGATGCGGCGCTGCTCGGCGGCTTCTTCCTGTTCGCGGCGCAGGGCTTCGGCGGCTCGCATGGCCTCCTCTTCGCGGCGCTGGAGCTCCAGATCTTCCGCGCTCGGGCCTTCCGGGGCCTCGACCGGCGCGGTCGCGTCGTCGCGTTTCACGAAGGTGCGCTTCTTGCGCACTTCGACCTGGATGGTGCGGGCCTTGCCCGACGCATCCGCTTGCTTGATCTCGCTGGTCGATTTTTTCGTGATCGTGATCTTCTTGCGGTCGGCGCTCTGGGTGCCGTGCGAGGTGCGCAGGAAGCTCAGCAGGCGTTCCTTGTCGGCCTCGGTCAGCGGATCGGCGGCCGATTGCTTGTTCACACCCGCATGTTGCAGTTGCTCGAGCAGCGTCGACGCCGGGCGGTTCAGCTCGGTGGCGAACTGGGCAACGGTGGTGACTGCCATGTGTTTGATTCCTTGGGACTTGCGTACAGCTGGGGATTCCGGGCTCGGTCGAGGGCGATCAAGCCGTGAACCAGTGCTCCCGCGCCTTCATGATCAGGGCCTTGGCCTGGACTTCGTCGACACCGGTCATCTCGGTCAGTTCGTCGACGGCCAGATCGGCCAGGTCGTCTCGGGTGTGGATGCCGCCTTCGGCCAGACGACCGATGAGCTCGGGCGTCAGACCCTCCAGATCGCGCAAGTCCTGCGAGACCTCTTCCACGCTCTCTTCCTTGGCGATTTCCATCGTCAGGAGCACGCCCTTGGCGCGGTCGCGCAACTCCTGGATCGTGTCCTCGTCGAAGGCCTCGATTTCGAGCATCTCGTTGAGCGGCACATAGGCGACTTCTTCGAGGCTGGTGAACCCTTCGGCGATGAGAATGTCGGCCACTTCCTCGTCCACATCGAGCTTATCGACGAAGAGCTTGCGGATGCCGTCCGATTCCTCGGCCTGCTTGGCGGCCGATTCTTCGGCGGTCATGATGTTGATGCGCCAGCCGGTCAGCTCCGAGGCCAAGCGCACGTTCTGGCCGCCGCGACCGATGGCAATGGCGAGGTTTTCCTCGTCCACGACCACGTCCATGGCGTGCTTTTCCTCGTCAACCACGATGGATTGCACATTGGCCGGGGCCAAGGCACCGATCACGAACTGGGCCGGATCTTCGGACCAGAGCACGATGTCCACGCGCTCACCCGCCAGTTCATTGGTCACCGCGTTGACGCGCGAGCCGCGCACGCCCACGCAGGTGCCGATCGGATCGACCCGCTTGTCGTGCGATTGCACGGCGATCTTGGCGCGCGAGCCGGAGTCGCGGGCGCAGCTCTTGATGTCCAGCAGGCCTTGTTCGATTTCGGGCACTTCCTGGCGGAACAGCTCGATCATGAACTCGGGGGCCGAGCGTGACAGCAGGATCTGCGGGCCGCGCAGGGTCGAGTCCACTTCCATGATCATGGCGCGGACGCGGTCCCCAGAGCGCAGGTTTTCCTTGGGAATCAGCTCGCCGCGGCGCAGGCGACCTTCGACGCGACCGCTTTCCACGATCAAATCGCCTTTGTCCAGGCGCTTGACCGTGCCCACGAAGATCTTCTCGCCGCGCGAGAGGAAGTCGTTGAGCAATTGCTCGCGCTCGGCGTCACGGATCTTTTGCAGGATGACCTGCTTCGCAGCCTGTGCGCCAATGCGTCCGATGGGCACCGATTCGACGGGCTCTTCCAGGTAGTCGCCGACCTCGATGTCGTCGATCTGCTCCTTGGCCTCGAAATGCAGGATCTCGGCTTCGGGTTGCTGCAGGCCGGCTTCGTCTGGGACGACCTGCCAGCGGCGGAACGTCTCGTATTCGCCGGTGTCGCGGTCGATGGCCACGCGGATGTCGACCTCACCGTCGTAGAGTTTTTTGGTGGCCGAGGCCAGCGCCGACTCGACGGCGCCAAACACCACTTCGCGGTCCACGTTCTTTTCGCGAGAAATCGCGTCCACCAGCATCAACAGTTCGCGGTTCATTCTTCTTGACCTCCGGATTCCTGAGCCTGAGCGGCCGGTTCATCGGCACGCTTGCGCTTCTTGAAGTCGATGACAGGCACAAGACGCGCCTCACGCACTTCGTCCAGCACAAAACCCAACACCTTGTCTTCCTTGCCGTCCTGGAAGACCAGTTCATACCCTGCGTCCGTCCCCGCAGACGCAGAACCGTCCACCGAACGCAGGATGCCTCGATATTTCTTGCGGCCGTTGAAGGCCATCTTGAGGGTGATGTCGACCTCGGTGCCCACGAAGCGGTCGTAATGGGCCGCGGTACGCAGCGGACGATCCAGCCCGGGCGAAGACACCTCAAGCCGGGCGTAATCGCAACCGGCCACCTCGAGCACGAGCTGCAATTGGCGCGTCACCAGTTCACAGTCGTCCACCGTGACGTGGTCACCCGGACCACTCGGGTACACGCCACCCGGCAGGCGATCGACGTAGACGCTCAGCAAGCCCCCCGGACTGCGCCCACAGTCGACGAGCTCATAGCCCATCCCGGTCACGGTCTTCTCTACGGCTTGCTGCCAGCTCATCTATGCGTGCGTCCTGTGTCTGTTTCGGTGGCGAAGATTCGCGATGCGCCGAAACAACACGAAAGGCAGCCCAGGCCACGTCGAGGCAGCCGAAGCGACCAGATGGCCCGCTTCAGCAGCCCCGGCGACTTGCCGGCTGCCGCACCTGTTTCATCTTTTTCCACCAACGGCCATCCGGTTTTTGATGGGATCTGCCGTTCGAGCAAAAAAAATGGGTCGGAAGATTCCGCCCAATTCAGCGACTTAGCGAAGCTCACATTATGCACAAACCAGCGCGCTTGTTCAATATGGCGTTCGCAAGCCCGGCTGGGCAAGCGTGGGTGTGGCACCGGCGTGACCCCCTGTTGTCAGTCGCTGGGAGCATGCGACAATGCAAAACTTGTGTGTTGAATGATCCTGAACCGGAGTCCTCATGGGTTTTCTCGCCGGCAAACGCCTTCTGATCACCGGCCTGCTTTCGAACCGTTCGATCGCTTACGGCATCGCCAAGGCCTGTCACCGTGAAGGTGCGGAGCTCGCGTTCAGCTACGTGGGTGAACGCTTCAAGGACCGTACCCTCGATTTCGCCAAGGAATTCGACTCCAGCCTGGTGTTCGAATGCGATGTCGGCGACGACGCTCAGATTGAGGGTGTGTTCTCGCAACTGGCCGAGGTCTGGACCGACGGCCTGGATGGTTTCGTGCACTCCATCGGCTTTGCCCCCCGTGAAGCGATCGCCGGCGACTTCCTCGATGGCCTGACCCGCGAGAACTTCCGCATCGCGCACGACATCTCGGCCTACAGCTTCCCGGCCATGGCCAAGGCGTCCTTGCCTCACCTGCGCCCCAACGCGTCGATGCTCACGCTGAGTTATTTGGGCGCCATCCGATTCGTGCCTCACTACAACACGATGGGTCTGGCCAAGGCCTCCCTGGAGGCCAGCGTGCGCTACCTGGCGGCCAGCCTGGGCCCGAAGGGCATTCGGGTCAACGGCATCTCCGCCGGGCCGATCAAGACGCTGGCGGCCAGCG
>CAYYCN010000152.1:0-7982 GCA_964470355.1 uncultured Sphaerotilus sp.
AACGAGATGTCCATGTCGGACTCGGTCAGGTCGTAGAACGACGGCTCCAGCTCGGGAATCTTGGGGCGCTCGGTGCGCTTGAGGGGGTCCAGATCGGCCCAGCGCGAACCGAGGAACCGGTAAGCGGCGATCAGGGACTGGACGTGAACCTGCTTGCGGGCCACCGCCAGATCGGCTTCGCTGGCCTTGTGGGCAAAGGCGTTGGCCTTGGCGCGCTGGGCAAACGATTCGATGATGGGGGCGTGGGCCACATCGTGACGGTCGGAGCCGTCAACGGCCGGAACGTGCTGGAGGGCGTCGAAGTACGAACGCCAGTTGTCGGGCACGGAGCCCGGGTTGTCGAGGTAGGCCTCGTACATTTCCTCGACGTACGGGGCATTGCCACCGAACAGGTACGAGTTCGACCTGTATTGCTGCATCATCTTTCGCTCACCTTTTGCCCTGGTATCCAGAGCGCCGATGGGTTGAACAACCTTCCGCGACACGGCTTCACCGGTTGGCGGATTGCGACCCGCCTTCAAAAAGAAGGGGACGGGAAGGACCTGAGAGTCAAGACGAGCAATGTAGCACCGCGACCCATTTCAGGACAATCAAATCGCACTGTTTAAGTCACGGATATGACGGGATCGGCGGTGGCGTCAATCCACCCGCTCCATCGCCCCCGACACGGGCCCGCACACGACGAGCGCATACCCCTGGTTGGGCACCACGGTGTTGCGCGCCCAAACCCGGATCACGAGCGGTCCGAGCGGGGGATCGTCGATGCGGATCTGCTCGACGGTGTTGGTGCGGTCCATGGCACGGCGGCCCTCCGGATCGGCCGGTGCGAAGGCCCGCTGGAACAGGTGTGCCTCGTTGCCCAGCAACTGACGCCGATCGGCCAGCACGGCACCAAGCTGCAGATCGTTTTGCACGCCGCTGCCCGGGGCATCGATCCACGCCAAGGTCAGGATCAGCGGCACCCCACGGTCCGTCACCTCCAGCCGATAGCGGTGCAACGTGTGCCCTGGCGAACCGAGGGGCAGGCCACTCTGGAGCGCTTCCGGCGCGCGATTGTCCACGTCAACCCACAGCAGGCGCTGCGCCACAGGCGAGCCCTCGAAAGGCAGGATCCGAGCCAGGTCCAGCCGACCGAAGCCCTGGTCAAAGTCGGGGTATCCGATGGGAGGCGCGCCCGTGCGTGGACAGGCCGCCAAAGGCCGGGTGGCCGAGATCAGCAAGGCCTTGAGCAGGGCCGCCGAAGGCCGCACCACCCCATGCCGGAGCCGCAGGTGTTCACGCAGCAGGGCCGCAGCCCCGGACACGGCCGGCGCCGCCAGGCTCGTGCCGTGCATGAACATGTAACGTCCGGCATGCTCACCGTGAGGCTCCCAGCGCAGGAAGCCATCTGGAGAATCCACACGAGGCGCCAGCACGTACGTACCCGGGGCCACGAGATCGGGCTTGACCGCGCCGTAGTCGCTGGGCCCAGCACTGCTGAGCAACGCCACCCGGTCGGTCGAAGGCGCCAACCGTGCGCCTCCGGCGGGGAGACCAAACCGCACCTCGTCGTAGCCACTCCAGGTGAGCGGATGGTCGTCCCGGTCGGTTCCGCAGGCCCCCACGGTGAGCACATTCTTGGCCGTGCCGGGAGACCCGACCGACCAGAAGCCCCGCTCTCCGCTGGCGGCCTGGCCTTGGTTGCCGGCCGCCACCACCACCAGCACGTCGGGGTGCGCGTGCACGTAGGCATCAAAGGACGCGCACGCCCCGTCGTAGACCGATCCCAGCGGTCTTCCCCAGCTGCAATTGACGATGGTCGCGCCGTCGGCCACGGCATCCCGCAAGAGCTCAGAGAGCTCGGCTTCGGGCAGGGAAAGGCCGCCACGCCCATCGTCCTGGGCCATCGACACGACGACCAGCTCGGCCCCGGGGGCCACGCCCCGCACCCGCCCTCCGGACGCTGCGCCGGACCCCGCGGCGACGCCCGCCACGTGGGTGCCATGCCCGATGACGTCCACAGACGCACACCCGGGCCGGACCCGGATGGCGCGCAGACGACTGCCAGCCCCCCCCGGCGGCCCACCAAAATCCGGATGGTTCGGATCGATGCCGCTGTCCAGGAGGGCGATGACCTCGCCCGCGCCGGTCAGCCCCCCCATGGCATTCCCGACCGCCATCGGCTGCGCCACCTGCTCCGCCCCGATCAGCACACGCACCCGGTCACTGGCCAGGCCGACATCGTGGTGCACGGTCAATTGCCGAACCAGCAGCAACGAGGCCACACGCACAATCAACGCATCATCGAAGGGCATGACGAAGCGGATGGCCGAAGGCCCCGGCACGATCTGCGTGATCCGGTCCGACAGCCCGGCCAGGTCCCGGGCCAGCACCGACGACTGCTCGGCCATGTGCGGCAGGGCTTCGAACACGCCCGTTTCGGTCACGGGCTCACCGCAGGCCACGGCTCGGTCACGGCGCACGAGCTCCCGCAGGAGGTCGGTGCTCACCGAGTCCAGCAGGTCATAGGGCCGCAGGTGATGGACAAAATCCAACCCTTCGAGGGTGTGCAACTGAGCCCGGGTGAGGTAGGCCTGATAGGCGCCCCCCCGAAAGCTCAGGATGTGGACGCCATTGCGTTCCAGCACGTCGCGCCGGGACTCGGTGAGTCCGGAAGGCATCTCAAATCGATAGGCCGGTGCGGCCGTGATCGACTCCGGCCATGCCCTGGCCAGACGCTGAAACCGTGCCTGCAGGTGGGGATCGGTGCGCTTGCTGGGGCGCGCCCAGCCGGATCCCGCCGCGTTCGCCAGCTCGGCGGGACCCTCCACGAGCACCTGCACGCGATCGGACACCAACCGATCCACCACCTCGACCGGCACCCTCGCGTCCACGTAGCCCTTGAACCAGCTCAGCCCCTCCACCCCTTCGAGGACCTGGCAGACCCGCTCGTGCTCATCCCCGCCAAAGAAGATGCGCACCGTGACGCGCGCCTCGGGCTCACAGCCCGACACCGACGCCGGCGCCCACCCACGGCACCGGACGGGAAAATCGTCCGGACTCACGATTGCGGCGCAGGCGTCGTGCCCTCGGCCGCCACCACGGCCCAGGTCGCCAAGGCACTGTTGACCGAAGTCCAGTAGCCGAAGCCCTTGTAGTAGTACACCGCCCACATCACCTGCAGGCTCTGACTGGACGGCGAATGCCGCAAGGCCCCATTGATCTGGGGATCGGAACAGTTGCGGATCACCAGCCAGCGCGGCGTGGTGCGCCCGCTGCGGCGACGCTCATCGACCACCCAGCCCAACACCGCATCCCCCATTTCAACCCCTGCGCCCAACCGATCCAGGCGATTTTCGGAAGTGCCGAACTCGAAAAAGTCCGTGGTCAGGATGGGGTGAAAGGCCGGCATCTGATCGCCGTCCAACTGGATGTCGGCCTCGTTCGGCGCCACCGGTTTGGGCAGATGGGTCAAGGGTGCAAAACGGGTCGTCGGCGGCAGGAACTCCGGCTCCTCGATCTTCGAGGTGAAGCGCCGCATCTGCGCCACGGCGTGTGCGAAATGGGTCGTGTCCACCGCCCACTCCGAACGATAGGCCTGACCATTGAACGGCGCGTCGCGAAACTCCTTCTGGCAACGGAAGGCCGCCGCCCGCGTGACGATCACGTCACCCAGGTTGTGCTCGGCGTAGACCGCCCCGGCCGTGCCCGTGGTGATGACCAGCGACGGTCGCACCTCATCGATCAGTTGGTGAAACAGCTCGGCCACCGGCAGCGACGCCAACCCGCTCGCATACGGCGGGTGCGTGACGCCATCCTGGTTCAGGTGGAGTTCGGACTTGAAACACAGCACCCGTTGCGACCCGATCCGGGTCAGCAGGTAACTGCCCAGACGCCGTGCCCGCCGGGCCGGCGCCCCCTCGCGAATCTGCGGTTCGAGGGCCTCGAATCCTCTGGCGTAGCGGTGCCAGTGGTCCCGAGAGAACCCCGGGGTCAGGACATCGGCCAGCGCCTGCTGTTCATCGACCGTCCAGGTGATCACCAGCACATCGGCTTCGGGCAGCGGGTCGTCCAGGGCCGGGGGCGGATCCGGTCGCTCGGGCCGTGGGCGCAAGCCCTGGGGAAACTCGATCCCGAGGTCCGCTTCCAGCCCGGCAGCGGACTGGAGTTGGGCCGCGCTGGGCTCGTTGACCAGATCTCCCGGCTCGACGCCGGAAGAAAGCAGTGCCCGCGCCAGTTCCAGGCGCTGGCCAAGATCGTCACTCATGCAAGACGCTCCGGGGAAAAATCAGAACTTGGCCGACCCGAACAGGCCCAGGCTCAGTAAGCCGCCAGACGGGGAGCCAGAGGGGGCAAGGAAGACACCTTGACCACCACCTCCGCCACGGATCGTGCACCGATCTTCTCCCGAATGCTGCCGATCTGGGTCTTGATCGTGGAAACCTTCACGCTGCGCTGCATCGCGATGTCCTGGGCCACCAAGCCGCGGCAAATGCCGTCGAGCACCTCGCTCTCGCTGCTGGTCAGGCCCATGGCCTGCGCATACATCCCCTGGATGGAGGGGTCCAGCGACTGTTCCTTGCCACACAGCACCAGCACATGGAATCCGGCGTTCACCTGCGCCAGCGGCACACACGCGAACATGCGGGTGTCGTCATCCGGGCCAAGCTCAACCAATTGACGATGCCCCTTCTGAGCCAGTTCCAGCGCCTGGGACAAGCGTCGGCGCTGATCCGGCCGCACGGCTTCCAGACGATGGCCGCTTTCGGACAGGCACATCCCCACTTCGAACTCGCCTTGAGCCGCGCCATTGGCATAGGCGATGCGGAATCCACTGTCCAGCAAGATGACGCCCACGCCAATTTCCCGCAGGATCAGTCCCAACAAGGCCGCAGACCCCAGCATGTCGGAAGGCGGCAGGTATTCAGTCCGCACGTTTGCACTCCATCAGGGCACGAGCCACGGCGACGCGCCCGCTCGGTACCAACCGGGCTCCACTGTCCGTGGAGCTCCCGACACCGACAAGCCATTTCCGCTAATGGGGTCCATTAGCCGCGGCGCACCCCTCTTGCACTGTCGCCCACAACCCACGAGCATCACCCTCATTTGAGGGACAACGGAGAGGACAACCCCATGGAATGGCCCGTGCGATGGATCGATGAACTGAGCGGCCCCGGCTTGAGTGAGCACTGGACCGGCGGCCACTGCAATGAAAGCCGTGAAGCCCAGATGCAACTGAAAGACGACGGCCTGCACATCGAGTTCGATGAAGGCCGCGAATACGCCTCGGCCGGCCTCCTGACCCGTGAGCCCCTGGTGGGTGATTTCGACGCCCGGGTGCGCTTCCACGTGGCCCGGCCCGGACCAGGCACCACTTTCGAGCTGGCGGCGCTGACCGTCGACCCTCCCCGCCAATCGGCGCTCGACCCGGAACAGGCCAACGCCTTCACGCGCAGCCGCGTCTACGACGTACACGGCGTGCCGCCGTACGTGAGCAGCGAATTCGACGAAAACGACGGCTGGCGCATCGGCTGGAACCGCAGCGCCGCGACCGGCCGCACCCTGCCCGACGGCAGCGTTGTGTCCGACAACCACTTCAACCGCTACGGCCCCGACTCGGGCCCTCGTCCCGAGGGTGCCGCCGACGGCTGGCTGCGGCTGGTCCGCCAGGGAGACGACTGGCGCAGCTACCGGCTGGACGAACACGGCCAGTGGCAGACCACCGGAGAGGTCCGGGCCATGAACCTGCCCCGCGCCGTTTTCGTGAGACTCGCCGCCAAACACTGGGTCAAAGCCCGCGACGGTCTGTCGATCGCACCGGCCAACCGTGTACGCTTCGGTCCTTTCGAGCTCCGACAACCTGACTGAACATCCCCGAGAGGACGACCACCGTGCGCTGGAACGCTAGTGACTTCGAACGCCTGGACCCACGGCTGTTCCGCTCTTTCCTGGCTGTGGTGAAAACCCAGAGCTTTTCCTCGGCGGCCCAGGAAGCGGCCCTCACGCAAGGGGCCATCAGCCAGCAGATCGCCAAGCTGGAAGACCGCCTGAACACCCAGTTGTTCGTGCGCGCCGGCAGCCGGGTGGTGCTCACCCCGGCCGGACAGATGCTGGCCTCCTACGCCCAGTCTTACATGGACCACACGGCGCAATTCCTGGAGCAGCTCAACCAGGAATTCGAATCGCTGCGCGGTTTCGTGGACTACGCCATGCCCGAAAGCTGCATCCACGCGCCGCACTTCGGCTGGCTGCTGGAGAGGCGTCAGGCCCACCCCGATCTGGTGCTGCGCATCCAGCTCAAGCCGGCCCCGGACGTGCTGCGCGACATCCTGGGGGGCGATGTCGACTTCGGATTCCTGAACATTCCGGCCGAGAGCTCGGCCGTCCAGTCCTACCCGTTCTGCCTGGAAGAATACGTGCTGGTGGGGGCCGCACGGCACGCCGGCATGGCGGTGCCGACCACGCTCGACGCCCTGCTCGATCTGCCCTTCATCGTCTACCCGGGGGTCATGCACTGCCTGAACCGCTGGATCGCCGTGCGCTACCGCGAGCGCGACCCCATCACCACCGTGGCGCTGCGTGTGCACGGTGAGTTCAACGACATGCGCGGCGCGTTGGCCATGGTCGAAGGCGACCTGGGCTTTGCGGTGATGCCCCGCCACGTGGTGGCCCCGCAGGTGGAGCGCGGCACGATTGCCGTCATCGGCGATGGCCAGGCCGAAACCGTGCTGCAACAGATCTGGATCGCTCGGCTCAAGGAGCGCCGCATGCCGGCGCGGGTCAAGCGCGTGATCCGCTGGTTCCTGGACATGCACACGGAGCTGCAGCCCATCCCTGCGGAATTCCTCGAATGAACGCACCCGGGACGCCCGCCCTGCGGGCCTGGCTGGGCTGGCGCGCCCAGCGCCTGACCCTCCGCCCCGAGGGCTGGACCGCGTTCATGGGGGACCTCAACCGCACCTTCGTGCCGGCCACCTGGCTCCTGATGCGTCCCTATGGCCTGCTCGGCTACCTGCCCAGCCTGGCCCCCGAAACCAAGCCCGCACACGTCCCCGACGAAGTGGCGCTGCTGATCTATTCCAGCACGGCAGATTACGAGCGCCACAAGACCACCGTGGCTGGACGCAGCTACTCGGTCATGCACCGGGCCTTGTTCGAGTTCGATGACCCCACCCGGCGCTCACGCAGCGGCTGGGCGGCCCCCCCGCCGATGGCGGGTCGCCTGCAGGCGGTTCACCGGCCGGCCCGGGACGAGGGTCTCGATTTCAGGCATCCACAGACCGTGCCCGTGTGCCTGATCCTGTCTGGCCCGACCGGACAGGTCGCCGATCCGGCGCAGGTGCTGGCCCACCTCGGGCAGGATCGACATGAAGCCGTGGCCGTGTGCGAGGCCGGTCTCACGGTGGCATGGGTGGCCACCCGCGCCTGTGAGGGTGTGCGGTCCCCCCGCCTTCTGGGCGAAACACTGGCCACCGCCCTGAAATGGCCCCCATCGTCGGTGGTGGCGGCCCATGCCATCCCCACCGCCGAACTGCCCTCAGACGACGCCAACACCCCAGACCACGACGCGCACCCCACGCCCCTGCTGGTGCCGGACTCAGGCTGGTGCTTCCGGCGCGACCCCCACGCCTGACCGATCGCCCCACACGCAACGCTGCACTCAAAGGCGCTGAACCCGCGACCCCTCGGCACGTTCTACAGTGGGGGCATGACACACCCACACGCCCCCTTCTCCGGCACCGTGATGCACCCGCGCACGGTCGAAGGCCTCGTGGCCGGCACCCCCACCTCGGACGGCGCGGGCGTCAAGCTCACCCGCGTGCTGACGAACCACCTGCAGGTCCGGCTCGACCCCTTCCTGATGCTCGACGCCTTCGGCAGCGACAAGCCGGGCGACTACATCGCCGGCTTTCCCGACCACCCGCACCGAGGCTTCGAGACCGTCACGTACATGATCGAAGGTCGCATGCGCCACCGCGACAGCGCCGGCCACGAAGGCCTGC
>CAYYCN010000153.1:0-7872 GCA_964470355.1 uncultured Sphaerotilus sp.
GCCCCGGGTTCAGAACTTCACCGTGCCGGTGCCCACCTGCCCCACCGACAAGGCGCGACCCACTCCCTCGACGATCACCGCGTTCATGCCGAAGGTGATCGCCCCGTCCACACGGGGGTCGGCGCGGTAGGTGGACAGGGTGTCGCCGGGCTCGTGGCCGGACTCGGCGGTGAGCGGATCGATGTTGGGGATGGGGCAGCGCGGGCAGGGCTTGACCAGCCGCAGCCGCACATCGCCCTCCGGGGTCGGGAAGACCAGCTCGTCGAGGCCATCCTCGCCGTGCGGTTCCAGGCCATCGAGCACCAGGTTGGGCCGGAAACGCGTCATCGTCACCGGTCCCTGGCCTCGGTTCGACAGGCGCCGGTTGAGCTCGTCCAGGGCCGAGCGGGACACGACGAGGATGGGATAACCGTCCGAAAAGGCATTTTCAGCCTGGAGGTCCCCCGTCCAGCGCGCGCTGGACCACCGCTTCTGGCCCGCCACAAACTGCACCGCACGCACCCGGGCACCGAGGGCCTCGCTGAAGGCCCGGTCCACGTCGTCTCCGGCCGTGCAGGCTTCCACCTCGTCGTTCCACACCCGCACACGCATCCGCTCGCCGCCCGCGAGCGCGGGCAACGCCCAGCAAGTACCGTCCGGCCCCTGCAGGCGCCAGCCGCCGTCGGGATCGGCCCGCGGCCGGAGCAGCGCCATGCGGGGATGGGTGCGCTGGGTGACAAATCCACCCTGCTCATCGACCAGCATCCACTGCCGGTCCCCGGCCAGGCCGGTGGCCGACAGCCGTGCCTGCGCCAGATCGATGCCGGCGCAGGACTTGACTGGGTAGAGGTGCAGCGACGACACGCGCACGGGCGTGCTGCCGTCGTCCGCGTTGTCCACCACGTCGGAAGAGGGGGTTGCCGCCGTGGCGGCCAGGGCCTCGGCGGAGGCCGAAACGGGGGTATCAGGGGTCATGACGGGGGCTTCCGTTGGCGCCGGATCCAGGACGGCGCATCCCTACAATCTTGCCTCATGAACGCCACCTCGGTTTTGCAACACAAGAACCCCGCCCAGGGGCTGGACGTCTTCATCCGGGGCGCCGGCCCGGTCGGGGCCTGCCTGGCCCTGGCGCTGTCTCGCGATGGACTGCGTGTGGGCCTGATGGCCTCGAATGCGCCCGTCGGAACCCCGGACGTGCGCGCCTACGCCCTCAACGCGGGATCGGTGGCCCTGCTGCGTGACCTGCGTGTGTGGGACGCCCTGCCCCCGGCCGCCCGCACGCCGGTGCACGACATGCGCGTGCAAGGCGACGCGGAAGGCCTGGTGGAGTTCAGCGCCTGGGAACAGGGGGTGGGCGAGCTGGCCTGGATCGTGGACGCCGCAGCGCTGGAACAGAGCCTGAACGACGCCCTGCGCTACGCCCCGCATGTGCAGCGGCTGAGCCAGCCGGCACCCGCGGCGCTCACGGCCGTGTGCGAAGGCAAGGCCTCCGCCACCCGGGCGGCGCTGGGCGTGACCTTTGAATCCCAGCCCTACGGGCACCTGGGCGTGGCGGCCCACCTGGTCTGCGACGCCCCCCATCAGGGCCGCGCCTGGCAGTGGTTCCGCCAACCCGACATCCTCGCCCTGCTGCCCTTTGACCGCCCGGCCGAAGGCCACGGCTTCGGCCTGGTCTGGTCCCTGCCGCAGGCCCAGGCCGAACGGGTGCTGGCCCTGGAGCCCGCCGAGTTCGAGGCCGAGCTGAACGCCGCCACGGGGACCCAGGCCGGCACACTGAAGCTGGCATCGGAACGGGTGGCCTGGCCGCTGATGCTGGGCAAGGCCGACCGCTGGTGCGGCCCCGGCTGGGTGCTGCTGGGCGACGCCGCCCACGCCGTGCATCCGCTGTCCGGACAAGGCCTGAACCTTGGACTCGCCGACGTGCGCGCCCTGGTCCACGTGCTGGTGGACGCCCGCCGCACCGCCGCCTGGCGCTCGCTGGGCGACGAACGCACGCTGCGCCGCTACGTGCGCGAGCGCAGTGCCCCGACCCAGGCCATGGCCGGACTCACCGACACCTTGCTGCATTTGTTCGCACCCGAGGCCGCTCCGTTGAAGGAACTCCGCAACCGCGGGATGACTCTGGTTCATCATCTCGGACCCGTCAAACGCTGGCTGGTGTCCCGCGCGCTCGATGCCTGATCTCGGCCCCTGGCGCGACCCCCGCCAAACCTGCACCTGACGCACGATCCTCCACGGCCCGAACGAGGCCCCGACCCCGGAACCGAACATGACCCTGTCCCGCCGCCTCCTCGCCGCTGCCGCCGTCCTGACGCTGAGCTTCGGCCTGGCCGCCCACGCCGACGAAGGCGACATCCGCCGGGTCTTCAAGGAAAAGTTTCCCAGCCTGCCCAAGATCGACGAAGTGAAGGCCACGCCCTACCCCGGACTGTTCGAGGTGCGCATGGGCACGGACCTGGTGTACACCGACGCCAAGGGCACCTACATCCTCGAAGGCACGCTGATCGACACCGCCACTCAGCGCAACCTGACCGAAGAGCGCATGGACAAGCTCACGTCCATCAACTTCTCGGAGCTGCCACTCAAGGACGCCATCGTCTGGAAAAACGGCAACGGCAAGCGCCGCATCGCCGTGTTCTCCGATCCGAACTGCGGCTACTGCAAGAAGCTGGAACGCGATCTCGTCAACGTCAAGGACGTGACGGTCTATACCTTCCTCGTGCCGATCCTGGGGGGCGACTCCCCCGAAAAATCCCGTGCGGTGTGGTGCGCCAAGGACAACACCGCAGCCTGGCGCGGCTGGATGGTCAAGGGCACCCCACCGGCCCGCGTGATGGGCAGCTGCGACACGGCAGCACTGGAGCGCAACGTCGCTCTGGCCCAGAAGCATCGCGTGACCGGCACGCCGGCCATCGTCTTCGAGGACGGCAGCCGGGTGCCCGGGGCCTTGTCACCGGAGGCCCTGGAAAAGAAGCTCGCCAGCTTGAAGCCGGCCCGGACCTGAGGCCCCGGCCTCAACCGTGGCGGAACGTCGGCGGCCGCTTCTCGATGAACGCCTGCATGCCTTCCTTCTGATCCTCGGTCGAGAACAGCGCCTGGAACAGGCGGCGCTCGAACAACAAGCCCTCCGTCAGCGGCGATTCGTACGCCCGGTTGACGCTCTCCTTGGCCGCAATCAGCGCGATCAGCGAATAGCCGCACATCGCCTGCGCTGCCTTGCCGGCCTCGGCGTGCAGCTCGGCGGCCGGCACGACGCGCGACACCAGACCAGAGCGCTCGGCCTCGGCGGCATCCATCATGCGGGCAGTTAGCGCCAGATCCATCGCCTTGCTCTTGCCCACCGAGCGCGGCAGGCGTTGCGTGCCGCCCGCACCGGGGATGACGCCCAGCTTGATCTCCGGCTGACCGAACTTGGCCGTGTCGGCCGCCAGAATCAGGTCGCAGGTCATGGCCAGTTCGCAGCCACCGCCCAGCGCAAAGCCCGCCACCGCCGCGATCACCGGCTTGCGGACCTGGCGCAGGGTGTCCCAGTTGCTGGAAATCAGGTTCTTGCGGTACGCCTGCGGGAAGTCGTAGGTGGCCATCATGGTGATGTCCGCCCCCGCCGCGAACGCTTTCTCGCTGCCGGTGACGACCATGCAGGCGATGCCGTCATCGGCATCGAAGGCGCGCAAGGCCGCCCCCAGCTCGTCCATCAGCGCATCGTTGAGCGCGTTCAGGGCCTTGGGGCGGTTCAGCGTGATCCAACCGTAGCGCAGCGGACCTTCACCGCGGGTTTCGACCAGGATGTTCTCGTAGGACGTCATCATCTCGGGGCTCTCCAGTGGGGGTTCGAGGCACTATATCGAGGCCTTCCCTTTGCACATCTGGGGGAATGTCCGAGGCCGCAGTGCGGCAGGGACCCCGTTCGCCGCCAGGGTCCACGTCACTCCTGCTCAGGCGGGCGGGCCAGCACAAGGTCGACCCAGGTCTCATCGTCCTGCTTCATCCTCATCCGCACCGGCAACCATTGCAGAGATGGGGCGTACCAGACTTCGGCCGAAAGCACCCCACGGCCGGACGCGCTCAAGGGCACCACATGCAGCGCTTCGATCGGGCCCTGGGCCGTGTCGACCCGCTCACGCTGCCCGACCCGGTAGCTCCATCGCTGCACCCGGGAAGGCAGCACAAGGGCGAAATCCACCCGTGAGCCGGGCCGCGTCAGGTCCGGCGACACGGTGAGGAGGTACATCATCTGGATGAACTGGCTGGCCGAGTCCTGCATGCCCTCTTCCCGCGGCAGCCTCGGCCCCTGACCGATGCGCACCCCCTGCTCATCGAAAGCGATCTGCACCCGCTGGCGCGAAAACATCTGTCGTGTGTCCTGCTCGAAACGCCTGGGCCGCAGCCCGTGCGCATCGCTGAGTGTGCCCTCGCTGCTCAGGCGGCGGGCGATCAACGGCGCCACCTTGGGGCCGATCTGGATGTCCAGGTGAACTTGGTAGCGCCCATCGCGCCGCAGCCACTCCACGGTCGCCTGACCATGCACTTCCCCGCGGTACCAGCCCCCCAGGGTGTAGCTCAACCGGGTGGATCGAGGCCAGCGCAGAGCGGTGTCCCCCGAGGAGGCCCCGGAAGCCGCAAAGTCGCTCGCGGCGGTGGCGGTGGCGGTGGCGGTGGCGGTGGCGGTGGCGGTGGCGGTGGCGGACGCAGCATCGACCAACGTTGCGGCAGTCGCCTCCGACGAAGCGGCGATCCCCACCGACTGCAAGGGTTCGCTGGGCGTGGGGGATTCCAGAACCTGCGGCCTCTCATCGGCGGTGTCCACCGCTGCGGAAGACGCCACATCGGAAGCCGCCCCGTCCGGCCCAGCCGGCGAAATGCCGATCGCGTCCGACGCCGGCGGTGGATCGACGGACAGCGCGCCCCCCGCAGCCGGCTCGGAAGCCCTGGCAGGCACCGCACCCACCCCACGCCGGACAGGCGCCCCCCTCGGCCTCACCGCCCCGCTCACCTGCGCCGGTGCGGTGGGCTGGAGCACGCGAGTGAACACCGCCTCCATGCGCTCCATGGGCTCAGGCTGGGCCAGACCCTGCAAGGCCTCGCCCAGCCGATCCAGCACGAGCGCATGCCCGAGCAGCGCCCCTGCCCCCCACAGCACCACCCCGCGGGCGGTGCGCCACCTCCGGTCAGGCGCCACCGCCTCGCCAAGCCTGCCGCAGTCGTTTCACCTCGGCCGAGGCCGGCTCCGACCACTCCAGCTGGACCGGCCCCTCTCCTCCCGACAGCACCGGCAACAACAGGGTCAACATCCGACCATCACGGCAGATCAACAATCGGGTGGACCGATGCGCCGCGCCGTACAGCAGCAGATCGTCGACCTGCTGGAGCCGCCAGTCGTCCACCGCCACCAGTTCGTCGCCCGCGGCCAGACCGGCCTGCTCCGCCGCGCCGGCACGCAAGACCGATTGCACTTTCAGCCGATCGGACACCCGGGCCCCCAGGCGCTGCGCCAACGGGGCCGGCTCCCGCCGCGCTGTCACCCCCAGCCCCCCCCAAAGCGCCTCCAGAGGCAGATCCTCCAGGCCATGCACCCAGCGGCCGAGTTCATCCGTGTAGGCGCGCCCACCCACTGCGAGCAGGGCCGCCGCAACATCCGATCCGGTGATCGCCCGAGGCGCATCGCCCCCGTGGCCCAGGGGCCGCACCGCATGCCGCCACAGGTGATGCATCACCCCATCCAGCGTTCCCTGGCCTTCGCCCCGCAGCGTCAAATCCAGCGCCAGCGCCACCAGCGCCCCTTTGGTGTAGTAGCTCACCGTCGCATTGGCGGTGTTTTCATCGGGTCGATAGTATTTGGTCCAGGCGTCCCAACTGGCCTGGGCGACGCTCTGCACCTTCCGGCCCGGCGTGCCCAGCACCTGATTCATCGTCTTGGCCACCAATTTGAGGTAGCGGGCTTCGTCGATCAGGCCTGCGCGCAGCAGAAACAGGTCGTCGTAATAGCTGGTGAAGCCCTCGAAGAACCACAGCAGTTCGGTGTGGTTCTCGCGCGTGAGGTCATACGGTACGAACTCGGCCGGCTTGAGGCGCTTGACGTTCCACGTGTGAAAGTACTCGTGGCTGATCAGGCCCAGAAGGGTGATGTAGCCGTCACTGGACTCCGCCGGAGCACCAGCCATCGGCCCCTCACCGTCCGTCCGAACGACCGTCCTCGGCAGGTCCTTGCGCTGACAGATCAACGCGGTGCTGTTTCGGTGCTCCAGGCCCCCGTAGCCATCCTGCACGGCGTTGAGCATGAAGACGTAGCGCTCGAACGGTGGCGGGTCCTCGCCGTGCCAGAAGCGGATCTGGGCTTCGCAGATCTTCTTCGTGTCGGCCAGCAGGCGCTCGCCATCGAAGCCCGGCAGGGCTCCGGCCACGACAAACTCGTGCGGAACCCCGCAAGCCTCGAAGGTGCCTCGCCAGAAGGCCCCCATCTCGATGGGATGGTCGATGAGGGCATCGTAGTCCGGCGCCTCCCAGGCGTGCGTCACCGCCTGTCGCGACCGGGTCCGGACTTCCGGATCGGACCCGTCCGGAGCGTCGACCTCGCCGGCAGGGACGGCGGACAACCCCGTCGCCACATCCCAGCCCGCCGGAAGCGGGCCCAGTTCGACCCGGTGAGGACGCTCCTGAGCGCCCTCGACCGCCAGAAACACGCTGGTGCCGTTGACAAACCCACGGTGCGCATCCAGCCAAGCCGTTCGCACCGAAGCATCCAACGCGTAGACCAGATAGGTCACCGTCAAGGCCGAACCGCCCGAACACTCAGCCAGCCAGGAGCACTTGTCGAGGGGCTGCAGCGGCACCTCGCGTCGGCCTTGCCAAGCCCGCATCGATTGCAGGTTCCGGGCGAACTCCCGAACCAGGTAGCTGCCCGGAATCCACACCGGCAACGACAAGCGCTGCCGCGCAGCGGGCTGGGGCACCGTCAGCGTCACCCGGTACAGGTGCGCGTTCAGGTCGGCGATCTCGAGGCGGTAACAGACCAAGGGGAACTCCTGCGGCAGGTCGTCGGACATCCAGGACCGGATCGGTCCTGCAGACACCCTAACGCATGCCGCCGCGAAGCAGTTCCGTCCGCCAGGAAGACCGTGTGAAAAAGGTCAGGTCACGCGCGCGGCCGCGAGAAAACACGCCAGCACCGAAAACACCGTCAGGCGGAAGCGCAACGTCAGCCAGCCACCCAGCCCCTGACCGGGATAGGTCTTGCGATCGTAGAGATAACAGCCAATCAGCAGCAGACCGTCGATCACCAGCCCGGCGTGCGGCGGCATGATCACCGCCATCCACGCCAGGAAAGACACGATGGCCGACCAGGCAAACGGCGTGGGCGACGGCACGTTGCTGCCCTTCATCCCCACGCCCCAGTGGATGCCGCCGAGGAACGAAATGATCACCGCCGCATACCCGGCCATGAGCTTCATGACCGCCGGCACGACTTCATCCCAGACGGCCAGCGACAGGAGCGCACCGAGCACGAAGGGCGCCAACCCCGCATAGCCCAGCTTGAGCGCCACGGGATTCAGGGGTTCGCGCACCGAGGGCGTGCGGTTGGGAGCGGTGGGGATCACGTCAAACCTCAGGCTTCGCGGCGCAGGGCCGGGAACAGGATCACGTCGCGGATGCTGGGCGAGTCGGTCAGCAGCATCATCAGGCGGTCGATGCCGATGCCGCAGCCGCCCGTCGGGGGCATGCCGTATTCCAAGGCGCGGATGAAGTCGGCGTCGAAGAACATCGCCTCGTCATCACCGGCTTCCTTGTTGGCCACCTGCGACTGGAAGCGCGCGGCCTGGTCCTCGGCGTCGTTCAGCTCGGAGAAGCCGTTGCCGAACTCGCGGCCGGTGATGAACAGCTCGAAGCGCTCGGTGA
>CAYYCN010000154.1:0-7861 GCA_964470355.1 uncultured Sphaerotilus sp.
TCTCAGGCGCCTCGCAGCTCAAGACCTGGCTGGTGGGCATCCTCAAGCACAAGGTGATTGACCAGATCCGGCGTCACAAGCGCGAGGTGTCGAGCAGCGCCTCCGACGACGACCGCGAAGACCTGGACGAACACCTCTTCGCTGCCGACGGTCATTGGGCGGAGATGCCCGCCGACTGGGGCAACCCCAGCGCCGCACTCGGTCAGCGCCAGTTTTTCGAGGTGCTGGAAGCCTGCATGGAACATCTGCCCGGCCAGCAGGGCCGCGTCTTCATGATGCGCGAGTGGCTGGAGCTCGACACCGACGAGATCTGTCAGGAAACCGGCATTTCCTCGACTCATCTGTATGTGCTGCTGCACCGCGCCCGATTGAGGTTGCGCGAATGTCTGCAGATGAACTGGTTCGCCCAGGCGCCCACACCGACCCCACGACGCTGAGACCGCCATGCGACTGATCCTGGACTGCAAGGAAACCGCCCGCCTGGTGCTGGAGGGCGAAGATCGCCACCTTTCCCGCGTGGAGCGCGTGGTCGTGCGCGTGCACCAGAGCTACTGCCAGGGCTGCGCGCGCTTCGGCCAGCAGGTGAAGTTCATGCGCGGGGCGATGGCCGGGTGGAGGAAGTACTCGGAAGAGGGGGCAGACGAGACTCCGAGGGACTCTGTGGGGTGATGGCCGGGCATGGGCCTCGCTGCACGCAATGGTGCAGCGGCATGCGTCCGGGCGAGGGGGAGTGAACGACCGGTTCTGCAGTGGTCGCGTGGATCACTCCGCCGCAGATTCGTTTTCGGTGTACCGGTCGGGCTCCGTGGTGTGGAGGATTTCGCCCAGAACGGACGTGGCGTAGTTCCCGGCGGGCAAAGAGAAGGTGAGCACCAGTTGATGGGTGTCCATCCATTCCCAGGACATGTCGGCCGGCCTTGCCACCAGGGCGCGGCGCTCCTGGTCCAGACCGGCGTGTTCCATGCCGTTGCAGAGGGTGGCGTGACGCTCGGCCACCCCGTTTTCCAGGGCCTGCGCCTCATCCGTGGTGCTCACGCGGCCGCGTCCCCAGAGCGGTCCGGTGGGCAGACCGGCCTCGTCCATCGCGTCACCGGGCAGCGTCTGGCCCCAGAGTCCCTGCTGGATGCGCAGGGCCAACACCTCGTTGAACACGAAGGAGCGCACCGCCGACAGGTAGATGCCTTTCTTCTTCGGGTTGCGCACGCGGATCTCGCGCGCCAGCATGGCCCGGCCCTGCTCGACGTTGCCGCCGTCATGGCCGAAGCGCTGAGCGCCGAAGTAGTTGGGCACGCCCTGTGCCGCCACGGCCTTCAGATTGGCTTCGATGGCGTCGCGGTTACCGGTCACCTCCCGCAGCACGATGCGAAAGCGGTTGCCCTGCAGATCACCGGGGCGCAGCTTCTTGACGTGGCGGCTTTGGCTCAGCACCTTGAACTCCGGGTGCTGAAGCGGGGTCAGGTCGGGGGTGATGCCGGCCTTGCCGCTCGGCAGGTAGATGCTGAACCACTGGCGGGTGATGGCGTAGCGGTCCTTGAGGCCGGCATAGCCGACGTCCTTTTCCTGCACGCCCGCGGCTTCCGCCAGTTGCTGGGCGACAAAGGCGGTGTTGGCGCCGTTCTTTTCGACATCCAGCCAGAGGTGCTCGCCCTCGCCGGAGGGCAGCTGCAGCGGCAGCTCGGTCACGATGAAGTCCTCGTTGTGGAGCTTCAGCGTGGCGCTGGCGCCGCTGGCCGGGTAAGCGTGGGGCCATTGAGGCAGGGATGTGTAGGGAGTGTCGGTCATGAGCGGGCCGACGGCACCGGCTGGGCCAGTGCGCGTGCGGCGATTCCTTCGTTGCGGCCGCCAGGGCCAAGCTTTTGGGTGGGAGGGGCGTTGATGTTCATGCCGTCGTTGCACACCTGTAGATGGGCGGTGATGGCCGCATGCATGTCATCGATGGAGGGCCATTTTCGGCGACCCGGCTTCTCGGGTCCCATGTCCCAGCACCTTGTCCAGAAACCCCCGAGCCCTCACCGTCCTCGGGTGGTTGAAGAAGGCCTCCGGCTTCCCCTCCTCCGCAATCTGCCCCTGATCCATGAACACCACCCGATCGGCCACCGACCGGGCAAAGCCCATCTCGTGCGTCACGCAGACCATGGTGATGCCCTGGCCGGCCAGTTCGGTCATCACGTCCAGCACCTCGTGGATCATTTCGGGGTCGAGCGCGGAGGTGGGTTCATCGAACAGCAGGATCTGCGGCGCCAGGCACAGGGCGCGGGCGATGGCCACGCGCTGCTGTTGGCCGCCCGAGAGCTGCAATGGAAACTTGTGTGCCTGCTCGGCGATGTGCACGCGCTCCAGTTGGGCCAGGGCCTGCGTCTCGGCTTCGCGTTTCGGGATCCGTCCGACCTGGATCGGGGCCAGCGTCAGGTTGTCCAGCACGCTCAGGTGCGGAAACAGGTTGAACTGCTGGAACACCATGCCCACGCGGCGGCGCACCTGCTGCACGGCGCGTTCGTCCTCGCGACCCTCCACACCCAGCGCGAGGCCGTCCACCGTCAGCCGGCCTTCCTGAAACGGTTCCAGCGCATTGATGCAGCGGATCAGCGTCGATTTGCCCGAGCCCGAGGGGCCACACACCACGATGCGCTCGCCGCGTGCCACCGTCAGGTCGATGTCGCGCAGCACATGGGTGCTGTCGCCGAACCACTTGTTCAGGCGCTCGAAGCGGATGTGGGGTGGGGCGTTGTCCATGGGGTCTTTCATCTCGCTCGGCTTCGGGCCAACTGGCGTTCCACCCACAGGCTGTAGTGCGACAGCGCCGCGCAGATCACGAAGTAGATGGCGGTGATGAACACGTAGCCTTCGATCAGGAAGGGCCGCCACACCGGGTCGCCGTTGAGCGCCAACCCCAGCGAGCCCGTCAGCTCGTACAGGCTGACGATGGTGATGAGCGAGCTGTCCTTGACGATGGAGATGACGCTGTTGAGCAGCCCCGGCACGACGGTGGCCAGCGCCTGCGGCAGCACGACGTGGCGCTGCGTGGCCCACCCGCCCAGGCCCACGCTGGCGGCGGCCTCGGCCTGTCCACGCGGGATGGCCTGCAGGCCGGCGCGCACCGTCTCGGCCAGATAGGCCGCTGCGAACAGGGTGATGCCGGCCAGCACGCGCAGCAGCACGTCGGGCGAGGTGCCCACCGGCAGGAACAGCGGGAACAGGAAGCTCGCCATGAACAGCACCGAGATCAGCGGCACGCCCCGCACCAGCTCTACATAGAGCCCGCACAGCGCCCGGATCGCCGGCATGGACGAGCGCCGCCCCAGCGCCACCGCCACGGCCAGCGGAAACGCCAGCGCGATCGACAGGGTGGAGAGCATCAGCGTCAGCGGCAGGCCACCCCAGCGGTCGGTGGGCACGGGAGAGAGGCCGGCGACGCCGCCACCCATCAGCGCGAAGAATGCGCCGAGCCCCAGCCCCCAGGCCACGGCGAGTCCTCGTCCCCAACAAGCGCGCAGTCCACTCGTGGCCAGCAGGATCAGCAGCAGGGCCGTGGCGAGGGCGGGGCGCCACTGTTCCTCCAGCGGATAGCGGCCGAAGACGATGAGGCGGTGCTTTTCGGTGATGACACCCCAGCAGGCACCAGTGCTGCGCGCGGCCTGGCAGGCATCGACATCAGCGCGCCAGACGGCGTGGGTCACGGCCCAGTCGAACAGTGCAGGCAGCATCCACACAGCGCCGGCCAGCAAGGCCAGGGTGGCGAGCGTGCTGGTCCATCCGTCGAACAGATGGCGGCGCGCCCAGGTCCAGGCGCGAGCCGGCAGGCCCACCGTGGGACGCGGTGCCGGGCGGGCGGGAATGAGTGGGGTATCAGCGGCCACGGCTCCATATGCGATTTGGATTGGGTCACGCATGGCAGCCCTCAGCGCTCCCGGATCGCCGCACGGCGGTTGAACACGGCCATCAGCGCCGCCGTGCCCAGCGACAGCGTCAGATACACCGCCATCAGGATGACGATGCACTCCACCGCACGGCCGGTCTGGTTGAGCGTGGTGTTGGCGATGGACACCAGGTCCGGATACCCCACCGCCACCGCCAGCGAGGAGTTCTTGGTCAGGTTGAGGTATTGGTTGGTCAGCGGCGGCACGACCACGCGCAGCGCCTGCGGGCCGATCACCCGCCGCAGCGTCTGACGCGGACTCAGGCCGATGCTCTGTGCCGCTTCGATCTGCCCGCGCGGCACCGAGGCGATGCCGGCCCGCACGACTTCGGCGATGTAGGCGGCGGTGTAGCCGCTCAGCCCCAGCAGCACGGCCAGGAATTCGGGCGACAGCGCCGCGCCGCCGCTGAGCGACAGGCCGTCCACCACCGGCACGTTCCAGTGCCAGCCGGTGGTGTGCGCCGCGCCGGCCGCCGATGCCGCGTCAGAAGCCTCCCCGACGGCACCCGCCACCACCTCGGCGCCATGCATCGGCCACGGCACGGAGAGCCCGGCCTTGCTGAGAAAGACCAGCTCCCGCCAGTTCAAGGCCTCGGCCGCATCGGGCAGGCCCTCCACCAGCAGCAGGTACCAGACCAGCAACTGCACCAGCAGCGGCACGTTGCGGAAGGCTTCCACATAGCCCCGGCACAGCCCGCGCACCAGCAGGTTGCGCGAAAACCGCCCCACGCCCAGCAGGGTGCCCAGCAGCGTCGCGCCGACGATGCCGGCCAGCGCCACCCGCAGCGTGTTCAGCAGCCCGACCAGGAAGGCGCGCCAGTACGGATCGCTCGACTCGTACGGCACCGGCTGCTCGCCGATGTCGAAGCCGGCCGTCTGGCTCAGGAAGTCCCACCCGCTCTGGATGCCGCGCGCGGCCATGTTGACCACGGTGTTGTGGGCCAGCCAGGCGAGCAGGCCGGCCAGACCCAGCTCGGCGAGTGCCTGCCACAGCCGTGCCCGCGTGGCCGGGTGGCGCCAAGACCACCCAGCCCGAGGGCGGGGCGGCGCAGGGCGGGCCGGGATCAGGTCAGCGTCCACGCGGTGTCGTTCGGGCATCGAGGAGGGCAGAAGGCCTCAACGGATCGGCAGCGCGTACATCAGCCCACCGTCGCTCCACAGCTTGTTCTTGCCGCGCGGCAGGTTCACCGGCGTCTTTTCTCCCACGTTGCGCTCGTAGATTTCGCCGTAGTTGCCTACGGCCTTGATGGCACGCGCCAGCCAGTCGCGGTCCAGGCCGAGCAGCTTGCCGGTGTCGTCGCTCTTGCCCAGCAGGCGCTGCACGACGGGGTCGGTGCTTTCGGCCTTGAGCTTGTCGACGTTGGCCTGGGTGATGCCGTTCTCCTCGGCTTCGAGCAGGCCGTAGACCACCCAGGTCACGATGGCGCGCCACTCGTCGTCGCCCCGGCGCACCAGCGGGCCCAGCGGCTCCTTGGAGATGATCTCGGGCAGGATCACGTGGTCCTTGGGGTTGGGCGCTTCCTTGGCGCGCACGGCGGCCAGGCCCGAGGCGTCGGTCGTGTAGGCCTGGCAGCGTCCCGCGAAGTAGGCCGCGTTGGCCGCGTCGAACTTGTCGAACACCACCGGCTTGAGGTTGAGCTTGTGGGCGCGGGAGAAGTCGGTCAGGTTCTTCTCCGTGGTGGTGCCGCTCTGCACGCACACCGTGGCGCCCTTGAGCTGCTTGGCGCTCTTGACCTTGAGCTTGGCCGGCACCATGAAGCCCTGGCCGTCGTAATAGACCACGGCCGTGCCGCTCAGGCCCATCGAGGCGTCGCGGGTGAGCGTGACCGTGGTGTTGCGAGAGAGCATGTCCACCTCGCCCGACTGCAGGGCGGTGAAGCGCTGCTGCGAGGCCAGCGGCACCCACTTCACCTTCTCGGCATCGCCCAGCAGGGCGGCGGCGATGGCCTTGCCGATGTCCACGTCCAGGCCGGTCCACTTGCCGGCGCTGTCGGCGGCCGAGAAGCCGGCCACGCCGGTGCTCACGCCGATGGTGATCTGCTGGCGCTGCTTGAGGGTGTCGACGGTCTTGCCGGCGAAGGCCGGGGCGGCCGCCAGGGCCAGCACGGCGAGGGCGATGTGGGCGAGTTTCATGCGGTTCCTCCTGGGGAATGGGTGATGGGGTCGGCCTTCAGAGCAGCCAGTCCGAACTGGGCGCACGCCACAGATCGAGCCCGCCTTCCTGCGCGTGCAGGTCGATCTCGGCCAGCTCCTCGGCGGTGAAGGCCATGTTCTGCAGGGCGGCGACGTTCTCGCGGATCTGTGCCGTGCTGCTGGCACCGATGAGGGTGCTGGTCACGCGCGGGTCGCGCAGCACCCAGGCCAGCGCCATCTGGGCCAGGGTCTGGCCGCGGCGCTGCGCGATGTCGTTGAGGGCCCGGACCTTGGCGAGGTTGTCCTCGCTCAGGTGCGAGCGCATCAGCGAGCCGCCGCCGGGTCGGTTCACGCGGGCGTCGGCCGGAATGCCGTTCAGGTACTTGTCGCTCAGGATGCCCTGGGCCAGCGCGGTGAAGGTGATGCAGCCCGCGCCGACCTCGCCGAGCTGGTCGAGCAGGCCGTTGCGCTCGATGTGGCGGTTGAGCAGGTTGTAGCTGGGCTGGTGGATCAGCAGCGGCACGCCTTCGGCCTTGAGCAGGCGCGCCATCTCGGCGGCCTTGCCCGGCGAGTACGAGGAGATGCCCACGTACAGCGCCTTGCCCTGCCGCACGGCCTGGACCAGCGCGCCGGCGGTTTCTTCCAGCGGGGTCTCGGCGTCGAAGCGGTGCGAGTAGAAGATGTCGACGTAGTCCAGCCCCAGGCGCTGGAGGCTCTGGTCCAGACTGGCCAGCACGTACTTGCGCGAGCCGCCGCCCTGGCCGTAAGGGCCGGGCCACATGTCCCAGCCGGCTTTGGTGGAGATGATCAGCTCGTCGCGGTACGGATGCAGGTCGTCCCGCATCAGCCGGCCGAAATTGACCTCGGCGCTGCCGTAGGGCGGGCCGTAGTTGTTGGCCAGGTCGAAATGGGTGATGCCCAGATCGAAGGCCGTGGTGACCAGGTCGCGCTGCAGCGACAGCGGGGTGGTGTCGCCGAAGTTGTGCCACAGGCCCAGCGACATCGCGGGCAGCTTCAGGCCGCTGGTGCCGCAGCGGCGGTAGGGCATGGCGGTGTAGCGGTCGGGGGCGGGGGTGTAAAGATCGCGCATGATCGGAATGATGCCCCCGCCGCCCGGGTTTGTCTGCCGGCGGGGTGTTGTCACGGTTCGGCCCGTACACTGCACCCAGCAGTGGTGCGTCGCCCCACGGCCCTCCCCCCACCCTTGGCGACGACGATGGGAGATTCCATGACGGAGGCCATGATGTGGTGGTCTGCGGCGGGCTTGCTGGTGGTGGCCGAGCTGCTGACCGGCACCTTTTACCTGCTGATGCTGTCGGTGGGGCTGGCGGCGGCGGCCTTGGCCGCGCAGGCCGGTCTGACCCTGTCCGGCCAGCTGGGGGTCGCGGCGGTGGCGGGCGGGCTGGGGGTGATCGGGGTTCGCCTGTTCCGGCGCCAGCGCCCTGCGCCGTCGCCCGCAGCGTTCAACCGCGACGTGAACCTCGACATCGGACAGCGGGTGCACGTCGACCACTGGAACGAAGACGGCACGGCCCGGGTCCAGTACCGTGGTGCCGGATGGCAGGTGCGCTTCCAGGGCGCACAGGCGGGGGCCGGCGCTCCGGCGCCCGGCACCTACGTGATCCACGCCGTGGACGGCAACGAACTCATCGTCGGCCCCTGAGCCGAGGTTTTCCCACTCAAGGAGAAGTTTCATGGAAGTGGCCCTCATCCTGTTGGTCATCGCGGCGGTGTTCATCGCCCGCTCGCTCAAGGTCGTGCCGCAGCAGCACGCCTGGGTGGTCGAGCGCCTGGGCAAGTACCACGCCACGC
>CAYYCN010000155.1:0-7844 GCA_964470355.1 uncultured Sphaerotilus sp.
CCCATGCGCAGGTGGCGCATGATGTTCTCGATCTCGACGATGGCGTCGTCCACCAGAATGCCCACCACCAGCGACATCGACAGCAGCGTCACCACGTTGATGGTGAAGCCGAACAGGTGCATCACGGCAAAGGCCGGGATGATGGACAGCGGCAAGGCCGTGGCCGACACGAAAGTGGCGCGCCAGTCGCGCAGGAAGAACCACACCACGATCACCGCCAGCAAGGCGCCCTCGTAGAGCAGCTTCATCGAGCCGTCGAAGTTCTCGACCACCGGGTCGACGAAGTTGAAGGCCTCGGTGATGGTGATGTCCGGGTGAGCGGCCTTGAGCTTGTCGAGCTGCGCACGCACCCCGTCGGCCACCTCGACCTCCCCAGCCCCGCGCGAGCGCGTGATCTCAAAACCCACCACGGCCTGCCCGTTGAGCAGCGCCGTCGACCGGCGCTCGGCAATGGCGTCGCGCACGGTGGCGACCTGGTCCAGGCGGATGCGACGGCCGTCGGAAAGGGCGATGTCCATCGCGCCGAGCTCCTCAGCCGACTTCACCGTGGCCAAGGTGCGCACCGACTGCTCGGCGCCACCCACGTCGGCCCGCCCGCCGGAGGCCTCCTGCTGCACCTGGCGCAATTGGCGTGACAAATCCGCCGCCGAGGCGTTCAGAGACATCAGCCGCGCGGGATCCAGTTCCACCTGCACCTGACGCGTCACGCCCCCCACACGGGCCACGGCCCCCACGCCCCGCACACTGAGCATGGACTTGGCCACGTCGTGATCGACGAACCAGGACAGGGCTTCGTCGTCCATGCGCGTGGACGCGACCGTGTAGGTCAGGATCGGCGCGCCCGACAGGTTCATCTTCGAGACCACCGGATCGCGCAAGTCACCCGGCAGGTCGGAGCGAATGCGCGCCACAGCGTCACGCACGTCGTCAAGCGCTTCCTGGGTGGGCTTTTCCAGGCGGAACTCCACGGTGACCGTGGCCATACCGTCCTGCAGCTTGGAATAGACGTGCTTGACGCCATCGAGCGCCGCCACCGAGTTCTCGATCTTGCGCGCCACCTCGGTTTCAAGCTGTGCAGGCGCGGCACCCGGCAAAGCCGCCGAGACCACGACCATCGGCAGGTCGATGTCCGGAAACTGCTGCACCTTCATCGCCTTGAAGGCATACAGGCCACCCAGCGTGAGCAGCACGAACAGCAGGATGGCGGGAATCGGGTTGCGGATCGACCAGGAGGAAACGTTCATGCCGCCCCCGATCAACGAGCCGCCGCCAGGGCCACCACCCCAACGCCCGGAGCCCGGGTGAGCGGAGAGGACGCCGACGACGGGGCCGGGGCAGTGCCGACCACCTTCACGGCATCGCCGTCGGACAGGAATCCCACCCCCGAGGCCACCACCGCGTCCTGCAACCCCAGCCCCGAGGACACCTCGATGCGATCGCCTTGGCGGCGACCCACCGACACCTTGACCTGTGAGACACGCCCTTCCGAGCCGACCCGGAACACATAGCTGAACCCATCCCGCAACAGCACGGCCGACTGCGGCAGCGACAAGGCCGAGGTGCTGCCCACCCGGACCTCGCCACTGGCGAACATGCCGGCGCGGGCCCCCCCGCCAGGCTGCAGATCCACATAGACCAGCCCATTGCGCGTGGCCGCATCCACCGTCGGGGCCACCGTGCGCACCAACCCAGCCACGGTCGATCCGTCCGCCAGCGTGATCTGCGCCCGCTGGCCCGTGGCCACGCGGGACAGGTCCGCCGACGACACTTCGGCCCGCCACTCCAGACGGCCCCCCCGGATCAGGCGGAACAACTCCTGCCCCGACTGCACCACCGCGCCGACCGTCGCTTGACGCCCCGAAATCACCCCATCGTCGGGCGCCACCACCTGGGTCTGCGCCATGCGCAACCGCTCGGCCTGCACACGCGCCTTCTGGGCGTCGAGCCGGGCGCGGGCGGCTTGTTCGGCCGCCGCGGTCTGGGTGACGTTCTGCTCACTCACAAAACCCTGATCGCGCAGTTGTCGCGCACGCTCGGCGTTCGCACGGGCCTCGGCCGCGTTGGCCTGGGCTTCGGCCACGGACGCCTGGGCCCCCGCCAGATCAGCCGCCACGGTCCGATCCTCCAAACGGGCCAGCACCTGCCCCCGCTTGACGGGCGTGCCCACGTTGACCGTCACCTGCTGTATGCGCAGTCCGCCCACCTCCGCCCCGATCAAGGCCTCCTGCCACGGCGCCACGTTGCCGCTGACACGCAGGATCTGCGACCAGGACGACTCCTGCGGCCGTGTGACGGTCACGGTCAAGGCCGGTCGTGCGGCCGACGATGCCGCTGAAGACGCCGCCCGAGCCGACGCGGCAGGCGCCTTCCCGTCGGGCGCCGAAGCGGGCTCACCGGTGCAGCCAGCCAACCCCGACAGGGCAGCCCATGCACCCGCCGCAGCCAGGAGGCGCGCCCAACCCGCGTCAGGACGCGACGGACGCCAGGCCACATGACCGGAGCGCGATGCAGAGAACGGGGGCTTCAGGACAGGAGTCGGCATGGCATCAAGGGGAGCAAGGACGAAACGGCGGCCAGTGTAGAGACTTCACCGCCACGCCATGTTTCGTCTTTTTTCGCCGGCCCACCGGATGGCCGTAAAACTGCGCTGAAAACGCCCATGCACAAGGCGTCCAGGTCCCCCCCGCGGTCCGGCCCTCAGCACATGGGATCACCTCGGCGCCCTGGGGCTGCGCGCCTGGGTGACGGAAGCGGGCTTCTGACGGCGGAGGAGGGCGGTGGGTGGCGGAGGTTCCGCTCTGTCCTCGCCTGAAGCGGTCACTCCAGTGTCACGATCCGGTCCCCAGGTCCGGGCGTGCAGCCCCGGCCCACGGCGTCCCAGCCTTCGTGAATGACCACCCGGTCCCCTGCCCGACAGAACTCGATCCGGCGCGATTGCGGCCACTGACGACGCACAAAAGCCTCGATGGACTGGGGCATGTGGACCTGATAAACCCCTTCGGACAGATTCCGCTCCGGATGGTCATCGCTGTGCACCCACGGAATGAAGGCCGTCGCCAACCGGACCAGCGGGTTGGCCGACAACTCCGCAGCCTGGTAGCCCGCCTGGTTCAGCCAGGCTTGTGCCGATCGACGCACCTGCGTCACCGACCCGGGCTCGACGCGGCCCCAAGCCAGCGCCAGCATCTCGGCCAGCCACTGGTTGCAGTTCTGGGCCTCGACGCCCCAGGCGTAGGCGTTGGCGCTGTAGCGTGGATTCAGGACACTCAGGGCCTGCCGGTTGTCGAGCGCCGCGCGCTCCAGGCGGTCGGCGGCCTCGGGTGGCAACAGCACCACCGAAAGGTAACCCAGTTCAGGGTTGTCCATGCCGATCACATAGCCCGACAGGCCCTGATCAAAAACGCGCGGCCGCTGCTCGTCGCAGGCGTAATAAAGCTGACGCACAGACCACGGTGCATTGGCGCTGTCGCGCAGGCTGATGCCCGAATGCGAATACCGGATGCCGAACCGTTCCAGGTCGAGGCCGGATCGAGACACCAGCGCGACACGATCGTCGGACGCCGCCAGCTCGTCGCGCACAAGGGTCGCCAGACGCAGCAGCCGATCTTCGTCCGACACGCTCAGTTGGACCGGCCGCTCGCAGTAGCCTCGGCCGAACGCCCCCTGGGACGTCTCCGCGGAGCCCGCATGGGCCCCTGCGGACAGCCCCAGCCCCAGAACCCAAGCCCCCGCCGCGGTGACGCCCTTGCGCCCTCCAGAGGCACGGCCGTTCGGGTGTCGCGATGCCCCCCGTGGAGTCACAGCCGCCTCACGCACGCCGATTCCGAGTCAGCGAGGGGCCACGGGATCAGAGCACCACCGGGTGGGAGGCCAGCTCACGGTGCAGGCCGTCCTTCATCACCAGGAAAAACGGCTCCCGGTTGTCGGCCCGCGCGAACTCCATGCCGTAACTGCGATCGCGGGCGGTGACCACCTCGCCTCGGGCCAGCCGCCCTTGCTCGAAGGCCTTGCGCGGCACATACAGGAAAAACTCACCGTCGCCTGCGGCGCCCGTGGCCTGCAGCGTCAGGCGCAGGGTGCCGGCACGTTCGTCCAACGCCGCCACGTCCACGACCCGGTAGTCGCCCTCGGCCACCTTGTCGTCCCCAGTGGAGCTCTTGCTGGAATTCTCGATCGAGTCCGAGAAACTGCCCACCGATGTGGACAGGCTGTCGGAAGCCGACGACCCCACCGAGCTGGCCCCAGCCGGCATCGCGGCCACGGCCAGACCCATCCACATCACCAGGGCACCCAGGCCCGCACGGTTCTTGACGCTCATCGGAGACTCCCGCAGTCAGGTTCAAAAAGAGAACAGGCCCCAGGACGGTCCGCCCCAGGTGCACGATGGCGCGCAGCATACCGGTGCCCCCGCTCCGGAACACGTCTCAAGCGTAACAGAGCGTGACCGAATGACGCTCAGATCCAGGACACGAACTCGTCCACCTGCGGACGCTCACGCACCGGGCGCTGGCGGGCCTGCGTGCCCAGGCTGATGAAACACACCGCCTGCTCGCCCTCGGCGATCCCGAACGCCTGGCGCAGGGCCTGCGACGCCAGGGCCTGGCCGCTGGACAAACCGGCGGCAAAACCGTGGGCCACCGCGCTCAACAACAGGTTCTGGACCGCGCACCCCAGCGAGACCAGACGCTCGGCGTCGGACACCTTGGGATCGGGTGTGCGCAAATCGGCCACGGCCAGGATCAGCGTGGGGCTGCGCAGCGCCTTCTCGCGGGCGTTGAGCTGGTCCTCCTCTGAGGCCGAGGCGTCCCGCTCCAGCAGGGCGTCCACAAAGGCCTGTCCCAATCGGGCCCGGGCCCCATCGCCCATCACCACGAAGCGCCAAGGGCGCAGGCGGCCGTGGTCCGGAGCCGCCGCCGCCGCCATGAACATGCGCCGCAGCAGATCGACGTCCGGACCGGGATCCACCAGATGTCGCGGCCCCACGTGCTGGCGCAGGGCGATCAGGCTTTCGGTGAACTCGGCAAGCAGCTCGGTACTCATGGCGAACACAACTCCTGGAAGAAGACCGCGCTGACGGCGGCCCCATGCGACGTCTGCACGATACCGTGATTCAGGCCCGCTCGCCCGGGCGTCTCAAGGCACGAGATCACGCCATCCCAGTCCGGCCGAGGTGCCGCCCGGCACCGCTCCACGTTGCGGCCGGTATTCACAACCGATCCAGCCGTCGTAGCCCAACCGGTCGATCAGGGGCCAGAGGTAGGCGTAGTTCACTTCCCCCACATCCGGTTCGTGCCGCTCCGGCACCCCCGCGATCTGGAGGTGGCCCACCCGTCCGGTGGGCAGCCAACGGCTCAGCTTGGTCGCCAGATCACCTTCCACGATCTGGGCGTGGTAGAGGTCCATCTGCACCTGGACGTGGGTGGAGCCGATCTCGTCGAGCAAGGCATGGGCCTCGTCCTGCCGCTGCAGGAAATAACCTGGCATGTCGCGCGGATTGATCGGCTCGATCTGCAGATGCACCCCCTGCGCTGCCGCAAGGTGGGCGGCGTGGCGCAGGTTGTCGACGAAGGTGGCCCGGGCGACGTCGCGCGCCACCCCCTCAGGCACCCGTCCGGCCATGACGTGCACACGGGGGCAGCCCAGGACCGCGGCGTACTCGAGGGCCAAAGCGATGCCGTCACGGAACTCCGCTTCGCGCCCCGGTCGGCAGGCCAGTCCGCGCTCCCCCGCGTCCCAGTCGCCCGGAGGGGCGTTGAACAACACCTGGGTCAGGCCATGCCGCTCCAGAGGATCCACAAGCGTCTGGGCAGGCCAGGCGTAGGGAAACAGGTACTCGACCCCCTGGAACCCATCCGCCGCAGCCGCGGCAAAACGGTCAAGGAACGGGAGCTCGTTGTAGAGCAGCGAAAGGTTGGCGGCAAATCGAGGCATGATCCGGAAAGAAGAACAGACAGTGGGACCGTCTTGGATTTTCACGCCCCGGCCGCAACCCCCAGACAGAAAAATTGACGCACCGGGACGCAGCGGTTTGTTAGGCTCACGGCATGCGACTTCCCAGTTGGGGTGGGCCCGAACGCCCGCCGGTGAACCGAGGGCGCCTGCAGGCGCTGGTCCTCGGAGCGATGGCGGCCGCGGCCGCTTACGCCCTCGTGGGTTTCCTGCTGGTGCCGGCCCTGGTGCAGCGTCACGGCCTGCCGGCCGCCTCCGAGGCCCTCGGGCGACGCGTCACGGTCGACAACGTGGCCTTCAACCCGTTCACACTCACCGCCCGCCTCGAAGGGGTGCAGATCCTCGATGCGGCGGGGCGATCCCCTGCGTTGACGGCCCGCCTGGCCCTGGCGGATCTGGAATGGCGCTCCCTGTGGGTGCGCGGACCGGTGCTCGCGGCCGTGCGGCTGGAAGCCCCGCAACTGCGGATCGTGCGGCAGGCCGATGGCCGGTACGACTTTTCGGACCTGCTCCAGCGCCCGGCACCGGCCGACACCGACCCGGCGAGCGAGCCGCTGCGGTTCGCCCTGCACAACCTGGAGCTGACCGAAGGCCGCGTGGATTTCGAGGACCGCCCCCGTGGGCGCCGGCACGTGGTGAACGATCTGGCACTGGGGATTCCGGCGATCTCCAACCTGCCCTCACAGGTTGAAATCCATGTTCAACCCAAGCTGGAAGCCCGGCTCAACGGCGCGCCCCTGAACCTGGACGCCCGGGCCCGCCCATTCTTCGAGGCCCGAGACGGCACGGTGCGCCTGCAATTCCAGGACCTGGACCTGGCAGGACTGGACACCTACTCACCCGTCCCCCTGACCGCCGCGCTGCAGCGGGGCCGCCTGTCGGCGCAACTGGCACTCGGTTTCCGGCGCCCGGGAGAAACCGATGGCCAGATGGAAATCCAGGGGCAGGCGCAGCTCAACGGCGTGGAAGTCATGCAGCGCGGGGCTCCGCTGTTGAATCTGGCCCAACTGGCCGTGGACGTGAAATCGCTGAAGGTGTTTTCACGCCAGGCCCACCTGTCGTCGATCGCGGTGAAATCACCAGATCTCGCGCTTCGTCGGGACCCCCAGGGTCAGTTGAACCTGGCGGGACTGGTGAGCCCCTCCCTGCAGGCCGACAGCAAGTCCCCGGTCGCGCCCCCCGCCACCGGCGCCTCCGCTCCGGCCAACGCCCCGTCCGCCCCCACGGCCCCCGGATGGGCCCTCGCCGTGGACCGGATCACCCTGGACGGCGGGACCCTGTCGTTCACCGACACCGCTGTCGCGGGGGGCTTCCAGACCCGCTGGACCGACCTGGCCCTTCAGGTCACCGGCCTGGACACGGCCCCCGGTCGATCCACCTCAGCCGACCTGAGCGCGCGCGGCCCGGCGGGCGAGAGCCTCCAGGTCACCACCCGAGCCGAACTGGCCGAGGCGGCACTCGAAGCCCACCTGTCGCTGCAAAACCTCAACCTGCCTGCACTGATGCCGTATCTGGCGCCCCACCTGAGCGTGCGCCTGAGCGCCGGCCGGATCGGAGCCGCCGCCCGGGTGGTGGTGGCCGGGGCCCGACAAGCACACGCCTGGCGACTCACCGACGGCGTGCTCACGCTCGACGACCTGGCCGTGCACAAAGCGGGAGAAAAGGCCCCGTGGATCGCGCTGAAAGCCGGTCGCCTCGAAGGCGTGGCCGTGGACCCGGCGGCCCGCACGGTGACCACCGGCCCGGCTCGGCTCACACAACCCGCGGCGCTGCTCGTTCGGGACCGCCGGGGTGAATGGAATCTGGCCCAGCTGGGCACGCCGGCACCGGAACCGGCCCCAGCGACACGTGCCCAGCGCGCACCTGCGGTCCAGGGCCAACCGACCCCGGCGTGG
>CAYYCN010000156.1:0-7826 GCA_964470355.1 uncultured Sphaerotilus sp.
CCAGCGTGTGCGGCAGGTAGTTGGCCGCCATCACCCACTTGCCGTCGCCGCTGACGGCCACATTGCGCATGTTCAGGCCGGCCCGCACCTCGGCCACGACGCGCAGGCGCCAGAGGTCGTACTTGGTGATCCAACCGTCACGCGAGCCGAAAAAGACGTAGCGGCCGTCGGGGGTGAACTTGGGGCCGCCGTGCAGCGCGTAGCGGCTGGCGAAGCGGGTGATGACCTCGAAGCGATCCCCGTCGACGAGGCTGACGTGGTGGTCGCCACCCTCGACGACGACGAACAGATTCATCGGGTCGGCCTTCCACAGCGGGACAGCGGGCTCGTTCTTCGGTGCAGGCGTGGTGATGCGCGAAGCGCGGATGTCGGCCTCGGCCCAGGTGGGCGCAGGCACGACCGGCGTGCGCACCCACTTGGCCAGGGCGTCGATGTCGGCCTCGCTCAGCACGGCGTGGAAGGCTGGCATCTGCGTGGCGGGTCGGCCGTCGCGAATGACGTTGGCGACCTCGTTGCCCCGCACCCGCTCCAGGCTCTCGGGCAGCAGCGCGGGGCCCATGAGACCGGTGCGCTGCTCGCCGTGGCAGGAGCTGCAGTGTTGTTTGAACAGGGCGGGGGCGTCGGGCACGACCTGGGTCTGAGCCAACGCCTGTCCGACAGACAGCCCAGTCGCACAGGTCAGCACCAAGGCGAAGGAGATTCGGAGCGGGTTCATCCTTGCCACTCTAGGCAGGGCATGAAGGGCAAGCCTTGATCCTGTTCAGGTTTTAGGAGTCGGATCGACGCTTTGCAACTGCATGGCTTTGCGCTGCCTCCACGCTTGACGGACAAACGGATCCGCCGCTGCGTAGACCCCGTGTGATTGTCGATGGATGAGGTTGGCCGTGATCAGTCGGTCGACCCTGTTCTGCACTTGTGGCGTGTCCACCGCCACGCCGATCTGATCCGGCCAAAGATGGCCGATGCCAAGGCTCCTAGCGCTTCAATGGCTGCGAGTTCCACTTCCGCTGCTGCCGCAGCCCAGGTGGTGCAGATGATGGGAAAAGCGACGTCAGGATCCTCCGAGCGGGACTGGAGCAACACCAACGCGTTTTGCAGTTCCTCTGGGCGTTGGCCCACGGCCAGAAATCCTTGTTGCATCACCTCGTGGGACGGCAGTTTGACGCCGTCGATCCGTTCCAGCGGCCCTCGCTTCCAACGGACAAAATCCTGGCCCAAAGGCTCATAGGCCGTTGAAACAGCGCCCGCAAAAGGCTGCGAGCGTCCACCCACTCGGTGAACACCTCCCCCAGCGTGGCGCCACCCGACTTGCCCACCGCTTCCACCTGGAATCCGAAAACAAGTCCTGCGGCTCCCAGGTTCAACCCCTTGAACCGCGCCAGCAACTGGGTACCTGGGGCAGCCAGATCGGACAGGGTGGTTCGGACATCCTCATACACGAGCGATGCGGGGCTCTTACCGCGGTCGGTCCACAAGTCCGCATAGATCACCAAGGCGCCCATGGACTCCAATGCAAGGACTCCCCGACCCGCATCACGCCACCACCACCGGCACCCCCACCGCCCTGCGCTTGCCCACAAACGGCGTCACCTGCACCCGCTCGGCCCCACCGCTCACGCCCACCTCGTCATCGTCGAGGTAGCAGCCGGGATCTTCGGCCCACGGGTCTCCGGTGACCTGCTCGGCGCGCACGCGGGTGTTGCCACCGCAGATCGACAGGTAGCGGCACTCAGCGCAACGCCCGCCCACGGCCCGGGGCTGCCGCTTGAGACCCGCCATCAACGGGTCGGACGGGTCGGCCCAGATCTCGGAGAACGGGCGCTGGCGCACGTTGCCCAGGGCATGGTGCCACCACATGGTGTCGGGGTGGACTTCGCCAAGGTTGTCGATGTTGGCCACGTACAGGCCGCTGGCGTTGCCGCCCCAGGCCTGCAGGCGCTCGTGCAGCGCATCGGCCCACTGCGGCCAGCGTTCGCCGGCCCAGCGCAGGAGGTAGGCCCCGTCGGCGTCGTTGTTGCCGGTCACATAGGCTTCGTCGAGTCCATCGCGCGCGGCCTCCCAGGCACGCTCGAACAGCAGGTCCAGGGCCTGGCGCGTGGCGCTGAACTGGGCGTCCTTGGCGCGGTGGATGTTGCCGCGCCCCGCATAGTTCAGGTGCGAAAAATAGAACTTGTCGATGCACTCCCGCCGCATCAGGTCCAGCAGTGCCGGCAGGTCATGCGCATTCATCGACGTCATGGTGTAGCGCAGGCCCGTCTTGACGCCCCAGTCGCGCAGGTGCCCCAATGCCCGCAGGCTGAGATCGAAGGCCCCGTTCATGCGGCGGAAACGGTCATGCGTCTCGGCCAGGCCATCGAGGCTGATGCCCACGTAATCGAACTCCGCCTGCGCGATGCGACGTGCCACGTCGGCCGTGATGAGCGTGCCGTTGGTGGACAAGGCCACGCGCAGGCCGATCTCGCGGGCGTAGGCGGTGAGATCAAAAAGATCTGGTCGCATCAGGGGCTCGCCCCCCGAGAGGATGACCATCGGGACCCGAAAAGCCTTCAGATCCCGCAGAACCGCCATCGCCTCGTCGGTGCGCAACTCGCCTTCGTAATCATGGTCGGCCGACAGGGCGTAACAGTGCGCACAGGTCAGGTTGCAGCGGCGGATCAGGTTCCAGATCACCACCGGGCCCGGTGGCTTGCCGGCACGACCCGCGGGCGGATAAACCCCCGAGGCCTCGGCCCGTGCGATCTGCTGGAGGTACTGGCTGATTCGGAACATGGTATCAGGCCTCCCTCAGGCGCAAGCCGGTCTTCTTGAGGATACGACTGGAGTACAGGATGTCGTGCCCACGGCAGGCGGACCCCAACAGGGCCTGGAGCCCTTCGGCCTGCGCCTGCACCTCTTGACGGTCGCGGCCATGCAGCATGGCGAACAGGTTGTACGGCCAGTCGGGCCGGTGGCGCGGACGGCGGTAGCAATGGCTCACCCCAGGCAAGGCCCCGATGCGCTCGCCCAGCTCGTCGACACACGCATCGTCCACGTCCCACACGGTCATGCCGTTGGCCACAAAACCGAGTCGGTAGTGATTGGGCACCGCGCCGATGCGGCGCACCAGTCCGCTGGCCAGCATCTCGCCCAGGCGCTGGCGCACCCACTCGCCCGATTCACCCAGCACCGCCCCCACGGCCTCGTACGGTCGGGTCAGCAGCGGCAGCCCGGCCTGCGTGGCGGCCAACAGGCCCCGGTCGCGGGCATCCAGCACCAGCGGCACGGCGGGTGGGGACGAGGCCTCAGCCCCCCCGTCCAGCCGGTTTCCGGCCCGGCCGGCCCCCGGAAACAGCGGCAACCGCAGCTCCACGAAATACTCACGCTCCTTCGGAAACGCCAGCACGTGCAGCCCAGTGCGGGCCTCGATGCGTCCGATGGCGGCCTGCACCGCCTCGGGGCTTTCAGCGGCCAGCACGAACCACATGTTCAGCGCGTGTTCGCGTCGGTAGTTGTGGGCCACTTCGTCCAACTCGTTGACCTGATCGGCCACGGCCTCGAACCGGTCTTCCGGCACCGCCATGGCGGCCAGCACAAAACGCCCCCCCGCCCGCTCGATCTGAAACAAGGGCCCGAAGCGCGTGAGCGTCCCGCTCGCCAGCAGGGCCGACAGGCGCGACAGCAGGCCGTCCTCGCTGCCGCCCAGGCGGGCCGCCACCTCGGCGAAGGGACGGTCACTCAAGGGGAACCCACCGTGCAGGTGGTCAATCAGTCGCAGGTCATCCGGTCGCAACATGGCTCGAAGCCTCCGCAAATGCCTTGGAGATCGAAGGGCGAAAACGCCGGGCCCCGGTCTGCTTGAAACGCCGACGAGAGAACAGCACCACCCGCGGACAGTCGCGCAGGCCACAGCGGGCCACCGCGCCCAGCAGGACGTGATTCACCGCATCGCGGTCACGCCCATGCACCATGCAATACAGGTTGTAGTGCCAGTCGCGGTCACGGGCACGGCGATAGGCCAGGGTGACGCCCTCTTCTCGCGCCAACGCCTCGCCACAGGCGTCCACGCGGTCGGCTGGCACGTCAAAGACGGTCATCGCGTTGGCCGAAAAGCCCAGTTCGTGATGACGCACCACCACACCGAATCGACGCAGCTGCCCTTCTTGCAACCAGCGCGACACCTCGGACAGCACCTCAGCCTCGTCCAGGCCCAGGTCTTGTGCCCAGGCCGCGTAGGGTCGCGACACCAGCGGCAACCCCTCTTCCACCCACGCGGCCAACGGCCAGTCCCGAGCCGACAGCGGTGACGCCGGGGCTCGGCGGATCTCACCGGTCGGTGCCAGCCCATCCGCACGGACGCGTCCCCCCCGTCGGCGCAGGTCGAAGCCCAGGTCAATGCGGTAGGCCCGCTCCATCGGCAAACGCAACGCCCGATGCCCGGTGGATCGCTCCAGGTCGCGCATGGCGGTTTCCACACCCACGGGATCGGGTCCGGTCATCACGAACCAAAGGTTGTAGGGGCCCTCTCGTTCGTAGTTGTGGTTGACCCCCGGGTGGGCGGACACGCACGCCGCCACCCGCTCCAGGTCCGAGGGTGCCACCCTCATGGCCGACAGCAGTGCCGCCCCACCCGCCGCGCCATGGAAGACCCCCCCGATCCGGCTGAGGGTGCCTCCGGCCTGCAGGTCCTGCAGATCGGACAGCACCTCGGACTCGGTGCGTCCCAGCACCCGGGCCAGCACCTCAAACGGCTGGGAACACAGCGGAAAGCCGTGCTGCCAGGGATTGAGCAGCTCCAGTGCCGACTCTCCGGCCTCCGGGCGGCGACCGCCGGGCGGTGAGGAGCAGAGGGTTTCCATCGCAGCGAGGCCCATGGTCAGAACCCCAGCCGCGCAGCGCGCGAGGTGAAGAAGATGCCGCTGGGCGCTTGCATCGGCAGCACGGCCTGCGTGCTCAGGGAGGTGGTGTCGATGACCGACACGCGGTGGTCGTCACGCGAGCTGATCCACACCGATTCGCCACGGGGGGTGAACTCCATGTGCAGCACCGCCTTGCCTGGTTCCAGCGTGGCCACAACTTTCTGGCTGGGGGTGTCGATGACCTGCACACGGTGGTAGTCGGGCACGGCAAAGTTCACCCAGACCTGACGCCCATCGGGACGGGCCATGACAAACACCGGTTGTCCGGCCACCGGGATGCGCCCCACCTCCGCCCAGGTGTCGAGGTCGACCACCAGCACCTCGTGGCGACCGATGGCCGGCAGGTAGGCCCGGCGCCCCGCCACCGCCCATCCCCGCAGGTGGGGCATCTTGAAGACCGGCAGCGGCTGTTGACCCCGGCCGTAACCGCCGAGGATGCGCTGCACGGTCGGACGCTCCGACCACAGGTCGATCATCGCCAGACCGTCCTCACCGAACAGGCCCGCGATGTAGTGACGCCCGTCGGGGGTCACCAGCGCGTCGTATGGCTGGCGGCCGATGTCCTCGAACTTCGTGACCTTCGGCTGCGCCAGGTCCGAGAGGTCGGCCACCCAGATGGCATTGCCGTCGAACAAGCTGTAGGCAAACCGGCGACCCGGCAAATCGACCAGCCCGACCACCCGTGACAGCTTGCCCGGTGCGTACTCGGCGGGCAGATCGGCCACCAGCTCCAGCGTGTCGGCCTTGAACACCTTGACCCCGCCCGGGGTGTAGTTCTGAGCCGCCACCAAGGTGCCGTCGGCGCTGACCGCCCCTCCGATGGAGTTGCCCGCCTGAAGAATGCGGGCCTCGACACGACGCGTGAGGAGGTTCACCTGGCTCAGGCCGCCGTCACGGCCAAACACGTAGGCATGGCGCCCGTCGCGCGCAAACACCACCGAGGCATGCGACAGGTCCCCCAAGCCACCCACCTCCCCCAGCACCTCGCGTCGGGTGGTGTTGACGATGGCCACCGCCCCAGTAGCGCGCAGCACGACCACCCCCAGATCGCCCGATCCAATGGGCGAAGACGGCGCCGTGGCGCAACCGCCCAGTCCGGCCAAGGCAGAACCCAGCGCAGGCCAGGCCGCCACAGACGCCAGTTGCCGCAAATGCCGACGGCGTTGCAGGTCGGGAAGATTCATGGCCAGGCTCCGCAGGGCTCAAGGGGTCGGGGAACGCGAGGCCTGCGCCGCGGCAGGTTCCTCGGGAAATCCGGTCAACAGGCGACGGGCGATCCACTGCGCCTCGTCCTCGCTGATCAGGGTGTGCCAGCCCGGCATCGGCGTGCCGGGACGGCCGAGGTAGATGACACTCGTCAGGCTCTCGACGGGCCAGTGCGACAGTGCCTGGACGGTCAGGGGCGGGCCGAGCCCCCCCGTGAGCCGCATGCCGTGGCAGGAGCCGCAGTCTTGTCGGACCATGCGCACCAACATCTGTTGCCGCTGGGGTTCCACCGCACGGGACACCTCGCCACCCACCACCGATGCGGCAACGGCTCCGGTCATGCTCAGCACGAGCCCCCAAACGGAGGCGCGGGCGGGAAACCTGGGCATCATGGTTGTCATCCGTCAACTTTCGCTGCCCCCATCGTCGGGCGATGGGGCGATCCAGTCCTTGAACTGGTTCAACTGCAAGCGCACGGAAAGCTCAGGATCGGGAGATCGGAGCGACACCCTCCAGACGCGCCGCTGGCCCTCTCCCGGGGGGTCACTGCTTGGCCGCGGTGACGTCGGCCTCGGCGTCCAGGCCCAGCGTGTAACCCATCGACACCTGGTGGAAACGGCCGTGCGTGTGGTCGTCGTGGATGGCAAAGCCGAAGTTCACGACCTTGCCCGGGGCGAGCGCAATGTCCCCGGCGCCTCCCGTGAACTTGCGGGTGAACGTGACCGTCCACTGATCGCCCTTCTTCTCGCCAACGGCGTCCACCAGGGCGGTGCCACCGGTCATCACACGCTTGTCGGCCACGTGCCCGTCGAACTTGCCGTCCTTGGAGGTCCACTGGATCAGGTCGTAGAACTTGCCGGATGCCACATCCCCACCCACCACGTACTTGGTCTTCTGGTCATCCTTGCCTTCCGGCATGGTGCGGGCGTCGACGTGGCAGGTTTCCCAACAGCCGGAGAGATTGGCCCGCTCCACCTTGTTGTCCTCCAGCATGACGGCCAACTTGACGGCATTGTTCACGTCCATCTTCGGTCCGCCACCGGGTGGCTGCTTCCAAGTGAAGCGCAGGTACAGCTGGGCGCCGTCGTGGGCGGCCTGCACCGTCACAGGGATGGCCGCGGCCTTGCCGGCGATCGGTGCCGGCTCGTTCTTCTGGCCACTGACGATCTTCTTGCCCATGTCGGCCACTTCTTCGTGGTGGCAACTGGCGCAGGTTTCGCCCTTCTTGAGTGCACGGGCACCGCCGTGCTCGGTGCCTTGGACGATCCACTCGATCGGCGACGCACCGGGATAGAAGGCGGAAATGGCCTTGACGGGCACCTTGCTCCAGTCCGGAGCCGCAGCCCAGGCGGGCACGTTGAGGAGGACCAGGGCGGCAGCGGCCGCGCAAGGCTGAAGCCAACGGATCGAACGCGGGTGTCTCATGTGGAAGTCCTCTTGTCAGACAGGTGGGGACCGACCTCAAGCCACACGGGCCGGCATGTCGTCTCGGACAGGCCGGCCCGTCGGTGACGGAGGTCTGATCGCAGGCCCTGGGACAGGGCCCGCAGGCCGATCAGTAAACGTCGTGCTGGGTATTGAAGACGTTGAACTTGCCCGTCGGCGTCACGATCGCGGGATCGGTGATCACCTTCTTGAGCTTCAAGGTCTTGTCGTCGTAGACCACGATGGCCGACTGGTCGGTCTTGCCGCCCCACAGCGAGATCCACACCTCGTCACCCGCCT
>CAYYCN010000157.1:0-7767 GCA_964470355.1 uncultured Sphaerotilus sp.
TGTACAAGCAGACGCAGCTGCAGGACACGTTCGGCATGAACATGGTGGCGCTGATTGACGGTCAGCCCAAGCTGTGCAACCTCAAGCAGCTGCTCGACATCTTCCTGGAGCACCGCCGCGAGGTGGTGACCCGCCGCACCGTCTACGAACTGCGCAAGGCGCGCGACCGTGGGCATGTGCTCGAAGGTCTGGCCGTGGCGCTGGCCAACATCGACGACTTCATCGAGCTCATCAAGAACTCGCCGACGCCGCCGGTGGCCAAGGCGGCGCTGATGGACCGCAGCTGGGATTCGTCGCTGGTGCGCGAGATGCTGTCGCGCGCCGAAGGCGACACGCCCGGTGGACGCATTTCCTACCGCCCGGAAAACCTGCCTGCCGAATTCGGTCTGCAGGCCGACGGCCTGTACCGCCTGTCCGAGGTCCAGGCCCAGGAAATCCTGCAGATGCGCCTGCAGCGCCTGACCGGCCTGGAGCAGGACAAGATCATCGGCGAGTACAAGGAGGTGATGGCCCACATCGCCGACCTGCTCGACATCCTGGCCAAGCCCGAGCGCGTGACCTTCATCATCAGCGAGGAGCTGACGGTCCTGAAGCAGGAGTTCGGCCAGACCAAGGTCGGCGCGCGCCGCTCGGTGGTCGAGCACAACGTTCAGGAACTGGGCACCGAGGATCTGATCACGCCGACCGACATGGTCGTCACGCTCAGCCACACCGGCTACATCAAGAGCCAGCCGCTGGCCGAGTACCGCGCCCAGAAGCGCGGCGGGCGCGGCAAGCAGGCCACGCAGACCAAGGACGACGACTGGGTCGACCAGCTCTTCATTGCCAACACGCACGACTGGATGCTGTGCTTCAGCGACCGCGGTCGCGTGTACTGGCTGAAGGTGTGGGAAGTGCCGGGCGGTGGCCGCAACAGCCGCGGCAAGCCCATCGTCAACATGTTCCCGCTGCAGCCGGGCGAGAAGATCACCGTGGTGCTGCCGCTCACGGGCGACAACCGCAGCTTCCCAGAAGACCACTTCATCTTCATGTGCACCGCACGTGGCACGGTCAAGAAGACGGCGCTGGATGACTTCAGCAACCCGCGCAAGGCCGGCATCATTGCGGTCGACTTGGATGAAGGGGATTTCCTGATTGGTGCGGCGCTGACCGATGGCCAGCACGACGTGATGCTGTTCTCCGATGGCGGCAAGGCCGTGCGCTTTGATGAGAACGACGTGCGCCCGATGGGGCGCAACGCGCGTGGTGTGCGCGGCATGATGCTGGAGGACGGCCAAAGCGTGATCGCCATGCTGGTGGCCGAAGACGAGCAGCAAAGCGTGCTCACCGCCACCGAGAACGGCTACGGAAAACGCACCTCCATCGTCGAGTACACGCGTCATGGCCGGGGAACCAAGGGCATGATCGCAATCCAACAAAGCGAGCGCAACGGCAAGGTCGTCGCGGCGACACTGGTGCATCCGGACGACGAGATCATGCTGATCACGGACAAGGGCGTGCTGGTGCGCACCCGGGTGTCCGAGATCCGGGAACTCGGCCGTGCGACCCAGGGGGTGACCCTGATCGCGTTGGACGAGGGTTCTCTGCTCTCGGGCCTGCAGCGCATCGTCGAGAACGATGCCAACAACGACCTGGCCGCGGAGTCGCCGTCTGGCGATTCCGACGGGCCGGTCGGCGAGACCGAACCGACCGACGCTCCCGGGGCCTGAGCCTCGAGCACCGGCCCGCGCCTGGCGCGGGCTGACTCTTTTCCCTCCAGCAAGGACTTTTTGTGAAGCTGATCAAACCTGTTTGGGCCACCTCCCTGGTACTCGCCCTGGCCGCCGTGGCCGTGCCTGCGCAAGCCGAGTCCAAGAAGGATCTGGTGCAGAAGCTGCTGACCCTTCAGCAGCCAGCGCTGGATGCGACGGCCAAGAACATGACCGAAGCCCCCGCACGCCAGATGGCCGGTGGTGCTCAGCAGATGCTGATGCAAGCCGTGGAGCCGGAAAAGCGCGAGGCCGCCGCCAAGAAGATCGATGCCGAGCTCAAGAAATACGCCGACGGCAGCCTGCCCATCGTCAAGGCGAGCGTGGCCAAGGTCAGCCAGTCGACCGTGGCCGACGCCATCGACAAGCAGTTCACCGAAGACGAACTCAAGCAACTCCTGGTGATGCTGCAATCGCCGGTGCTGAACAAGTACCAGGCCGCCATGCCTGAGCTGAACAAGACCCTGGTCGAGGCCGTGGTCCAGGATTCGAAGCCCAAGGTCGATCCGAAGATCCAGGCTGCGGACGATGCCATCCGCAAGATCCTCGACGAAGCCAGCGGCGGTAAGCTGAGCCAGGCGGCGCAGCAAAAGGGCGCGGCAGGAAAGACCAAGCCCGCCAAGTAAGCTGAGTCCAAGAGATGCACCGCCCCTACAACTTCTCCGCAGGTCCGGCCATGCTGCCGGAGCCCGTGTTGCAACAGGCCGCCGCCGAAATGCTCGACTGGCACGGCAGCGGCATGAGCGTGATGGAGATGAGCCATCGCGGCAAGGAGTTCATCCACATCTGTGCGCAGGCCGAGTCCGATCTGCGCGAGTTGCTGGCGGTTCCGGCGAACTACCGCATCCTGTTCATGCAGGGCGGTGGGTTGGCCGAGAACGCCATCGTGCCGATGAACCTATCGCGCGGTGGGGCGGTGGATTTTGTGGTGACCGGCAGCTGGTCGCAGAAATCGGCCAAGGAGGCGCAGCGCTATTGCGATGCCCGGGTGGCTGCTTCCGGGCAGGTGGAGGGGCGCTTCCACGGCATCCCCGATCCGGCGTCGTGGGCGGTCCGCTCCGATGCGGCCTACGTGCACGTGTGCTCGAACGAGACCATCCATGGGGTCGAGTTCCACACGCTGCCGGATCTGGCCGCGCTCGGCCATTCGGCGCCGCTGGTGATCGACTGCAGCTCGCACATCCTGTCGCGCGCCATCGATTGGTCGCGTGTGGGGTTGGCCTTTGCCGGGGCGCAGAAGAACATCGGCCCTGCGGGCGTGACGATCGTCATCGCCCGAGAGGACCTGATCGGCCATGCGATGGCGGTCTGTCCGTCGGCGTTCGACTACCGCAACGTGGCCGACAACCAGTCCATGTACAACACGCCGCCCACCTACGGCATCTACATCGCCGGGCTGGTGTTCCAGTGGATCAAGGTGCAGGGCGGTGTGCCTGAAATGGAACGCCGCGCACTGGAGAAGTCGGGCCTGCTGTACGACTACCTGGACGGCAACGGCGGGTTCTACCGCAACCCGATCGACCCGGCTGCACGCTCGCGGATGAATGTGCCATTCGTGCTCGCCGACGAATCGCTCAACGAAGCCTTCCTGCGCGGCGCGGGCGAGGCGGGGCTGCTTCAGCTCAAGGGTCACAAGTCCGTCGGCGGCATGCGTGCCTCCATCTACAACGCCATGCCGCTGGAAGGCGTGCAGGCTCTGGTTTCCTACATGCAGGACTTCGCCCGTCGCCATGGCTGAAAAAGAATCCACTGAAGCTGGCGGCGCCTTGTGCTCCGGCCCCGATCTTCTGGCCCTGCGCGACCAGATCGACGCGCTGGACCGGGACCTGCTGGCCTTGCTCAACCGGCGCGCCGGGCTGGCCCAGCATGTCGGCGAGATCAAGAAGAAGGAAGGCTCGGTCGTGTTCCGGCCCGAGCGTGAGGCCCAGGTCATCGACGGCCTGAAGGCCGTGAACCCGGGGCCGCTCAAGGGTGAAAGCATCGCGCCCATCTGGCGCGAGATCATGAGCGCCTGCCGTTCGCTGGAGACGCCCACGCGTGTGGCGTACCTGGGCCCGGCGGGCACGTTCAGCGAAGAGGCGGCGCTGGGTTATTTCGGCTCGTCCATCGTGCGGGTGCCCTGTGCCAGCATCGACGAAGTGTTCCGCACGACCTCGGCCGGCGTGGCCGACTTCGGCGTGGTGCCGGTCGAGAACTCGACCGAGGGCATGGTGGCCCGTTCGCTCGACATCTTCCTGACCATGCCGCTGTTCATCATCGGCGAGACCAGCCTGTTCGTGCGGCACAACCTGCTGCGCAAGGACAACTCGCTGGACGGCATCGAAGCGGTGTGCGCCCATCCCCAGGCGCTGGCGCAGTGCCACGAATGGCTGTCGCTGCACCTGCCGAAGGTGGAGCGGCGCCCGGTGGCCAGCAACGCCGAGGGCGCACGCCTGGCTTCGCTGGACCCCCGTCTGGCCGGCATCGCGAGTGCGCGCGCGGCCAGCGAATACGGATTGCACGTGGTATCGCCTGCCATCCAGGACGACACGCACAACCGAACCCGCTTCGCTGTCGTCACCGATCCGCACCGGCATCCGGTTCCAAAGGCATCGGGTCATGACTGCACCAGCCTGGTGGTGTCGGTGACCAACCGTCCGGGCGCGATGTACGACATCCTGGCGCCGCTCAAGCGCCACGGTGTGTCGATGAGTCGCCTGGAGTCTCGCCCGGCCCGTTCCGGCCAGTGGGAGTACTACTTCTTCATCGACCTGCAGGGGCATCCGGACGATCCGACCGTGCAGTCGGCGCTGAAGGAGCTGCGCGAAGCCTGCGCCTTCTTCAAGGTGCTGGGCACCTACCCGATCGACGTTCACTGACCGCGTCCGCACGGGACGGATTCCTTCATGTTCAATCAACTCGGGTTGATCGGCTGCGGCCTGATGGGTGGCAGTTTTGCCCTGGCGCTCAAGCGCGCAGGGCTGGTGCAGCGTGTGGTCGGCTACAGCAAGTCGCCTTCGACCATCGAGCGGGCCCGCAAGATGGGGGTGATCGACATCGGTGCTGAATCGGCGCTGCTGGCGGTTTCGGGTTCCGACATTGTGTTGATGGCCGTGCCGGTGTCGGCAACGGAGTCCACGTTCAAGGCGATCCGTTCCTTGATGGATCCCGGCACGCTGTTCATGGACGTGGGCAGCACCAAGCGCGACGTCGTGGACGCGGCGCGTCGGGTGCTGGGGGATCGTTTGCCGGGGTTCGTGCCCGCGCACCCCATTGCCGGCAAGGAAGTGGCCGGGGTCGAACACGCCGATGCCCAGCTGTATCAGGGGCGGCAGGTCATCCTCACGCCGCTGCCGCAGACCGATGCAACGTTGGTGCAGAAGGCCACGGATGTCTGGGCGGCCATCGGCTGCCAGGTGCTGCGCATGACGCCGGAGAACCACGACACGGCTTTTGCGGCCGTGAGCCATTTCCCGCATCTGCTGGCCTTTGCGTACTTCAATGCGGTGGTCCAGCAGCCGGCGGGGCGCGAGTTCCTGTCGCTGGCCGGTCCGGGGTTTCGTGATTTCACGCGCATCGCGGCCAGTGATCCGACGATCTGGCGCGACATCCTCATGAGCAACCGGGAAGAGGTCATCAAGCAGTCCCAGCGACTGCGGCATGCCCTGGATGCCTTCGAGCACGTCATGCGCTCGGGCAACCAGGAAGCGCTGGAGGACCTCATCCGCACGGCGTCCGAGGGGCGCTCCCAATGGCAAATGAGCGCGCGGCCCGCAGCGGGCCCGACCGCGCGCTGAACGGATTCTCAGATGTACTCGATCTCTCACCTGGACCTGCCACCCCTCGGGCAGGCGGGCGGCACCGTCGTGCTGCCGGGCTCCAAGAGCATTTCCAATCGACTGTTGCTGCTGGCGGGTCTGAGCGAAGGGTGCACGACCCTGGTCGACCTGCTGGATTCCGACGACACCCGCGTGATGCTCGATGCATTGCGCGAGCTGGGCTGTCGCATCGAACAGGAGGGCCGCGACACGCGGGTGACCGGCGTGGGCGCGACGCCTAAAACCGGTCGTGCGGATCTGTTCCTCGGCAATGCTGGCACGGCGATGCGTCCGCTCACGGCGGCGCTGGCGGTGCTGTCGGCTGTGCACGGAGGGGAGTACACGCTGCGTGGCATTCCCCGCATGCACGAGCGCCCGATCGGCGATCTGGTCACCGCGCTGCGTGGTCTGGGCTGCTCGGTGGATTGCACGGTGCAGGAGGGGTATCCGCCCCTGCGTCTGCACGGGGGCGACCTGCGCCTGGATCGGCCGGTGCGGGTGCGCGGCGACGTATCGAGCCAGTTCCTCACGGCCTTGCTGCTTGCGTTGCCGTTGGCCGCTGCCGAGCGGGAGGTGGTGGTCGAGGTGGTGGGGGAGTTGATCTCCAAGCCTTACATCGAAATCACGCTGAACCTGCTGGAGCGGTTCGGCATTCGGGTGGTGCGTGACGGCTGGCAGCGTTTCACGATCCAGGCCGGCGCCCGTTACGTGACGCCCGGAGAGGTCTATGTCGAGGGGGATGCCTCTTCGGCCTCCTATTTTGTGGCCTTGGGGGCCATCGCGGGGGTGGCCGAGCCGGTGCGCATCGAGGGTGTGGGGGCGGCGTCGATCCAGGGCGACATCCGATTTGTCGAAGCCGCCCGGGCCATGGGGGCGCAGGTGGTTTCGGGGCCGAACTGGCTGGAAGTCCGCCGGGGTGCGTGGCCGCTGAAGGCACTGGAGCTGGACTGCAACCACATTCCGGACGCGGCGATGACGCTGGCGGTGATGGCGCTCTATGCCGATGGCCCGTGCACCTTGACCAACATCGCGAGTTGGCGTGTCAAGGAAACCGATCGCATCGCCGCCATGGCCAACGAACTGCGCAAACTGGGTGCCTCCGTGGAGGAAGGGGCGGATTTCATCCGGGTGCATCCCCTGGCCGAGTTCCGAGCGGCCTCGATCCACACGTACGACGATCACCGCATGGCGATGTGCCTGTCGTTGGCGGCGTTCTCGGGTCTGAAGCACGGTGGAGCCGGCGTGCCGGTGCGGATCGAAGACCCCAAGTGCGTGGCCAAGACCTTTCCGGACTATTTTGAAACGCTGTTCGGAGTGGTCGAGTGCCGCCAGGTGCCTGTGATCACCATCGATGGCCCCACCGCCTCGGGCAAGGGAACCCTGGCGGCCGAAGTGGCGGCCCGACTGGGGTGGCACACCCTGGATTCGGGGTCGCTTTACCGGGTCACCGCGCTGTCTGCGCTCCGGTGCAACGTGGCCGTCGACGACGAGGCGGGTTTGGCCCGGGTGGCGCAATCGCTTTCGTTGCGCTTCGAGGGCACTCGGATTTTCCTCGACGATGAGGACGTCAGCGATGAGTTGCGAGCGGAAGCCGTCGGGACCATGGCTTCACGCATTTCGGTGTGGCCGGCGGTTCGGGCGGCGCTCTACGAGCTCCAGTGCGGTTTCCGCCGCCTGCCGGGCCTGGTGGCCGATGGTCGCGACATGGGCACCGTGATCTTCCCGCATGCCCCACTCAAGGTCTTCCTCACGGCCACCGCGGCGGCTCGAGCGGAGCGTCGCCATAAGCAATTGATTTCCAAGGGTGTTTCTGCTACGCTTGACGACCTTCGGAAGGATTTGGAAGAGCGTGACGCGCGCGACAAGGCCCGCACCACCGCTCCTTTGAAGCCCGCTGAAGACGCCGTTTTGCTGGACAACTCTGTGCTGGGGGTCGAGGCCTCCGTGGAGCAGGTGCTGTCGTGGTGGAACGCTCGCCAGCCTTTTGAGGGCTGATTCGCGGGTGTTCCGGGCAGGCGGCGCGTTCATGGCCCGGCATCCTGCCCTCCTGCGCGTCAGCGCACCGGGGTGTCGGTTCAACAACCCAACCCGGCCACGGATGTGGCAAAAGTCGCCGGATTTCGCCGGCGCAGAAAGCTCCCAATGTCTGAAGCAGCAATGGCCGATCTCGGCATGGAATCCTTTGCCTCGATGTTCGAGGAATCGCTGCAGCGCGCCAACAT
>CAYYCN010000158.1:0-7744 GCA_964470355.1 uncultured Sphaerotilus sp.
TGGACCGCTTCTGCGACGCCATGATCGCCATCCGCGAGGAGATCCGTCAGGTCGAATCCGGCGCGTGGCCGCGCGAGGACAACCCGCTCAAGAACGCTCCGCACACCGCCGAGAGCCTGCTGGCCGCCGAGTGGCCCCACGCCTACAGCCGCGAGACGGCCGCTTATCCGGTGGCCAGCCTGCGCCAGGGCAAGTACTGGAGCCCGGTGGGGCGGGTGGACAACGTCTACGGAGATCGGAATCTGTTCTGCTCGTGCGTGCCGATGAGCGAGGTGGCCGCCGACTGACCCCCCTCGAGGACATCCGTCACGTGGCCATCTCCGCCACGTGACACTCCTCCTCCCGCCCCCGTGCCCCGGCCCCTTGGGGCGCTGGCGAGGCCTCGTCGAGGAATGCGGTGCGGATCAGGACAAAGTCGTCCAGGTGGGCGAGGAACAGCGCCAACAACCCGGGGTCGAAGTGCTTCCCGGACTGTTCCCGCAGAAATTCGATGGTGCGCTCCAACGTCCAGCAGTCCTTGTAGGGCCGACTGGACAGGAGGGCGTCGAAGACGTCGCAGATCGCCACGATGCGACCCGTCAGCGGAATGTCCTCTCCCCTCAGCGCGCGCGGGTAACCGGAACCGTCCCACTTCTCGTGGTGGGTCTGCGCGATTTCCCGCGCCAGCAGCGTCAATGGCGTGTCGATGCCGCTGAGGATGCGGTGGCCGATCGCGACGTGCCGCTCCATCACCGCCCGCTCGGCGGGCGTGAAGCGTCCGGGTTTGAGCAGGATGTGGTCGGGAATTCCGATCTTGCCGATGTCGTGCAACTGGCTGGCCAGCCGCAGCATGTCGACCTCGACCGCGGTCATGCCCGCCAACTCGGCCAGATGCGCACTGCACAGGCTCATGCGCACCACGCGGTTGCCTGTTTCGTTGTCGCGGAACTCGCCCGCTCGCCCGAGGGCACTGACGATCTCCACCTGGGTGTCCTGCAGCAGGGTCTTGTGGGCGACGACCTGTCGCGCCATGGTCGTGAACGAGGTCTGGAGTTCACGGACTTCCAGCAGGCGTTCCTCCGGATGCACCGGTGGGGGCAAGCCGGTCTGGCCAAAGCGACGGATGTCCGCAACCAGTTGCTGCAGGGATCGGGTCAGACGCCTTGCCACGAACAGCCCCAGGAGCGAAAACAGGCCGGCCGCCACGATGCTGACGCCCACCACCCGCCACTGCATAGCCCGAACGGCGGCGTCCACCCCCGAGGCGGGCTCTCGCAGCACGATGCGCCACTTCAGCCCCGGCTCCATGGTCCCGGAGGGCAAATCCGCCGCCGTCACGAGGGACGGCGTCGGCTCCCCGGGCCAGACCACGACCCCCATCGACCCAGACGCCGGCAGGGACGTCAGCAGCCGTCCTGCAACCTCCCGGGAGTCGTAGAGCACGGTGCCGTCCGACGAGAGGATCGACACCGACGGCGGCAATCCACTGAGGCGGCTTCCCGCGGCACGGCGCACCACCTGCACCACCACTCGCCAGTTCAGGTGGGCGCCCAGCACCCCCACGACCTCACCGTCAGGCCCGCGCAGGGGCAGCACCAGATCCAGCAGCTGAACCGGCCCATCGGGCGTTCGGGGCAAATGGGCCTCCAGCATCTTGGCCGGATGCACATCGCCCAGGAACGAGCGGCCGCTGCGGGCCTGCTGGAACCACTCGCGGTGGGCCACGCTCTGGCCTTCCAGCAATCCGCCGGTGGCCGCCAGCACCTGCCCTTGTCTGTCGACCCGGGCGATCCACGACAGATCCGGCTGGTTCGCCTGCCAACGCTCCAAAACGCGCCGGACCCGGTCCGGCGTCGCGTCGGCCATCTCGATCTCCAGCAGATCCCGCAGATCCGTCAGGCCGGTGAGGCGCTCGTCCAGAACCACCGACACCTGACGTGCGATGTGGCCCGCCGACTCCCGCAAGGTTTCCTCGACCCGCAAACGGATCACCTCCTCGCCCCAGCGAGACACCTGCCACGCCACCAGCCCGCCCACCAGCACGGTGACGAGCGCCATGCCGGCCATCAGCGCCGCCCCCATCGACAGCCCCGTGCGAACCGGCCATTCCTGGTCTTGTTGAGGGTTCATCCCTGCACCTTCTAAGCGAGACCCGCCCGCCCAGACCTTCCGTCGGATCCCATCTTGAGAAGGTACGCAGCGGTATGGACTCGGGACTTTCCTTGGCCGCAACCAATCCCGGCGGATCCGGGAATTGTTCATGGGCGACCCGACCTCAGAAGGGGTGTTCAAGTCGGAAACCGCCGAAGAAGGGGTCGATGAGACGGGATTTCCAGCCATTGACCCCTAGGCGCAACCTCTAGAGTCCCGATCGACACGCGTCGTCCGACGCAACTTCTTCCTGATTCCGGAGCCCAGCCCATGACCGCCTCCTCTCCTCAACACCGACTCATCACCCGCAGCGACTTCGACGGGCTGGTGTGCGCCGTGCTGCTGAAGGAACTCGGCCTGATCGACGACATCAAGTTCGTCCACCCCAAGGACATGCAGGACGGCAAGATCGAGGTCAACGACCGCGACATCACGACCAACCTGCCCTACGTGCCCGGCGTGCACCTGGCTTTTGACCACCATGCGTCGGAAACGCTGCGCAACACCGAGCGCCAGGCCAACCACATCATCGATCCCAAGGCCCCCTCTGCAGCCCGCGTGGTGTACGACCACTTCGGCGGCGCCAAGACCTTCCCGAGGGTCGACCCACAGATGATGACGGCGGTCGACCAGGCCGACTCGGCTCAATACAGCCGAGCAGACATCCTCGACCCCCAGGGCTGGACGCTGCTGAACTACCTGATGGACGCCCGCACCGGACTCGGCCGCTTCCGCGACTTCCGCATCAGCAACTACGCGCTGATGATGGAGCTGATCGACGTCTGCCGCACACACGGCATCCAGGACATCCTGGGCTTGCCCGACGTGCAGGAGCGCGTGCAGCTGTACTTTGACCACGCCGAACGCGCCCAGGAACAGATCCAGCGCTGCGCCACCGTGCACGGCAACCTCGTGGTGCTCGACCTGCGTCAGGAAGAGACCATCTGGGCGACCAACCGTTTCATGATCTATGCGCTGTTCCCGCAGTGCAACATTTCGATCCACCAGATGTGGGGCCTGCAGAAGCAGAACACCGTCTTCGCCACCGGCAAGTCCATCCTGGACCGCGGCAGCAAGACGGACGTGGGCACCCTGATGCTGGCCTACGGCGGTGGCGGTCACCAGGCGGCTGGCACCTGCCAGGTGGCCAACGATCAGGCCGACACCGTCCTGGCCGAACTGGTGCGCCGCATCAACCTGGACGGCTGAGCGCCCTCTCCTGGCTCTCGTGCACGGGGCGATGGATCGCGACGACAATCGCGCCATCGCCCCGCATCGTTCCGGCCTGCACCGCCCGTCGACCCGCACCGCCGATCGGTCGCCACGACCTCGGGGCCTCACCGATTTTGAAGCCCCCGACATGACCACGCCGAACGCCCCTGCCGCACCGCCCGATTCCGGAACGACCCTCGAACTCCTGCCCGAGTCCGGTCCCGTTCAGCAGTTGATGGTGCTGCTGCACGGCGTCGGTGCCACGCCGGCCCAGATGCTCTCGCTGGCGCGGACCATGCGGGCCCACTTTCCGCAGGCGGCCTACCTGATCCCTGCGGGCTGGGACGCCCACGACGTCGTGCCGGGAGGCCGGCAGTGGTTTTCACTCACCGGCATCACCGAAGAGAACCGCGTGCCACGTGTGGCAGCCAGCGTGTCGCGCTTGACCGAGTGGGTGAAGCAGGCCCAGCTGCGTCTGAAGGTGGACCCGGCCGCCACGGCGTTGATCGGCTTTTCGCAAGGAGCGATCCTGTCGCTGGAAGCCGTGGCGGCCGATCCCGACCTGGCCGGACGCGTGCTGGCCTTTTCGGGACGCTACGCCCGTTTGCCCGAAGCGGCCCCGCCCCGCACCACGCTGCACCTGTTCCATGGCTCGGACGACGCGGTGATTCCGGTCCACCATTCGCAGGAAGCGCTGAACCACCTCTCCTCGCTGCCCGATGCCGACGTGACACTCGACATCGCAGAAGGGATTGGCCACGACGTGCACGCGGCGCTGGTCGACAGCGCCCTGCACCGGCTCACCCACCACATTCCGCTGCGCATCTGGCGTGCGGCCCTGTCGCAGGCGGAAGGCTGAAGCCGGTCAGGGCCCGGACTCGAGGCGTTGGCCGGTCAGCGCCCTCAGGTGGGCCTCAACGCTGCGGGCCAGCGGCTTCATCATGTAGCCGCCCTCCAGGCAGGACACGATCCGCCCCGCGGCGTGACGGCCAGCCGCCTCGACCAGGCATTCGGTCAACCACGCGAAATCGGCCTCGTCCAGTTGCATCTGGGCCATGTCGTCCTCGCGATGGGCATCGAAACCGGCCGAGACGAAAATCATTTCCGGGCGGAAGTCTTCCAGCGCCGGCAACCACTGCGACTGCACCAGTGCCCGCACCTCCGCGCCACCCGCACGCGCCGGCACCGGCACGTTGACCATGTTGGTGCCCATCGGCACCCCGCCCGAGTAGGGAAACAGGGGGTCCTGGAAAAAGCTCAGCATCAGCACCCGATCGTCACCGGCGATGATGTCTTCCGTGCCGTTGCCGTGGTGCACGTCAAAATCGACGATGGCCACCCGCTGCAGGCCGCGCACGTCCAGAGCGTGGCGCGCCGCGATGGCCACGTTGTTGGCAAAACAGAAGCCAAGTGCCACGGAGCGCGTGGCGTGATGCCCGGGGGGACGCACGCAGCAGAACGCGTTGTCGACCTCGCCGTCGATCACCGCATCCGTGGCGGCCACGGCGGCCCCAGCGGCCCGCAGCATCGCCTGGCGCGTGCCGGGACCGACACGAGTGTCCAGATCCACCGACACCAGCTCACCAGTGGCTTCGGCCCGGTCCAGCAACTCGCCCAGCTCCAGCAGGTAACCTTCGGTGTGGGCGTGCAGCAGATCGGTGTGCTCGGCCAGCGGCACGTCCTCGCGGCGCTGCAACACCGCGGCCAGATCGGTGGTGGCCAGGTGGGCCTCGATGGCCTTCAGGCGCCGCGCGCACTCCGGATGCCCGGCCCCCATGTCGTGGCCGAGAAAATCGGGGTGGAAGTAGTAGGCGGTGGTCATCGTGTATTTGGCACGCCGTCTCGGCCGCACGGCCGCAAGGGAGCTGGGTGTTCCGGTATGTTCGGCGGATGGTCGAGACCCATCATACGCAGCGCACCGCCCACCCCGAATCCATACAGACCCGACTGGTGCAGCTGGAGCGGCAGCTGGCGTCCGTCATCGTCGGCAAGCCCCTGCAGTTGCGCCAGGCCCTGACCTGCCTGCTGGCCGGTGGCCACCTGCTGATCGAGGACCTCCCCGGCACAGGCAAGACCACGCTGTCGCACGCCCTGGCGCTGTCGCTCGGCCTGCGCTTCAGCCGGGTGCAGTTCACCGCCGACCTGCTGCCCAGTGACCTGATCGGCATCAGTGTCTACGAACGCACCCAGGAACAGTTCGTCTTCCACCAGGGCCCGGTGTTCACCCAGGTGCTGCTGGCCGACGAAATCAACCGCGCGGGCCCGCGCACCCAGAGCGCCTTGCTCGAAGCCATGGAGGAGCGACAGGTCAGCCTGGACGGTGTGACGCGCCCGCTGCCTTCGCCCTTTTTTGTGATCGCCACACAGAACCCCTCGGAACAGCTCGGCACTTTCCCGCTGCCGGAAAGCCAACTCGACCGTTTTCTGATGTGCCTGTCGATGGGATACCCCGATGCAGCGTCCGAGCGCGCGCTGCTCGAAGGCGCCGACCGGCGCGAGGTGCTGAAGCAGCTTCGCCCGGTGATGGGGGCGGTCGAGCTTCAGGCCGCCCAACAGCATGTCCACCAAGTGCATGCGGCGCCCGCCCTGCTGGACTACGTGCAGGCCCTGCTCACGGCCTCCAGGTCCGGAGAGTGGTTCACCCAGGGCCTGTCGCCTCGGGCCGGCCTGGCCCTGCTGCGCGCCGCCCGGGCCCACGCGATGCTGGAAGGTCGCGACCACGTAAGCCCGTCGGATGTCCAGGCCGTGGCGGAACCCGTGCTGGCCCATCGCCTGCACGTGCGCGCCGGCGCCTCCCGCGGGCGGCGGGCGCAACTGCAGGCCATGGTGCAGGCGGTCGGTCTGGTGTGAAGGCCGCGTTCGAGCGCTGGTGGCGGTCGCGGCACCCCCGCACGGCGGCACTGCAACTGACCCACCGCAACGTCTACATCCTGCCCACCGCAACGGGCTGGGCCTTTGCGGGCACGCTGGCGGTGCTGCTGCTGGTCAGCGTCAACTACCAGCTCAACCTGGGGCACCTGCTGACGTTTGTGCTGTTCGGCACGGCCGTGGCCGCCCTGGGCTCCACCCATGCGGTGCTGAGAGGACTGGAGCTCGCCCTGGCCCAGCCCGTCCAGGGCGAGGCCGGCCAAGCGTTGGCGGTGGAGCTGTCGCTGAGGGAGGCCGCGCCCCCGGCCTGGTGGACCCCCTTGGGGGTTGGGCGCCATGGCCTGTCCCTGCAGTGGCGGGAGCCGGGCGCCTCACCGGTGTTCACCGATCTGGCGCCGGGAGAGCCCGCCCGGGTCGAATTGTCCTGGACCCCGCCGGGCCGCGGCCTGCACGCCCTGCCGGCGCTGACGCTGTCCACCCGGTTTCCGCTCGGACTGTTCCGGGCCTGGGCCATCTGGCGTCCGGACGCCCTGGCCACAGTCTGGCCACGACCGGAAGAGCCCCCGTTGCCATGGCCGGAGGCCGCCTCGGCCTCGGCGGCACAAGCCTCTCGGCGCGCCGGAGCCCCGGAGGACCTGGAAGCCGAAGGGGTTCGCCCCTGGCGGCGAGGCGATCGCCCCCGGGACGTGCACTGGAAACTCAGCGCCCGCCAGCTCGGAGCCGACGGCCCGCTGCTCGTGCGGGAGTCGAGGCCGCCTCACGTGCAGGGTGTGCTGCTTCTGCGGTGGCGTGACACCCCCACGATGCTGGACCCGGAGCGCCGACTGTCACGCCTGTGCGCCTGGGTGTGGCAGGCCCATCACCTGCGCCGGCCCTGGCGACTCGAACTGCCTGGAGACGCGCCCCTGGACCCGGCCCCGGCAGAATCGCCGGCCAACGCCAGTGCCGACCTCGCGCACACCCTGCGCCACGACCTGCAACGCCTCGCCGCCTGTTTCCACGGGGTGAACCTGTGACCCGCAAGCCCGCGCAGACCCTGCCGCGCGACACGCGGGACACCCTGTTTCTGCTGTCCGTGCTGGCCTGGACGCTGGCTCCGCAGATGGCGCACGTGCCCGCCTGGGCCTCCGCCATGGCGGCCATCGCCCTGCTCGTGCGGGCCGGGCTGGCGTGGCGCCAGAAGGGCCTGCCGCCCCGCTCCGTGACCCTGGCGGCCTTGTTGGCGGCCTGCGGCATGACGTGGTTCAGCCACGGCTCGTTCTTCGGCCGGGACGCGGGCTTGACCCTGCTGGTCGTGCTGGCGGCGCTCAAGACGCTGGAACTGCGCGCCCGGCGCGACGCCACCGTCGTGTTTTTCCTGGGCTTTGTGCTGGTGCTGGCCAACTTTCTGCACTCCCAGTCGCTGGCGCTGGCCCTGGGCATGGGGGTGTCCGTGTGGGGTCTCCTGGCGGCGCTGATGCTGTCAAACCGGCCTGTGGGCCGGCCCCACCTGCGCCAGGTCCTGGGCCAGTGCGCACGGCTGGTGGCATGGGGC
>CAYYCN010000159.1:0-7725 GCA_964470355.1 uncultured Sphaerotilus sp.
CCAGCAGCGAGACTTCCTTCAGGAACTTCTGCACCGAGCCTTCGACCATCTTGGCAACGATGTCAGCAGGCTTGCCGGACTCGGCGGCCTTCTGTTCGGCGATGGAGCGCTCCTTGGCGACCAGATCGGCCGACACTTCGGCGGACGACAGGGCGGCCGGCTTCATGGCGGCGATGTGCATCGCAGCGTCCTTGGCGGCCACGGCGTCACCGGTGTGCTCGACCATCACGCCGATGCGCACGCCGTGCAGGTAATGGGCCAGAGCGCCACCACCCGAATAACGCTTGAAGCGACGGATGGACATGTTCTCGCCGATCTTGCCGATCAGGCCCTTGCGCACGTCTTCGACGGTGGGGCCGAAGTCTTCCATGGCCAGGGGCAGCGCCGACAGGGCCTCGACGTCGGCCGGGTTGTGGGCCACGATCAGGTCGGCACACTTCTGCACGAAGGCCAGGAAGATGTCGTTCTTGGAGACGAAGTCGGTTTCGCAGTTGACTTCGATCAGGGCGCCGTCGGTGCCATTGACCGAAGCGGCGATGACGCCTTCGGCCGTGACGCGCGAAGCAGCCTTGCTGGCCTTGTTGCCCAGCTTGACACGCAGCAGCTCTTCGGCCTTGTTCATGTCGCCGTCGGCCTCGGTCAGGGCCTTCTTGCACTCCATCATCGGGGCATCGGTCTTGGCGCGCAGATCGGCGACCATCTTGGCGGTAATTGCAGCCATCTTTCTCTCCTTGGATCTCGGCGGACGCCTCCCGGGCCTCCGCGGTGAAATTCACTAAAAAAAAGGGGCTGAATCAGCCCCTTGCCTGTGCAGCAGGTGAGGATCAGGCCTCTTCGCTGACCTCGACGAACTCGTCGGCGCCAGCAGCCACGGCTTCCACCACCTCGTTGACGGCGTTGGCCTTGCCTTCCAGGATCGCGTCGGCCATCACACGGGCGTACAGCGCCACGGCCTTGGCCGAGTCGTCGTTACCGGGGATGACGTAGTCGATGCCCACCGGCGAGTGGTTCGTGTCCACCACGCCGATCACGGGAATGCCCAGCTTCTTCGCTTCTGCGATCGCGATCTTGTGGAAGCCCACGTCGATCACGAACAGAGCGTCCGGCAGAGCGGCCATGTCCTGGATGCCACCGATGTCCTTTTCGAGCTTGGTCAGCTCGCGTTGGAACATCAGGCCTTCCTTCTTGCTCAGTTGATCCAGACCGGTCTCGACCTGAGCCTGCATGTCCTTGAGCTTCTTCAGCGAACCCTTGACGGTCTTGAAGTTGGTCAGCATGCCGCCCAGCCAGCGCTGGTCGACATAGGGCATGCCGGCGCGTGCGGCTTCAGCGGCCACCACCTCGCGAGCCTGACGCTTCGTGCCGACGAACAGGATGTTGCCGCGGCGCGAGGCCAGTTGACGAGCGAACTTCGTTGCCTCTTGGAACAGAGGCACCGACTTCTCGAGGTTGATGATGTGGATCTTGTTGCGATGGCCGAAGATATACGGGGCCATCTTGGGATTCCAGAAGCGGGTTTGGTGACCGAAGTGGACACCGGCTTCCAGCATTTCACGCATCGTGAAGGACATCACAGAACTCCAAAGGTTGGATCTAGAATCCGGCTCGAATTGCACGCAGTACAAAAGGCTTGAGGCCTCCTGCGGCGCAACACCTTCAGGCAGCCGGATTCGGACTAGATTGATCGGGCTTTACGCTTCGTCAGCCTCCGCCGGGATCCCCGCAGGCAGGGTGTGCACCGAATGAGCCGCGACCGCGCCAGATCAACCTGAAGAGTATAGCAGCCTTGCTTCGCTTCCCGCCCGACGCCATTTTCCGCCCCCTCCATCCACCCCCACCCGAGGCGCCGTCATGCGCATCGGCGTGATCGGAGCCGGCATCGCCGGCATCACCACGGCAGCGGAACTGGCCCGCCTGGGACACGAGGTCCACGTCTACGAGCGGCGGGACGGCATCGCGGAGGAAGCCAGCTTCGCGTCGGGTGGACTGATCAGTCCAGCCCTGGTCCACTGCGCGGACATGCCACTGCTTCGCCCCTGCCCGGAAGAAGCCAGCGAAGTGGAAGCCGGGGCCAAGCTGCAGGGCGGCATGAGCGCGCGATGGAAGGCGCGCCCCTGGATCAAGCGATGGATCGACTCTGCGCGCGCGCCCGATACCCGGGCCCGGCGCAACACCCTCACGACACTGGCGCGGCTGAGCCAATGGCGCCTGCAGCAGTGGACCCACGACCTGAGCTCCCCCATGGAGCGCCACCAAGGCCTGCTGGTCCTGCTGCGTCAACCGCAACAGCTGGAACCGGCACGTCAGCAGGCGAGCGCCCTCCAAGCCCTCGGATTGCCCGCCAAAATCCTCGAACCCCAAGCCTGTCACGCCATCGAACCGGCGCTGGGCGGAGAACACGAATGGCCACCCGAGCACATCGCCGGCCTGAGTGCTGCCCTGCATCTGCCCGGTGAAGAAGTCGGCAACTGTCGCCGCTTTGCCCAACAACTGCTGGAGCACGGGGAAGCCGCGCACGGCGTTCAGTTGCATCTGGGGGTTCAAGCCCTGAAGGTAACCCCGGCACAGGACCACACCCCCGTGCTGCTCGAACTCGGCCGTGGCCTCGGTGGCGTGGACCACGCCCACCGGTCGCCCCACACCCCTGGGTTCGCAGACACCGAAATCCTCCCGCAACGTTGGACCGAATCCCTCGACGCGGTGGTGATCTGCTCAAGCCAATCGGTCGAGGACCTGCTCGCACCACTGGGCCTGACATTGCCGCTGCTGCCCATCTGGGGACACACAGTCACCTACCGCCTGCACCCCCACGCCACCCCCATCCGATCGGCCGTGGTCGACCCCATGGCGGGCGTGATCCTGAGCCGCCAGGGCGACCGACTGCGTGCCTGCGGTGGCTTCGACCTGGAGCCTCCCGCCATCATCGACGGACGACGACAGCCGTCTGACGCCAGCCTGGCGCCGCTGTACGCCGCCGTGGACCGCTGGTATCCCAACGCCGTGATGCGCGACCAAGTCCAAGTGTGGAGTGCGCCCCGCCCGATGCTGCCCGACGGCCTGCCCGCACTCGGCGCCAGCGGTCAGCCAGGCGTCTGGGTGAACACCGCACACGGCGGCATGGGCTGGACCCTCGCCTGTGGCAGCGCCCTGCTCCTGACCCAGTGGCTGACCCAATCCCCCCGTCCACAGCCGGCAGACTTTGACCCCGCCCACCTAGCCCCCACGCGATGGCAGCGTCCATGACCCCCACCGACATCATTCTCGACACCAACGTCGTGCTGGACTGGCTGGTGTTCGAACACCCTCCGGGCTGCCGCATCGGCGAGGACATCGTCTCGGGTCGGCTGCGCTGGATCGGATCCGAAGGCATGCGAGAGGAACTGGTCGACGTGCTGGGACGGCTGCTGACCCAGGCCGACCTGCAGCGCTGGAGCCACCGCCACCCATGGGCCATGGACATGGCCTTACGCTGGCAATGCCCCGTGCCCTCGCCCGCCCCGCTGCCCCACCCGATGCGCCTGCGATGCACCGACCCGGACGACCAGATCTTCATCGATCTGGCCCTGTCCCGGCACACCCCCTGGCTGGTCAGTCGGGACCGTGCCCTGCTCCGCCTGGGACGCCGCGCCCGGTTGCACGGCGTCGAGGTGGTGACGCCAGAACAATGGCTGGCCCGCCGCCCGATCGAACACCCTCCGTTCGACGGCAGCCTGGCGGCCTCCGCGTGAACCCCACGCCCAGCCCACGCCTCCAGCCGCCGGAGCCGAGCCCTTCAGCAGGCCCGAACCGCCTTCGGCTGGACGCATCAGGCCCTGCCGGCGGGTGGCCCCTGTTCGATTCCGCCGGCTGCAAGGCCCACGAGATCGCCGCAGCCGCCCTCCTGCCCCCTCACACCCTCATGCAACGGGCCGGCACGTCGGTGGCCCGCCTGGCCCTGGCCCTGGCACCACACGCCTCGGACCTCCTCGTCGTGGCCGGCAGAGGCCACAACGGCGGAGACGGCCTGGAAGCCGCCGCTCACCTGCGGCAGATCGGGCGATCGGTGCGCGTGCTGCTCCTGGAAGACCCCCGACCCCTCCCCGCCGACGCCGCCACGGCCCTGGAGCAAGCCCGCCAAGCCGGGGTCCCGATCCACCCCTGGACACCGGAAGCCACCCACCAATCCGCCGGCCTCCTCATCGACGCCGTGCTGGGACGAGGCCTCCGCGGCGCCGCCACGGGCGCAGCAGCGGCCGCGATCCAGTCCATCCTCCGGCACCCGACCCCTGTGCTGAGCGTGGACCTGCCCTCCGGCCTGCCTGCCGACACCGGACAACCCACGGAGCGCACGCATGGACACCCGCCATCCATCGTGACGGCCACCTGGACCCTGTCCCTGCTCGGTTTGTCACCCGGGCTGTTCACCGGTCTGGGACGCCCACAAGCCGGCCAAGTGTGGTGGGACGACCTTCAGACCCTGCCCACCCAAGCCCCGGTCGCCCGACTGCTGACCCAAGCCCGGGCGAACCTCCTGCATCCACCCTCGCCAGACCACTTGCACAAGGGCAGCCGCGGAGACGTGGTCATCGTGGGTGGAGACCACGGCATGACAGGCGCAGCCTGGCTGGCCGCACGACGCGCGGTGCAAAGCGGCGCGGGCCGCGTCTACGTGCACCTGCTCGATCCCGACGCCCCCAGACTGGACACCCTTCATCCGGAACTGATGCACCGGGCAACCCTGGCCGACCTGCACCTGGAAACCGCCACGGTGGTGGCCGGGTGCGGAGGCGGATCCGCGATCGCCCACGCCCTGCCCGAACTCCTGACGCGCTCCGCCCGGCTGGTCTTGGATGCCGACGGACTCAACGCCGTGGCGCACGCCCCCCTCCTCGCAGCCCAGCTGCGGCAACGGAGCGCCACCGGTCAACCCACTGTGCTCACCCCACACCCCCTCGAAGCCGCCCGATTGCTGGGGACCTCTGCCGCCCATGTGCAATCCAACCGCCTCCAGGCGGCCCGCACTCTGGCAGACCGCTTTCAGGCGGTGGTGGTCCTCAAGGGATCCGGCTCGGTCATCGCCGCCCCAGGCACGCTGCCCTGGATCAACCCCACCGGCAATGCCGCGCTCGCCACACCAGGCAGCGGCGACGTGCTGGCGGGCTGGATCGGGGCCCTTTGGTCTCGACAAATACACACACCAGCCATGGGCGCCTCAGCGGAGTCAGATCCCCCTCTTCTCGACGGCACACTCGCTGCAGCGAGCGCCGCCGCCACAGCCGTGTTCAACCATGGCCACCGCGCCGAGCGCCTGAGCCCCAGCGGCGAAGCCATCCCCGCCAGCGCCCTGGCTCAAGCACCCGGCTGAGCCCGCCCGCCTGGGGCCTCAGCGACGACTGCGCCGAGGGGCCTTGGATGGCGGACGGGCATCCGCCGCGGCCTGACGCGCCCCTGGAGCCCCGGATCGACGCCCCACCGGACCGGACGCCTTGCGGGCCGAACGCTTGATCTCCCGGTCCCGGCTCTGCAACAAGGCCAGATCCTCCTGCGCCGAGCCCTTCTCACCCTTTCGGGGCCGCCCGGGCTTCCCCGCCTGAGCGGCCGCCCCCTCAGGCGGAACGATCCGAAAGTCGATGCGACGTCCGTCCAGATCCACCCGGCTGACCTGCACCCGCAGCCGCGTACCCGTCACGTAACGCACCCCTGTGCGCTCGCCACGCAGTTCCTGGCGCACCTCGTCAAAGCGGAAGTACTCGCCCCCCAACTCCGTGATGTGCACCAGCCCTTCGACATAAAGCGCATCGAGTTGCACAAACACGCCGAAGCTGGTCACCGCACTCACCGTGCCAGCGTACTCCTCGCCCAGACGCTCGCGCATGAACTTGCACTTCAGCCAGGCTTCGACGTCCTTGGAAGCCTCGTCGGCTCGGCGCTCGTTGGCGCTGCAATGCGCACCGGCAGCCTCCCAGCCCATTTGCTCCTTGGGCATCACCACCCCCGGACGCCCTCGGCGTGGCGGTGCCTGCGCCGGCACATGCACCGGCACGTCAAGCGCGTAGTGCTTGCCGTGCAGGATGGCCTTGATGACCCGGTGCACCAGCAGGTCCGGATAGCGCCGGATGGGGCTCGTGAAGTGGGTGTATGCCTCGTAGGCCAGCCCAAAATGCCCGCTGTTGGTGGGGGTGTAAATCGCCTGCTGCATGGAGCGCAGCAGCATCTGGTGAATCTGCGCCGCATCGGGACGGTCGCGCGTCTGCTCGGCCAGCTTCTGGAACTCCGCCGGCGACGGATCCTCGCTCAGCACCGTCCCCACACCCACCATGCGCAGGTAGTTTTGCAGCGCGGTGCGTTTTTCCGGTGTCGGCCCCTCGTGCACCCGGAACAGCGCCGGATGCTTGGCCTGCTGGATGAAGTCGGCTGCGCAGACATTGGCCGCCAGCATGGCCTCTTCGATCAGGCGATGCGCCTCGGTGCGCACCCGCGGCACGATCTGCTCGATGCGCCCGTTGTCGTCGCAAACCATCTGCGTCTCGGTCGTGTCGAAATCGACCGCCCCCCGCCGCCCCCTCTGCTTGAGCAAGGCCCGGTACACGTCGTTCAAGTGCAGAAGATGTGGCACCAGCCCAGCCCGTCGCTGCGCTTCCAGTCCCTTGGTGTTGCCCAGGATGGCCGCCACCTCGGTGTAGGTGAACCGCGCATGTGAGCAAATGACCGCGGGATAAAACTGATACGCCGAAACCTCACCATCGGCCGCAACCAGCATGTCGCACACCATCGACAGGCGGGGCTGCTCCGGGTTCAGGGAACACAGCCCGTTGGAGAGCTTCTCTGGCAGCATCGGAATCACGCGCCGCGGGAAATACACCGACGTCGCACGCTCGTAGGCATCCTGATCGATCGGGTCTCCCGGCTTGACATAGTGACTCACGTCGGCAATGGCCACCAACAGACGCCAACCCTTGCCCCTGCGGACCTTGGCAGGTTCACAGTAGACGGCGTCGTCAAAGTCGCGGGCGTCCTCGCCATCGATGGTCACCAGCGGCACGTCCGTGAGATCCACCCGCTGCCGCGCGTCCGTGGGCCGCACCCGATCCGGCAACTTGCCCGTCTGAGCCAAGGTCTCTGGCGAGAACCGATGTGGCACCTCGTACTTGCGCACCGCAATCTCGATCTCCATGCCCGGATCGTCGATGTCACCCAGCACCTCGGTGACGCGACCGACCGGCTGGGAATACAGCGACGCCGGCTCGGTCAACTCAACTGCCACCACCTGACCGGCCTGAGCCTTGGCCGTGGCATTCTTGGGGATGAGGACATCCTGGCCGTAGCGCTTGTCCTCTGGAGCCACCAACCAGACACCGCTTTCCTGCAACAGCCGGCCGATGATCGGGGCCTTGCGCCGCTCCAGGATTTCCAGCACACGCCCTTCAGGGCGCCCCTTGCGGTCTTGCCGCACGATGCGGACCTTCACACGGTCTCGGTGCCAGACGGCTCGCATCTCCTGCGGAGAGAGATAGATGTCGGGCTCACCATCTTGCCGGATCACGAAGCCGTGGCCGTCCCGATGTCCCTGGACGATGCCTTCGATCTCGGGAGAGGGTGATGCGTTGTCCATGGGATTTCCTATTGCACGTTCTTTCAAGGTAATGCTACACTTTCATTCTTGCTTGCGAACACTCAGTGTTTGGCAAACAGGCCCAGGTGGCGGAATTGGTAGACGCACTAGTTTCAGGTACTAGCGGGTAACTC
>CAYYCN010000160.1:0-7693 GCA_964470355.1 uncultured Sphaerotilus sp.
GACATCAAGGAGCCGATCGTCTGCTGCCCGAACGACCCGGACGACGCCAAGTTCGTCTCCGAAGTCTCCGGCACCAAGATCGACGAAGTGTTCGTGGGCTCGTGCATGACCAACATCGGTCACTTCCGTGCCGCCGGCAAGATCCTGGAAGGCAAGAAGGACCTGCCGGTCCGCCTGTGGATGGCTCCGCCGACCAAGATGGACGCCTCCGAGCTGACCAAGGAAGGCTACTACGCCACCCTGGGCGGCGCTGGCGCCCGCATGGAAATGCCGGGCTGCTCGCTGTGCATGGGCAACCAGGCACAGATCAAGGAAGGCTCCACCGCGATGTCGACCTCGACCCGCAACTTCCCGAACCGCCTGGGCAAGAACACGCAAGTGTTCCTGGGCTCCGCCGAGCTGGCCGCAGTCTGCTCGAAGCTGGGCCGCATCCCGACGGTCGAGGAGTACCAGGCCGAAGTGGGTGTCGTCGCCAAGAACGCCGACAAGATCTACAAGTACATGAACTTCGACCAGATCGAAGAGTACGTGGAGACGGCCAAGGGCGTGGACGCCTGAAGCCACTGAAGCAGGACCGGGCCAGCCGGTCCTGCCCGCCCCATACAAAGGCCCGCATCAGCGGGCCTTTTTCATGAGCTCACCTACAACCGACCATCAATCGACTGGCACCGCGACCGGCTCCGGCGCAAAAAGCCGCGCCAGCAACGCCCCATCGCAGGGCGCGCCCAGGGGCACCCACACCCGCAGGGGACTGCCCGGCGCCACACTGAGCGGCTGCCCATCGACGTCCTGCATCGCACTGAGCACCACCTCACGGTTGCCGGAGGGATGGATGACCTCCAGCGTGTCCCCCACGGCAAAACGGTTCTTGGTCTCCACCTCGGCCCATCCATCCGCCCGAACCGAGTGCACCTCCCCCACGTACTGCGAGCGATGCGCCTCGGAGTGACCGGTCAGGTAGTTCTGATAGTCCTGGCTGGGCCGACGCTCCAGGAAACCGCTGGTGTACCCGCGATTGGCCAGACCCTCAAGCTCCAGCATCAACGCCGGATTGAACGGCCGCCCCGCCACGGCATCGTCAATGGCACGCCGGTAGACCTGTGCGGTGCGGCTGACGTAGTACTGGCTCTTGGTGCGCCCCTCGATCTTGAGCGAATCCACCCCGATGCGCACCAACCGTTCAACGTGCTCCACGGCACGCAGGTCCTTGCTGTTCATGATGTAGGTGCCGTGCTCGTCTTCCATCACAGGCATGAACTGGCCCGGACGCTCCTTTTCCTCCAGCAGGTACACCTCATCCGCCAAGGGATGCCGAGGACTTCCACCGCAGGCGGCAAAGGCGCCGTCGGCCTCTTCCTGCGCGGCGGAAAAGTCGAAATCACGCATCAACTGCACGGGCTGCACTTCCCCCGCGTCGTTCACGTCGGATGCCGCATGGGTCTTGTAGTCCCAGCGGCAAGCGTTCGTGCAGGTGCCCTGGTTCGGATCCCGACGATTGAAATACCCGGACAACAGGCAGCGACCCGAGTAGGCGATGCACAGGGCGCCATGCACAAACACCTCCAGTTCGATGTCCGGACACGCTTGACGAATGGCTTCGATCTCGTCAAGGCTCAGTTCGCGCGACAGGATGATCCGAGCCACCCCCACCGACTGCCAGAACTTCACCGCGGCCCAGTTCACCGTGTTCGCCTGGACAGACAGATGAATCGGCACCTCAGGCCACTTCTCGCGCACCATCATGATCAGCCCGGGATCCGCCATGATCAGTGCGTCCGGACGCATCGCGATCACCGGTTCGATGTCGCGCAGGTAAGTCCGCACCTTGTCGTTGTGCGGCAGCAGATTGCTGGTCACGAAGAATTTCTTGCCACGAGCGTGCGCCTCGGAAATGCCTTGGGCCAGCTGTTCGAGCTTGAACTCGTTGTTGCGTGCTCGCAAGCTGTAGCGGGGCTGGCCGGCATAAACCGCGTCGGCGCCGAAGTCGTAGGCCGCACGCATGCGGGCAAGCGAGCCGGCAGGAAGCAACAGTTCAGGAGCTTTGAGAGAAGTCATTTGTCGGATTTTCGCTCAGCGGGCAATATCCGCAGGGATGAAGGTGCTCCAGCCAAGCTCCCATGGAATGCCGCACCTTCACACCCCCATGAACAAAGGTGTGAATAAGTCATCTTCTGACGCCAAACCCCTCGAACAAGGGGCATTTAACGTCTCCGCATCCAAAAGAACGATTCCCATAATGCGAACGCGATATTCGATTCGAACGCTTTCGCATATTCACTTGGAGGCCACATGAAGAAGTTTTCCTCACTCTTGATTTCCGCCGCATTGGCCGCAACCGTCTTCTCCGGAACGGCGGCAGCGGCCACTGAAACCGAAGCCGTCGGGGTCAGCGGCATCAACGACTCATTCGCCAGCGCTCAAGACCTGGGCTCGCTCGCGATCGGCAGCAGCCTGTCGGTGTCGGGCAACCTGGAATACTCCGCGATCAGCGGCTATGCAGGCCTTGGCAATTTCAGCATCGTGGCCGGATCGGCCAACGACTTCTACAGCTTCACCTTGGCCACCCAAGGGTGGGTCACGGTCTCGGTCGCCACCCCGCTGGGCGACAAGGAAGGCTGCTGCTCCAGTCAGGATCCGCTGTTCGCGGTCTACGACTCGAGCAACACGTTCTTGTTCGGCAGCGACGACATCGACTTCGACACCAACAAGAATGCCCTCGCGTCGATGGATCTGACTGCGGGTCAGTACTACGTTCGCGTGACAGACGGTCACACGAGCGGATGGCCCTATGAGCTGACCGTCAGCGCGGTGCCGGAACCCGAAACCTACGCCATGATGCTGGCGGGCCTGGGCGCCCTGGGCTGGGTGGCGCGCCGCCGCAAGTCCGCTTGAGTCATGGCTTGAGCCTCCTTGGAGGCTGGTGCATCAGGGCGCTGTGAGCGCCCTTTTTCATTTTTCAAAGTCCGACGGCGTCCAGACTCCGGACAAACGCATCGGCATCCTGAAACCCGATCACTCGCTGTTCCGAAAGCTCTCTCCCTTGGGCATCAAAAAAGATGATGCCCGGAGGCCCGAACAGCTGGAAGCGCTTGAGCAGCGCCTTGTCGTTCGCGTCGTTGGCCGTCACGTCGGCCTGGACGAGCACTGCGCCGTCCAGCATCGCGCGCACCCGGGGGTCTGTGAACGTGAAGCGTTCGAACTCCTTGCACGACACGCACCAGTCTGCGTAGAAATCCAACATCACGGGCCGACCCGCCTGGGCCACGATGGCCTCCAGATCGGCTTCGGTCTTGATCCGACGGAAGGTCACCGCCTTGGAAGCCCCTGCGGTTTCAGAGGCACCCAACGTACCCTCCCCCGCCCTGCGGCCCTCGGCCATCACCGAGGTTTGCTGCCACGGCGCCCAGCCCACGGCCAGCGCCAAACCCACGACCGCCACCGCTCCAGCCAGCCACCAGCCTGGAGAACGCCCATTTCGATGGGGCCCCGATGGCCAGATCGCCCAAGCCGCCACGACACACCACACCCCAAGCCCCAGGCGAATCGCCCAGGTCGGCCAGACCGGAGACACCATCCACAGCGCCACGGCGAGCAACATCAGGCCAAACAAACGCTTGACCCCGTCCATCCAACGCCCGGCCTTGGGCAACAGCGCCCCGGCCGAGGCCCCCACCAGCACCAGCGGCACGCTCATGCCCACCGCCATCGAAAACAGCGCCACACCGCCCAGCACCACATCCCGCGTCTGGCTGATGTAGAGCAGCACACCGGCCAGGGGCGCAGCCACGCAAGGCCCAACGATGAGCGCCGACACCCCTCCCATCGCGAACACCGCCCCCAGACGTCCTCCCCCCAATCGACCGGCCTGGGCACTGAGCCCCGATTGCCAACTCGACGGCAGCTGGAGCTCGTAGAGACCAAACATCGACAAGGACAGCACACCCAGCAACACGGCAAACAGCGTCAGGACCCCAGGCGTCTGGAGCGCCGCAGCCAGACCCTCACCCGCCAGCCCGGCGGCCACCCCCATCGCGGTGTACACCATCGCCATGCCCAGTGCGTACGAGAGCGAAAGCGACAAGGCCCGCCCCCGCGACACCGCCCCGCCCTGCCCCACGACGATGGACGACAGGATCGGCACCATCGGCAAGACACACGGGGTGAACGCCAGCAGCAGCCCCGCCAGCAGGAACAGTCCCGACGCCTGCCAAAGGCTGCCTCCACGCAGGGTGTTCTCGAAACCCGACCACCCCCCCCGTGCCAGACCCCAGACACCGCCGGAGTTGGCATTCGAATTCACCTGAACGGCCCCAGGCACCAGCGCTCGCAGAGCCCCCTGGGCGTCCGGCGTCCATCCTTCGTCGTTCTCGTTCAGGATCTCGGCTCGGGCGATGCGGTCGCCTTGGACGCTCACACGCACCATCTGCACACGCGGCGGATAGCACAACCCCTGATCGGCACATCCCTGGCTGGACACCGCCAGACGAAACTGGTCTGGCGCCGATCCCACGCGCACCAGGGTCTCCACGCCGTCGTGATAAGTCTCGACGTTCTTTTGGAAGTTCTCGTCGAATTTGACCTGCCCCGGAGGAAACACCACCGGGGAGGACTGAACCGCCGCCGGGGTCACCTGCACCCCCATGCGCTCGCGATAAAGGTAATAACCGGGTTCGATCACCCAGCGCAGCCCCACCGACTGGCCGTCGATCACCTTCGCTTCCAATCGGAAAGCCTGGTCCGGCGGCAAGAATTCCGCCCCGGCGTGCGCAGGCGCGACGCCGGCCAGCCCGCTCAGCCACACCACGGCCCAGACCCACGCGAGCGCCCGAATCGGAAGGCGCCATCCCAGCTTGAACATCATGTGCACTTTCTCGGCGAGGGCTCAGCGGGCCGCGCCTTCTTCCATCGTCTGCGGGGCCGAAGCCCCGTTGTCCAGCGTGTGTGGATCCACGTTTTCCGCAATGGTTTCCTGGGGTTTCAGAAATCGATCCAGCAGCGAGAAAAACCGCTCGTAGAAGCGGCCCGCCGGCACCGTTTCACTGCCGACCTTGACCAGGGAGTCGTCGCTCGAGGTCACCGGCAAGGAAACCGACCCGATGGCGCTCACCCCCAGCGTGGCCGAATTGTTGCTCTTGCGCAGCGAATACCGATCCTGGAGCGCACTCACGAACACGACGGACTCCTTGCCGCTGGGCGTGGCCGGGGCACACACGACGTTGATCTGCAACTGGACATGCACCTCCCCCCGCGGCTGGAAATTCTTGCTGCCGCGAATGGACTCCGACGTGGCCCGCTCGACCACATAGCCCTGGCTGAGCAAGGCGCGCCGCGCCGCCTCACAGGTCTTGCCCGGATTGAAGGCGAAATTGCGTGAGAACGTCTCCGAGTCGAACGACTCCGACTGGTACACGGACGCCTTGGCCTCACCGGTCGACGCACAACCCGACAGGCCAAGCGCGGCCACGCACGCCGAGGCGCCCAGGAAGGCGCGGGAAAGGACACACGAAGGTCGGAGCAAAAATGGCATGGTCGCCATTGTGCAATGGCCCGCGTGACACGCCCCTGGCGCTCAACCGGGCGTCAAACCCTCGAGATGGGGCACCCGATCCAGGTAGTGCTGGAGAAACTCCTCGAACGTACCCATGTCTTGGGCCTCGATCTCCGCCTGATCCTGAAGAGAGGTTTCGGCCATGGCGCTGAACGTGGCCCGCAATCCTTCGGACAACGGCTGCGCCGTCCACTGTCGGGCGTGGCGTTCCGATTGCTGGCGCGCCCAGGACTGGAACCCGCCTGCGGCGTCGACCCCCGCCAGCACCCGCGCCGAGGGCGTCAGATCCAGGTTCTGCAAGATCGCCGACTGGGACGACAGCGCGTGGGTGTAGGTGGTCGACCCGTGCGCGTCGTCCAACCAGCGGGCCACCGGCAACAACCCGTCGAGCAGTTCCTGAGCCCAGTCGCGCAGGGCGATGCTGCGTCCCTGGCGCCGAAGCACCTGTCCGGGGCGGCGGCCATCTCGCACCACGGTGGAAAAGTTCTGCTGCTGCTCACGCAGGGACTCGTCGGTGCACATCGGACTGTCGAGGAGGGCGCAGTACAGCAGGAACACCTCCACGAAGTGGGCGCAGTCCGGCCCCAGACCCAGCGGCTCGAACGGATCGATGTCCAGGCAACGCACCTCGACGTACTGGATGCCCCTTTGCAGCAGGGCCTCCAGGGGCCTTTCGCCAGGTTCCGTCACCCGCTTGGGGCGAATCGTCGCGTAGTACTCGTTCTCGATCTGCAAGACGTTGGGACTCATCTGAACCCATTCCTCGCCGCGCCGCACCCCGAGGCTTTCGTAGGCCGGATGGGGCTGGCGACAGGCTTCGGAAAGGGTCCGCACATAGTTCTCGAGCGTGTCGCACGGCACCCTCAGGCGCGACTGGGCATCGTTCTGATAGCCCAGATCGCTCATGCGCAGGCTGGTGGCGTAGGGCAGGAACAGTGTGTCCCGCGACAGCGACTGAAGGCCATGGTCCCGGCCGCTCAGGAAACACGTGGACACCGCCGGCGAGGCCCCGAACAGCAGCATCAGCAACCAGCTGTAGCGCCTGAAATTGCGAATCAGGGCCAGGTATCCATCGGACTGCTTGTCCCGCATCGAGCGCGGATCCGTCGTGTCGGCGGGCGTCAGCAGGTCCCACAGGCTGTTGTGCACCGAGTAGTTGAAATGCACCCCCGCGATGCATTGCATGCGGCGCCCATAGCGCACCGCCAGCCCGCGCCGGTAGACGTGCTTGAGCCGACCGATGTGAGACGACCCGTACTGGGCAATGGGGATGTCCTCTTCACTGGGAAGACTGGCCGGCATCGAGTGGGCCCAGATCATTTCGCCCTGGGCGGCAAGCACCTGCGCCACGTGGCGATGCACGTGATCCAGGTCTGCCAGCACGGACTGCACGCTGGACTCGGCAGGGGTGATGAACTCCAGCAGCGATTCGGAGTAGTCGGTGGTGATCTGAGGATGCGTGAGGGCAGACCCGAGCGCCCCGGGATGTGCCGTCATGGCCAGACGGCCCTGCGGGTCCACCCGCAAGGTTTCACGCTCGATGCCGCGCAACGAGCGCCGAAGCACCGACTGCAGCGCGGGCGTGGAACCTCGGTGGATTCGATCGGCAAGCAGGTCGTTCAATTGAGTTCTTCCTCTTGTGCGTATGTTCTGCTGCGCGACTTTCCCTCCCTCCTGGACCCGGAAAGCCACCTGCGCAGTATGGCCGACGCGGCGGCCCAGGGCTTGACCCACACGAAGGACAGCGGTGCCGTCAGGGTGATGGACACGTTTTCCCGTGGCCGTCCCGGCGCGTGAAAAGGTACACTGAATGCCTGCCAGGAGAGAGTCGCGCCCCCGAGCCGACCGCCGAAGGCGCAGAGGGAGATCCTCCTTCGAACGCTCAGGCAAAAGGACTGGCAGGCGCAGCGGGCAACCGTTGCGACACCTCACTGGAGAGAGGTGTCTGGATCCGGGCCGTTGTGGCGCGATCCATGGCACCCACCGAAGGGGCAAGCGTCAGATCGTCTGGAACGGTCGGATGCCAATCTCTCAGGTAAAGCGGACAGCGGGGGCTCTTTCGAAGTGTCCGGAACTCCTCGTGGAGGGCCGGATTCACCGGACCTTCCGTCGCCGCCCGAGGCGCTGCGGGAGGGAACAGGCACC
>CAYYCN010000161.1:0-7677 GCA_964470355.1 uncultured Sphaerotilus sp.
CGGTTCAACGCTTTTCTGATCCTCGGCGATGACAGCGTTTTGTTAGCCGCTCTTAAGTGATGGCACCGTGAGGGGCGGGGGTCCGGTGTCACACTTCGGGACATCAAGACAGTGCCTGAAAGGCATGGCCCGGCATCGCCACGAGCGGTCCGGGTGGAGGTCACGAGGATGATCGGTTTCACACCCCTAGCGCCCCGCGTGGTGCTTCCCCAGCGCCAGCGCTTGTTGGACGGCATGGCCCGTTGCCTTGAATTGCAAGGCTATGAAGCCACCACCATTGCGGACGTCGCGGCCGCCGCCCGCGTCTCCAAGCGCACCTACTACGAGTACTTCTCGGTCAAGCAGGACTGCCTCCTGGCGCTGTATCGCCGGGGAGCCGATGAGTGCATGGAGTCCATGCGGGCGGCCGTGGACGCCACGCCCGCACACGGTGACCGCGTCGAGGCGGCCTTGCGGGCCATGTTCGAGCATTTTGCGCGCCATGCGGCCCGCTCCAAGGCGGTGCTGCTGGGGATCATGAGCCTGGGTGAGCAGGGGCTGGACGTGCGAAAGCAGGGCCAGCGGGAGTTGATCGTCATCCTGGCCGAGCATGCCGGCATGTCGACGGACGATCTGCCCCCGCGGGTGATGGAAGGTCTGATGGGCATCGTGTCGGAGTGGACCTGGGGGGCGTTTGCCGCCGGCACCGAAGACGAATTGCCGGGTCAGGCCGCCCAGGCCGCGCTGATGATGCGGGCGGGGCTGGAAGCGGCGAAGGCGCAGCGGCGGGCCTTGGCGTCGGCCGCCGGTCCGGTGCGCGACACGTGATCTTGGGCCGCCTGTGTGTCGCGCTCCTGGCTTGGCCGATCTGGGCCTGTGCCGGTGCGCTGTTTCAGGTGCCAACCCGCCCAGGGGTGACCCTGCCCGTGTACTGGGATCCGGTGCCGAAGGCGCAGGCGACCCTGCTGCTGTTTCCCGGGGGCGGTGGGGGTTTCGGGAAGGTCGAGGCTGGGCGCCCAACGGGGGACAACTTTCTGGTCCGTTCGTCGGCGGCGTTGGCAGCGCAGGGGTTCCACATCGCGGTGGTCGGTCGGCCCAGCGACACGGCCGATCTGGATGACGCCGATCGCCTGACCGACACGCACATGGGTGATGTGCAGGCGGTCCTGGACTTCGTGGGGCATCAGGCCCCTGGACCGGTCTGGCTCGTGGGCACGAGCCGTGGCACGGTGTCTGCCACGGCGGCGGCGATCCGGCTGCAGGACCGGGTTGCGGGGCTGGTGTTGTCGTCGAGCATCGTCAGCGCGCGCAAGCCGGGTGCGCTGCTGGTGCAGGACCTGGCCGCCATCCGCGTGCCGACGCTGCTGATTCACCACCGGCGGGATGCCTGCCCGGTCTGCTCCCCCGGCGAAGTGCCGAAGGTGTTGGCCGGCCTGACGCACGCGCCCGTGAAGAAGCTGCTCATGGTGGACGGGGGGGCGGATCCGCACGGTCCGGTCTGCGCACCGTGGCATTGGCACGGCTACGTGGGCATGGAGCGTGAGGCCGTCGAGGCGATCGCGGCCTGGATCCGCGACCCGAGGCCTTGAGCTCCGTTGCCGGCGCGGGCCCCGAGGGGGCTCAGCGTGGGTTCTTGGCGCTTTCCGCCATGCCCTTGGCGAGGGTGCCGATGCGCGCCAGCGCGGACCGCTGCGCCTCATCCCATTGCCCCCCGACGCCCAGTCGGATGCAGTGCCGATATCGGTCGGTGGCGCTGAACAGGGTGCCCGGGGCAAAACAGATCTTTTCCGCCACGCAGGCCTCGAACAGATCCATCGAGTCGATGCCGTCCGGCAATTCCACCCAGAGGATGAAGCCGCCGGCCGGATCGGTCACGCGGGTCCCCTTGGGGAAATGTTCGGCGATCAGACCCCGTGCGGCGTCCACCCGCGCGGCGATGGTGGCGCGCAGTTGGCGGTACTGTGATTCGTGGCCCGGCTGGGTGAGCAGGTCGGCCATGGCCAGCTCCAGCAGTTCGGTCTGGGCCCCGGCGTGCACGGCCTTGAGGCGGCGCACCTGTGGCCCCCAACGCCCGGCTTCCACCCAGCCCATGCGGATGCCGGGTGCCACGGTCTTGGAAAACGAGCCGCAGATCATCACGTGTCCGGTGGTGTCCCAGGCCTTGACGGCGCGGCGCTTGTCGTCCTGTTCGGCCAGGTCGTTGTAGAGCACGTCCTCGATCAGTGGCACGTTGTGGTGCGCCACCATCTGCACCAGGCGCTTGCGTTCGGCCGGAGGCATGCACGAGCCCAGCGGGTTCGACAGCGTGGGCACGACCAGCACCGCCTTGATGGGCTGGGTGTCGAAAGCCAGCTGCAGGGCGTCCAGCGAAAGTCCCGTGCGTGGATGCGTGGGGATCTCGAGGGCCCGCAGGTGCATGCTTTCGAGGATTTCCAGGAAGCCGAAATAGCTGGGCGATTCGAGGGCCACGATGTCCCCCGGTTGCGTGACGGCGCGCAGGCACAGGCTGATGGCCTCCAGGCAGCCGTTGGTGACCGTGATGTCGCGGGGGTCGAGCTGGCATCCCAGTCCGATGGCGTGCCGGGCGATGGCCCGGCGCAGCGTTTCGTTGCCTGGGCCGATGGGGTAGCGTGTCAGCGAGGCCCGGTGGCGCTGGGCGGCCCGGCTCACGGCACGGCGCACCCGTTCCTGGGCAAACAGCTCGCCGCTGGGACAGGCCGCCCCGAACGAGATGTAGGCCGGATCGGTGGCCATCTGCATGACCTGCGTGCCCAGCGAACTCACGTCCACGGGCAACGATCGTTTGGGTGGCACGGAGGTCTCGGGCTCCGGCAGCTTGGTGGGCCGGCTGGCCACAAAATAGCCTGAGCGCGGGCGGGCTTCCACCAGCCGGGCGTCCTCCAGCGCGCGATAGGCCTGCACGACGGTGGACTGGGACACCCCCTGTTGCCGCGCCAGTTCTCGCACCGACGGAATGCGTTCGCCGCGCGTCAGCGTGCCGGAGCGGATCGAGTGCGCGATGCGGTCGGCGATCTGAAGATAAAGCGTGGAGTCGGCGGAGGCGAGGGCGGTGTCGAGCATGGATCCATTCTGTATGGTCTGCGTCAAACTTGACCAGTACAGACGGGGGTGACGTTGACCGGCACAGGTGCGGGACGGGGCGCCCTGTAGGGGCTGCATTGGCGGGTGGGTGTGCCTGTGCAGCCGCACAGTGTGTTCTTACGCTGGAGGCCATGAACTCGAACCTCCTGCCCCTGTCTTCCCTGCCGACGCTGTTGCAGCCCGGGGCGCTGCTCACGCTGGAGTCGGTGACCGGTCTGTGCATCGAGATCGTCTCGGGTCGCCTGTGGGTGACCGAGGAGGGGGATCGCGACGACCACTTCCTTTCGGCGGGCATGCGCCACGTCGTGCAGGGCGGGGGCCGCCTGGTGATGGAGGTCGACAGCCGTGTGCCGGTCCGGCTTGTGTACGCCCAGACGGTTCAGACGGAAGGGCGCCGGGCGGTCAGACCCGACGCCACCCTGGCATCCAGCGTCGCGCGGTCGACATCGGTGTCGAGCCTCCAGGTGTCCGCCGCTTCAGACCCGGTCGGGGCCTGAGCCCACTGGAGCTGGCGTTCCAGCACGGCGGTGTCGGCGTCCGATGCGTCGTCACCGCGTTGGGTGCGTGCGCTCACCCGGGCATGGAGCACGGCGGGAGGGGCGGCGCACCACACCGACAGCACCGGCACGCCTGCACCCGCGCCGAGGGCGCGCAGCCGGGAGCGTTCTTCCGGACGAAGACTGGCGGCGTCCACCACCACCGTCACCCCGTCGGCCAGAAGCTGAGAAGCCACCGCGTGCAAGCGGGCGTAGGTGCGTACGGTGGCTTCCCGGCTGTAGAGCGTTTCGCGCGGGACGGCGCCCATCTGGGCGGCCAGGGGACCGGCCGGTCGGTCCAGCGCCTGCAGGCCGTGCAGGCGCTTGCGCTCGACGTCCGAACGCAGACGCAGGCCGCCACAGTGTTCCGCGATGCTTTGGGCCACCGTGCTTTTTCCGGAGCCGGACAGCCCGCTGACGGCGATCAGCCAGGGCCGATCCGGGTGCGACAGGCGCACGGCCAGGTCGAAATGCCGGTGGGCCAGGGCGTCGTGCGACGGGGCGGCCTGAAGCCAGTTCACCTTGGCGCGCACCAGCGCCCGGTAGACCAGGAACCAGCTCAGCAAAGCGGCCCCTTCGTAGTCGCCCGTGCGCTCAAACCAGCCATTGGCCAGGCGCCACGCCAGGCGGTCCTGTCCACGCGCCAGGAGGTCCATGACGGGGAAGGCCAGGTCGCTCACGACATCGATCCAGCGCAGTTCGGCGTTGAATTCCAGTGCGTCGAAAGGGGTGGGCTGACCGTTCAGGAGGACCCAGTTGCCCAGGTGCAGATCGCCGTGGCATTCGCGGATTCGGCCTTGGCCTGCGCGTCGGGTCATCCGTGGGCGCAGGGCCTGAAACCGTTCCTGCGTCCAGTCGACCAGGGCCTGCAGTTCGGTGGACCTGAGGATGCCGGCCGGGCTGCGTCGCAGGCTCTGCAGGTTGTCCTGAGCCCAACGTCCGGCGCGTTCCACGCCGTCGAGGTCCCGGGGAGCGTCGGGGGCCGTGGAGGGCGTCGTGTCCGCGATGTGGTGAAGCGTGGCCGTGACCTGCGCCATCGCGTCGATGTGTTCCGGCGTGAGTCGACCCTGAGCGGCGAGGGTGTCCAGCGTCAACGCGTCATCGAAACGGCGCATGTGCAACACCCACTCGAGCACCGGCCCACCGCCAGTGGTCTCGGGCGTGCCCACGACAGGGGCCTCCGGACTCCCCAGGATCGGGCACACGCCCAGGTACCAGTGGGGGGCGGTGCGCCGGTTCAGGCGCAATTCGTCCAGGCAGGCCTGTCGCCGGGCGTGGAGCGAGCGGAAATCGAGGAAGTCGAGCCTCAGGGGCTTCTTGAACTTGTAGACCTCGTTGTCCACCAGCACCAGGGTGGAAATGTGGGTCTGGAGGATCCGGACGTCACGCCCGGCTTGCCTCCAGGTCTGTGCCAAAGCCTCGACGAGGCGGACGGACCGCGCAAGGTCGTCTTCTGGAAGGGGGGCGGGATCCGGCATGACCGGATCGTAGCCAAGCTCAGGGGATGCGGCGGCGACGGCCGGTGAACCAGATGACCCCCAGAGCCCCGACGAGCCAGGCGGTCCAGCGGGCCCCGGACATCCAACCTTCCTCATCGGTCAGGTCGGTGTTTTCGGCTTGGGCTGTGGTGCCGACCGAGGGGGCGGCACGCTCCGTCGTGCCCGGCCGCTGCGCGCCGAACGGGTCGCCACGCAGCCCCTCGCCCAGGGAGGCCACTTCCACATGGCCCGAAGATTGGGTTCGCGGCAGGCTCAATCCGTGGCCTGCCATCCGGGCCTCGGCCAACACCACCGGTCCCGGCCGGGGTTCGACCGGCGGTTCGGAGGCGGCGAGAGCCCCTGCCGTTTGGAAAAGGGTGACGGCGCCCACGACCAAAACCCGACGCATGAGATTTTCCTGTCCTGACGGTTACCGAACGTAACACGCCGAAGTAGAAGCAACACCTGTACCAAAGGACAGGGTCCGTGTCACCGAGCACACGGCGAACGCCTGCGGGCGTTCCGTGGCAGCGGCCCAGACGGAGATCGGCAGGAGCAGGGGGAAGAATGAGCCGAGCCCCTGGAAGAGGGGGGCTGTGGCGGTATCAATTCACGAATCGTGGCAAAGGGCGTTCAGGGCGGAGCGGGCGTTCCCCTGAACCCGCCGGGCCGTGCAGGCCAGCATCAGGTTGAGCGGCAGGCCGAAATCCTCGACGGTGAAGCCTTGGGCGTCCACGGCCTGGCCGATCTGTTCGATCAGTGGGCGGTCGTCATCCAGATAGGCCCAGACCGGCTTGCCCAGTGCAGCGGCAAAGCCCACTTCGAAGGCCGTGCCGGAGTCGGGCTCGTGGCCGCGGAAACGGTTGAGGTTGGCCAGCACGGCGTCGGCCTGGCGGATCAGTGCCAGATTGGCGTTGCAGATCCAGCGGGCCGCCGCCTCGCCGTGCAGTCCGGTGGGCAGGGCGTTGTCCAGTGGATAGAGGCCGACGTGGCCGAATTCGGTGCACAGGGCCTTGAGTCGCTCGCCATGGGCGATGGCGTCGGGGCGAAAGACGTCGAAGCCGGCGAGGTAGATCTTCATGGGTTGAGGTGACTGAGGTCTGGGGACGTGCGGTGTGTGGTTCAGCGCTGCAAGACCGGTTTCAGTGCACGCCCGGTGTGCGTGTTCAGCGCCACCACCTGCTCCGGCGTCCCTGCGGCCACGACCTGCCCGCCGCCTGAGCCCCCGTCCGGTCCCATGTCCACCACCCAGTCCGCCTCGGCGATGACGTCGAGGTCGTGCTCGATGACGACCACGCTGTGGCCACCGTCCACCAGTCGGTGCAGCACGCGGATCAGTTTCTCTACATCCGCCATGTGCAGACCCACGGTGGGCTCGTCGAGCACGTAGAGCGTGTGCGGCGCCTTCTGCCCGCGCCGGGTGACGTCGTCGCGCACCTTGCTCAGTTCGGTCACGAGCTTGATGCGCTGCGCCTCGCCGCCCGACAGTGTCGGTGACGGCTGCCCCAGCGTCAGGTAACCCAGGCCGACGTCCTTCAGCAACTGCAGCGGGTGGCTGATGTTGGGCATGGACGCAAAAAACTCCACGGCCTCGTCGACCTCCATCTGCAGCACGTCGCCGATGCTCTTGCCGCGCCAAGTGACGGCCAGTGTCTCGGGGTTGAAGCGCGCGCCGTGGCACTGGTCGCAGGGCACCTTCACGTCCGGCAGGAAGGCCATCTCGATGGTGCGCATGCCCTGCCCTTCGCAAGCCGGGCAGCGGCCGTCGCCGGTGTTGAAGCTGAAGCGGCCGGCGGCGTAGCCACGGGCCTTGGCTTCCAGCGTTTCGGCGAAGAGCTTGCGGATGGTGTCCCAGAAGCCGATGTAGGTCGCCGGGCAGGAGCGTGGGGTCTTGCCGATGGGGGTCTGATCGACCTCCAGCACCCGGTCGACGTTGCTCCAGCCTTCGAGGCCGGAGCAGCCGATCCACGCCGGGCGGGCGGTGGTGGTGGCGCCCGACGCAGCGCCTTCCGCGCCGGGGTCCACGCTCGCCGTGGCGCTGGCCTTGGACTTGGCTGCCGCCTTCGTGGCGGGCGTCTTGCCCTTCCCTGCGCCCTTGCCCGACGCGATCCAGGCCTCCTTGCGGGCCACGGCGCCGTGCGCCACGATGGCCTGCACGTTGGCGAGCAGCACGTCCCGTGCAATGGTGGATTTGCCCGAGCCCGACACGCCGGTCACGGCCACCAGCCGCGCCAACGGCACCTCCACGTCCACGCTCTGGAGGTTGTGAAGGTTCGCGCCGCGCAACGTCAGGCCGGGCGTTTCCGCATCCACCGGCCGGCGCTCGTGCAGCGGATGCTTCAGCGGGGCATTGAGGAATCGACCGGTGATGGAGTCCACGTTGGCCATCAGCTCGGTCGAGGTGCCCTGCGCGATGATCTGCCCGCCGCGTTTGCCGGCGCCAGGGCCGATGTCGATGATGTGGTCGGCACGGCGGATGGTGTCCTCGTCGTGCTCGACCACCACCAGCGTGTTGCCGTTGCGGCCCAGCTGGTGCAGGGCGTCGAGCAGGATCTGGTTGTCGCGCGGGTGCAGGCCGATGG
>CAYYCN010000162.1:0-7626 GCA_964470355.1 uncultured Sphaerotilus sp.
CGCGATGATGTGGCTGAGCGTGGTCTTGCCCAACCCGGGGGGGCCGAACAGCAGGACGTGGTCGAGGGCTTCCCCACGCTTGCGGGCAGCGCCGATGAAGATTTCCAGTTGCTCTCGGGCCTTGGCCTGGCCCACGTATTCGTCGAGCTGTTTGGGCCGCAGCGCCCGCTCCAGCGCTTCCTCCTGGGGCGAACTGGGAGCGGCGCTGATGATGCGCTTGGGTGCCGAGCCGCCGGGGGCGGCGCTCAGGTTGTCGGTCTGGATGGCCATGCGCGATTATGGGCAGTCGCCGCGGCTCAGCGAGCCAGCGCCTTGAGGGCCTGCTTGATGCCGTCGCTCACGCCCACGTCGGCAGGCAGGGCTTTCAGGGCCGTGTCGGCGTCCTTTTCGCTGTAGCCCAGTGCGATGAGGGCCTGCACGATGTCGGCCTGATGGTCTGTGGGGGGCGTCAGACCCGGCTCGCAGAGTTCAGGGCCCAGCTTGCCCTTGAGTTCGAGCAACAGGCGCTCCGCCGTTTTCTTGCCAATGCCCGGGACCTTCACGAGTCGTCCCGCCTGCTGGCTGCTCACAGCCTGGGCCAGTTCGCTGGCGCTCATGCCCGACAGCACCGCCAGCGCGATGCGCGGCCCGACGCCGGAGATCTTCACCAACTGGCGGAAGGTGTTGCGCTCGGCCGCGGTCAGAAAGCCGTAGAGCAGCTGGGCATCCTCGCGCACGACAAAGTGTGTGAGCAGGGAGACCTTTTCGCCGAGGTGCGGCAAGCTGCAGAAGGTGCTCATGGGCACGTCCACTTCGTAGCCGACGCCCTGCACGTCGATGAGGACTTGGGGGGGCGATTTCTCGGCCAGCGTTCCGGTGAGTTTTCCGATCATGGGTGGGATTCTCCCTCCGGTTCGACGTTGACATTCGGACATGAGGGTGCGGTGAGTGCTTCACCTTTCACGCGGATGCTCGGGCCGGAACAGACCTCGAGACCGCTTCCCATGCCCGCTTTCAGCGTCATTCTTCCCGTGTGCAATGCCCAGGCAGAGGTCGGGGCGAGCCTGCGTTCCGTCCTGGCGCAGACAACGCAGGACTTCGAGGTCATCGTGGTGGACCGGGGGTCGACCGACGCGACTGCTGCGGTCGTGCGGGGCTTTCCGTCGGTGCGGTGGATCCCGGCGCCGGCTGCGACGTGGGGGCTGGCTTGGCACCGGGCCGAAGGATTGGCCCGTGGAGGGGTGTTGGCCTTCATGGAGGCCGGTGACGTGTGGCATCCCCGCATGCTGGCCCTGCAGCGACTGGCGTTGGATGCGGAACCCGGGTTGGCTTGGTCGCAGTGTGGTCCGGACGAGCGCGCGCGGCCGTGGCCCCCCGAAGACGATGCCGCGTCCTTGGGCTCGTTCGATGTGGTCGATGGTCTGGCGCTGGCCTGGCAGCGCCCCGAGACGGGACTGTCAGGGGTGGCGGTGCGGCGCGAATGCCTCTTGCAGGCGGGTGGGTTTGATCCCCGGCTGGGCGAGGCGGCCGGACTCGACGTGCGTCTGCGCGTGCTGGCCCGCGTGCCGGAGGTGGTGCGGCTGCACCCGTCGCTGGTGTCGCCACGGGGTGGGCAAATGCGTCCCCGTGGGGTGCGCGGCTGGGTGGAGATGCTCGATGTCAGTGCTCGGGTGCTCGGAGAACATCCTGAGCTGTCGGAGCGCCTGGATCCCGGCGTGCTGGGCCGGGCGGTGCGGGGCATGAATCTGGGATTGGCCGACAGCCTGCTGAATCGGGGGCAGCGCAGCACCGCCCGACTGGTGTTGCGCCGGGCGGCGCGACTGGGTTGGGGATGCGATCTGGCGTCCTTGTGGCTCCGGTCGTGGCCGTCGCCGCTGCGAGCCCGGTGACGGCGGCTGGCTTCATTTTTGTATTCGACAGACTCTTTGTTGTCATGTGCCAAGTCAGCGTCATCTTGCCCGCCTACAACGCCGCCGCCCACCTGCCGGACGCCATCGATTCGGTGCTGCGACAGACCTTTGCGGATTTCGAACTGATCGTGGTCGACGATGGCTCCCACGACGACACCGCAGCCGTTGCTCGGCGCTATCCGCAGGTGCGCTATGTCCACCAGGCGAACGCGGGCGTGTCTGCGGCACGCAACCTCGGTGCGTCGATGGCCCGGGGGCGATTCCTCGCCTTTCTCGACGCGGATGATTGCTGGCGCCCGGCCAAGCTGGCCGTACAGCATGCGGCCATGGCGGCACAACGCGACGTGCTGTTGAGCCGCACCGGATTCCTCGAAGCCGAACGGGATCACGGGGGGCAGGAGGCGACGGGGGAGTTGCGGCTGTACGAGACCCTCGCTCCCAGTTTTTTGTGCCCCTACTTTTCCACCTCGACCGTGATGGTTCGGCACGATGCGTTCGAGCGGGTGGGTGGTTTCGACACGACGCTGCGGGTGGCCGAAGACGTGGATCTGTACCTGCGCGTGCTGGCCGTGTCACCGAAGGTGTTGCACCTGACGGATCGGCTGGTGTTCAAGCGCCAGGTGCCGGGCAGCCTCGGCGACGACAGCGTGGAAGGCTATCGCCAGTTGCGGCTCGTGTACGAGCGCTTCCTGGTGGATCACCCCCACGTGCAGGCGCAACTCGGTGCTGGGGTCGTGAATCAGGCGTTGAGGCAGCTGGACGTGGCCCTGGGGAGTGCCCTCATCCGGACCCGCCGGGTGGATGAGGGGCGTCTGGCTTTGCGCCGTGCCTGGCACCGAGGCTGGGGCCGGGATCTGGCCAAGCTGTGGGTGCGCAGCTACCTGCCTCGTCCCCGTCTCATGCGGGCCACCTGATCAGCGGCGGAACAGGCCCAGGCGCTGGGCTTCGAGGGCCGCTTCGGCGCGCGAGCTCACGTTGAGCTTGCGGTAGATCTGCTTGACGTAGTCGGCGATGGTGTGGCGGCTCAGGCCGAGTTGCACGCCGATTTCCGGCAGCGTGAAACCCTTGGCCACCCGCAGCAGCACTTCCCGTTCGCGCTCGGTCAGCTGCACGTCGGGCATGAGCTGGTCGGTCGACGAGGCCGGCGCCATGCCCTGCGGCTTGTTCGCCTGGGCCGAGAAGTACGAGATCATGCGGCGCGCGATCGACGGCGACAGCGGCGGCTCGCCCTGGCTGATGCGCTGCAGGTGCTCCATCAGCTGTTCGCGTGGTTGTTCCTTGAGCAGGTAGCCGTAGGCGCCAGCTTGCAGGGCGGGGAAGAGGTGGTCGTCGTCGTCGTGGATGGTGACCACCACCGACTGGGATTCCGGCTGCGCGTCACGCAGCGCCTGCACCACCTTCACGCCCGAGCCATCGGGCAGGCCCAGATCGATCAGGGCGAGCTCGAAGCGCTGGGCCGAAACCTGCTGCAGGGCGTCGTGAACGCGGGCCGATTCCACCACCGTGGCTCCCGGAAACACCTGCAGCACCAGGGCGCGCAGCCAAGCGCGGATTTCAGGGAGGTCTTCAAGCAGAAGGATCGTTTTCATCTCGTGGGGCTCCAGAAGGCAGCACGCTCGTGGCGGCGTCGTCGGTCAAGTGTGCCGGAAGAAGGGGCGGGTTCGGATCCGCCATCCTGCCGAGTGTTCGTGAACGTGGGTTCGGCGTGTCTTAAATCATGGTGTCCGGGGGCGGGCGCGTGTTCAGGCCCCGAGAGGAAGGGTCAGGCGGATGGTCGTGCCGTAGCCGGGGCCGGACTCCACCAGGCACTGTCCCTGGAGTTGTTTGGCGCGGCCCTTCATGGTCGACATGCCATGGCCGCGGTCGAGCTTGCCGTCCATTTCCATGGGAATGCCGTTGCCGTTGTCCGCGATGATGATCTCGAAGTCGTCGGCTTCCAGGCGGATCGACACCTCGCAGCGCGACGCGCCGCTGTGCTTGAGGATGTTGCTGATCGCCTCGCGCAGGATGCGGGTGGTCTGGACGTAGGCGCGGGCGCTCAGGGTGCGTTCGCACAGCAGCAGTTCGTCGGGGGTGTCCCAGTTCAGGGCCACTCCACCGTGCGAGAGTCGGCTGACGACCTCGCTGCGCCAGTCGCCCACGGCGTCGCCGATCTGCACCGCCCGGCCGGTCAGGCCGCGCACGGACAGGCGCATCTCTTCCAGGGCCTCGCGCGCCAGCGTGGCGATGCGCTCGCTTTCGCTGGTGTGGACGATGGTCAGGAGCTTGGCCCCCAGATCGTCGTGCAGGTCGGCGGCGATGCGTTTGCGCTCCCGTGCCGTCACCTGTTCCACCCGGAGTTCGGCCATGTGACCGTAGTTCTGCTCCATGTTGGTCTGCACTTCCTGCACGCGGCGGTCGGCTTCCACACGGGCCTGGTCCACCGTCAGGAGGGCGTTCTGGAAGAGCTGGTGCATGCGCCAACCCATGCCGGCGAACATCACCAGCAGCGCCAGGCTCACGGCCGTGCAACCCGGCAGAAACCCGAGGCCATCGGGCAGCAGGGCTTCCAGGCCAAGGCCGGCCAGCAGGGCGGCCAGCGCGCACAGGCCCACCCAGAAGTCCGGGCGCGACAGCGCAAAGGCACGGTAGAGGAACACACCCAGGGCGGCCAGCACCTCCACGCCCACAATGAACAGCCAGGGCGGTGCCACCAGATGCATCCGGGCTGCGCCCGCCCCCCAGAGGCTCAGCGCCACGACCAGCCCCTGGAGGGCCAGCGAGACATCCAGCCACGCCAAGCGCAGGCCACAGTAGCGCAGCAGGCAAAAGATGGCGCTGACGCCGCCGAGCACCAGCGTCAGGGTCATCAGGGCCGGGCGCCAGGCATCGTGGATGGGAAGTTCAACGCCCACCAGCAGCGCGTTGCTGAGGGCCCATGCGAGACAGGCGCCGCCGAAGTAGCCGAGGTACGGCAGGCGGCTCGCGGCACACAAGGCGAGGGCCGCCAGGCCGATCAAGGTCACGGCTCCGGCGAGCACGAGCGGGATGCCGGATCGCCAGAACTCCAGGTGTTTGGCGTGCGCGGACAGCGTGGCCATGTGACCGATCCGCACGGGGGCGAGCTGCAGGGCGTGGGCCAGCACCGCCACTTCATTGAGGCCCGGTCCTGTGAGTTCGATGAGCAGCTGGTTGTCCCCGTCCTGAACCAGCCGGGAGGGCAGGCCGATCACGGGGGACGACAGGCAGGCGGCCGGCGCCGCGGTGGGGCCGGTTTCGCTCAGGATCTGGCCGTTGAGAACGATTCGGGCATTCGCGCACTGGCGCGGGAGCTGCATGGCCAGCGGATGCCGATCCCGCTGGCCGGCCGGAAATGGGGGGCGGAACTGCAGCGTGAGCCGCAGCACCGGCGCGCCAGCCGGAACCCGGTCGACCACGTGGGGCAGGCGCAGCGGGCGGGCGGCCTCCAAGGGACGGCCGGTGTCCGGATCCACCCATTGCGCCTCGACCTGGTGAATCTCGACGCTGTTGCCTTGCGTGGCCGGCGGAAACATCCAGTGCAGGATCAGGACGCCCAGCAGCAGCAGCGCCAACGCAACGCCGATCCAGCGCTCCGGCTGGAGCTGTCGCAGCCAACCTCTCGTGTCCGGGCCTGATGACGGAGGAGGGGCCGCCCGCGGGGCGGAAGAACCAACGGGGGCGGAAGTCAGGGACACGGACGGCAGGCGGATCGGGGAATCATTTTTTGATTCTGCCGGAGGACCCATCCGCCTTGGGCGGCGAGACAATCGGGTTTTTGGCGCAGGCCAGTAACTTCACACGATTGCCGTGATCCTTCGACACAATTTCTCACCGACAGACAACCTCCGGCTGTCCCACCTGTGCGGGCCACTGGATGCACATCTGCGCACGATCGAGGCGGCACTTCGGGTCAAGCTGCGCCGGCGTGGCGGACGTTTCCAGATCGAGGGGGAGCAGGCGGCGGCCGAACGCGCCTTGCGGGTGCTGGAGCATGTCCACGAACGGGCGGATCGTCCCGTTGATGCGGCGCACTTGCAATTGCTGCTGGCGCAGGTCGCACAGCCGACGTCACCGGCGGAAGAGGTACCGCTCGAGGTCTCGGACGATCTGGTCCTGCGCACACGACGGGCCGATCTGAGCGGGCGCACCACCAACCAGGTGGGGTACCTCCAGAACATCCTGTCGCACGACATCACCTTCGGTGTCGGGCCAGCCGGCACGGGCAAGACCTTCCTGGCGGTGGCCTGTGCGGTGGACGCATTGGAGCGCAACGCGGTCCAGCGCATCGTCCTGACCCGTCCGGCGGTGGAGGCGGGTGAGCGCCTCGGGTTTCTCCCGGGCGACCTGGCCCAGAAGGTGGATCCCTATTTGCGGCCTCTTTACGACGCCCTGTATGACCTGATGGGCTTCGAGCGGGTCGGCAAGGCGTTTGAGAAGGGGCTCATCGAAATCGCCCCGTTGGCGTTCATGAGGGGAAGAACGCTCAACCACGCGTTTGTCATCCTCGACGAGGCCCAAAACACCACGCCCGAGCAGATGAAGATGTTCCTCACGCGCATCGGCTTCGGCAGTCGCGCGGTGGTCACTGGGGATGTCAGCCAGATCGATCTGCCCAAGGGTCAGGTCAGCGGTCTGGTGGACGCCGTGCGGGTGCTGAGATCGGTTCGAGGCATCGCGATGACACGATTCACGTCGGCGGACGTGGTCCGGCACCCGCTGGTGGCGAGAATCGTCGAGGCCTACGACGCCGCCAAGGCCGATCACTGACCCTGACGGGGCCCCGGCCGTTCATTCCTTTTGGGGCCGGACTGGCCACCGGTGAAGTCCGGCCTCACACCGACGAGTCGATATGAAACCTGAACTCTCCTTGTCTTTGCAATTCGCCGATCCCCGGCACCGCGATCGTCTGCCGCGCCACAAGATCGGGCGCTGGATCCGTGCGGCGCTGGAAGCGCCTGGCGAGATCACCGTGCGCATCGTCGGTCCCGAAGAGGCCCAGGCCCTGAACCGTGACTATCGCCAGAAGGACTACGCCACCAACGTGCTCACCTTCGACTACAGCATGGAGCCGGTGGTCTCGGCTGATCTGGTGATCTGTGCCGACGTGGTGGAGCGTGAGGCCGCCGAAAACGGCAAGGACCTCGTGGCGCACTACGCCCATCTCATCGTGCATGGGACGCTGCACGCCCAGGGCTGGGACCACGAAGAAGACGAGGAAGAGGCCGAAGCCATGGAGCAGCGCGAGCGCGAGATCCTGGCTGGCCTGGGCTTTGCAGACCCCTACGCGGCGTGAAGCGGCGGCGCAAGGCGCTCTTGGGTTGTCCGTCGGTTGAGCTCGCGCTGCCTGAGCTGGAGGACACGCCCGTCGAGTGAGGGGTGCGCCCCTGTGGGATGGGGCCTGCTTCATCGACCCCAACAAAAAGGCCGCCCATCGGGCGGCCTTGTCAGTTCCGGAGGAACTCAGCGGCTCACTTGGCCAGTTCGGCTTCCAGCTTCTGCTTGGTGGCGGTCAGTTCGGCCGGCAGGTGGTAGGCCAGCGTGGTGAACAGCTCGTCGTGCAGCTTCAGCTCGGCCTTCCAAGCTTCCGGATCGGCGTTAATGATGCCAGCGAACTTTTCCTGCGAGAAGTCCAGGCCGGTCCAGTCCAGATCTTCGTAGCGCGGGCTCACGCCGAAGAAGTGGCCTTCGCCTTGGCCGGTGCCTTCCACGCGCTCGACCATCCACTTCAGGACGCGGG
>CAYYCN010000163.1:0-7582 GCA_964470355.1 uncultured Sphaerotilus sp.
TGGCTCAGCCCCGACGACGCCACCCGCATCACCCGCCTGCACTGGTTTGGCCGCTACATCGCCAACACCGACATGCACAACGGCAACCTCAGCTTCGTGCCCGAAGGCGGACGGCTGCGGCTGGCGCCGGTCTACGACATGCTGCCGATGCGGTATGCGCCGCTGGCGGGGGGAGAGGTGCCGCCGCTGGGGCCAGGCGAGCCACCGGTGCCGTTGCCGGAGGAGCGGGACGATGCGCGGGCGGCGGCGGCGTGGGCGAGGGCGTACTGGGAGCGGGTGGCGCAGGCCGAGGGGCTGAGCGAAGGGGTGCGTGGGTTGGGTCGGGCGCAGGCGCTGGGCTTGTGCGGGGTGACCACGACAGATTCGTGAGATTTGACACGAAACCGAAGGCCCGCTCATCCCGGAGTGGAAAAGTCGGCGCAAGATTCGCCAACAAGAAATACAGGACAGGGCGGGTGTGCTGACGCAGTGCGAGCACACCGAGCGACCAAGACCGGGGAAGGATGCCGAAGGCGGTCGATGTTATTCGTCAGGTGTTATTGAGCGAACTGACGGATAACGCTGCTGTGGCTGTGTGATCAGGCACGCACTGGTGCAATTGGGCATGGGTGCGGTACACAACAAGTTGGGCCTCTTGATATGACCTCTGATGCACCTCCGAACTTTGGCGGGATGCTTCATCCCCCACCAACTGAAGATCGCAACTTCCTAGACCACTATTTCTCCAGCATCTACAACAAGCTGGAGGCAGATGCATTACTGTTCAACCGAAAGCTTCCGCATACTGGTCTAGTCGGTGCCGAAAACGAGATTTCTATTGCGGAAGTCATTCGCGAATTTCTGCCGCCGAGATTCGGCGTCGAGGTCAACGCCTTGGTGATTGACAGGTATGGAAAGGTCAGTAAACAGGCGGATATCGTTATTTACGACGCTGAAAGACAAGCGAGCTTCTTTCGCAAGGTTTATCCCGTTGAAATTGTCTATGCAGTCATAGAGGTAAAAACCTCCATGTCGTCTGCGGAGGCAAAGGGGGCCTTAGATAATCTGGCCTCCGTTTCAGACCTTGAATTTCGACCGGATCTCACTCCTTATTGGGAAACAAAAACCCGGGAAGAGCAAATTCACCATTCCCCGCCTGCACTGTACGTATTTGCGTATCGCACAGATTGCCAATCATTCGAAACGTTCGCCCGGTGGTTTGACTGGCAGAACCTATTTCGTGGCGTCAAGTTGCGTGACGCAGCACCTAAATACCCTGAGATCCGAGTCATCCGTGCCTGTGCGCTCGACCAGGGGGTCATCCATATGGAAAGCACCAATGGACACGTGCAACGCATGGTCGCTGTTGCTACAGATGCGGGAGTCACGCGAGCCTTTCAGACGAAAGTACAAGGACAAACCGTCCTTGTTGATCCTGCCAAGTCCCTGTTCATGTTCTTGCAACGCCTTTGGTTCGATCTCGAACACCACGCCCTTCACCCGGGGTTCGATATTCGCTCCTACATGAGTGCGGTACTTGGAACGGCAATTGAAGTACCGAACGAGTTGTCTACACGGACGATCAGCCATGAGTTTCACTACGAGGTCCAACCCATCGGGCAACACGGACCACCTGCAAGCTGCGCTTGCAGGTTCCCTCCGTCACTGCGCAGCTCCAGCGGCCGGTTACCTTAAAAGTTATTAACATGGAAATTAAGCACAACACACCATGGGCTCGCAATTCATTGATTTGACGAGAATTTTTATTGCCGGTTTAGTGGGCATCACACCAAATACGAAATGACCGACTACTACTCACAGATCAACTGGCCCGATTTGGCAGAGCTGCTTCAGCAGAAGAGAACAGAGCTCGGCTACACGCAGGCACAGATTGCAGAAGAGATTGGCGTTACAGCGCCACACATCAGCTTCATATTGGGCGGTTCGCGCCGACCTTCACCAGAAGTACTGGATCGATTTCTGACACTGCTAGAGATCGATCGTGAAGATGTGCCAAAAATTAGCCAAGAAAGGCCCAAGCCAACTGGTCGAAAAATATTTGTGAGCTACTCACATCGTGATTCTGAGTATCTCGACCGGCTAATGATTCATCTGAAACCCCTGCAAAAACAAGGCCTTATTGATGTTTGGGCAGACACCCGCCTAACAGCGGGAGACAAGTGGAAACGGGAGATTGATAAATCGCTCAAGTCCGCTCGGGCCGCAATACTATTATTAAGTGCAGACTTTTTGGCTTCAGAATTCATTGTCGAAAATGAATTGCCGCCTATACTTAAGGCTGCAGATGCAAAGGGTACTCTAATTATACCTGTCCTTTTGAAGCCATGTAGATTTATCCGGGATGCCAATCTCAATGTCTTCCAATGTATAAACCCGCCGGACCAACCTCTCTCTCTGATGCCTGCCGATCAAAGGGAATTGGTTTACGACACTATCGCTCAACGGGTTGAGGATGAGTTCGGAAAGTAAGTCCGGACCCATTGTGGCATGCGTCTAAAGGCCCGCCGTTTCATTCTGGGTCTTTAGACGCATACCGCAACGGTTCGGTTGGTTCAAACGTTATATACACGATTGATACCCAATGAAGAGCTCCCTTGAAGACGAAACCTCCGAAACGGGATTAACAATCGGTCTGTTCCTCGTGAGAGGGTTGACGATTATCTTGGCGATATTTTCGACCCATCGGAAGCAACCCGGACATCGGCCTGATCACGCTGAATGCGGTGCAAGCCAAATGGCTGTTGAGCTTCGTGGGTGGATTTTTGTCGCCGGTGGAATTTATTTGGCGATGAAGGTGAGGCGAGCGAGATGAATCAGCGGCTGGCCTCTTTCCCCCGCCTTCTGCCCGCCCTCCTGGTCGGCATTTCCGGCCTTTCGCTGGCGCAGCCTCCAGATGCGGATGCCCTGGCTCCCCTTCGGGCCTGGGCCGCAGCCGGCGCAGCACTGCTCATGGCTGAGCCGCCTGCGAGGACGGTGGCGCCTCCGCGGGTGGCGGCCATCGTTCCCCGGTCGGCGCACACGGCCGCCATCGCCATCTCGGGTGCGGTCCGGCCGGGGACGCATGAAATCGTCGCGCGATCCAAACCCTTCACGTGGTCCCGAGAGTCCAACTTCGGCGCGTTGGTGGGAGACTTCCGGTTCAGTGCGCCGGATCGCATCGAACTGACGGTTTCCGCTCGTGACGGTTGCGCCCGCAGGTCATCCACCCACAAGTTCGCGCTGCGCAACGGCGTCTGGCTGGTGACCGGCCTGGACGAGTCCGCTCTGCGCTGCACGGACCAGGGCGTCGAGCAGGACTGGTCCAAGTCGGCCAACTACCTCACCGGCAAGGCGGTTCGAACCACTTTTTCTGCTTCGACGCCGGCGAAGGTGACGCAGGGACCCGCCACCCGCCGGGCCTTTCCGCTTTCCGAGTTTCCGCCGCCGGGTCCGGAGCGGGTCTACGCCGAGATGCAGTGACGCGCCGGTCGTGCAAGACGGCGGCGGCAAGATCCATGGACCCGGACACGACATGCGCCATCCGACACTTCTCCTGCTCACCCTCGTTCTCTGCCCGTTCCAGTGGTCCGTTGCCGGAGCGTGGGGCCAGCTGTCCGGCAAGAACGGCGCGGGCGCCGTAGTCGTCATCACGGACGACACGCGCAGCGGATCTCCCGCGATCACCGTCTCCACCCTGTCGGACCAGGTCGAGTTTCCGTTCAAGGGCGCGTGCTCCTTCGAACTGGAGAACACGATGGAGCCACCCAAGGCGTTCTCCTGCAAACCGGACGGCAGGTCTCCTTTGGCGGGGGTGAGCTACCGCTTGCAAGGCGCGGTGGGGGATTGCCGGGCCATGCGGTTTCGGTGTGTTCGAGGCTGCAACTCGCGGGGCGTGCCGCCCGTGTTGGTCTATCAACCGTGGGAGTGTTAGTCGATGCGCAACACGGCTCTTGCTCTTTCATGGATTCTTCTCGCACCCACCCTGTGTTTTGCGCTCGGGGTCGAAGACACCGAGTTTCAGGGTGTTCTCTTGGGTGCAGTTCTCGAACGCCGCCACGCCTGTACGAGGTCGGGAAATTCGATTGACGTGGAACATGACGCGCCCCTCCCTGTTTCCCACTGACGAAGCTCTCCCGACCTGGCTGCACACGACGCTGTGCATCTTGGTCGCGGCGCCGTTTTCTGGATTCTTCCTGTGGGACGGGTTCGGAGCCCTGTTCACCGGCCACATGGAGCCCATTCCTGGGCCGGAGATCGGTCAGTATTTCTTCGGCGAAGTCGCCCTCAACGGTCGCTCTGCCCGGCTGGCCGGTTTGACCTTCGTGCTGATCGGGCTCTCGCAACTGGCTCTGGGCTTTTCCTTCACCCGCCACGCCGAGGGTCGCCCTCGATGGCGTCTCCTCCCTTGGGTGCTGCTGGCGGTGAGTCTGGTGTTCTGGACGCGGGTTCGGTAGCCTGTCAGGGCCAAGTCCGATCCAGGCGCGAGCCGATGCATCTCACCCCCTACACCTGCGTCGATCAGATCCCCTTCACGATCACCCCCGCCGAGGTCCGCGCCCGCTGGGGCCGCCCGATCGCCGAAGGCCGCAACGCCGTGGCCCTGAACGAGCTGGACTACGGCCACATCGTCTTCCGCTTTCAGGACAGCGGGCGGCTGGAGGAGGTGACGCAGGAGGCGCCGGTGCTGCACCTTGTCCCGGACGGCGTGGCGGTGCCGTTTGCCGCGCTGCACGGCTTTGTGCACACCCAGGACCCCGGCGCCTTCCAGCGCGGGGGTTATCTGATCAGTCCGCGCTATGGGCTGGCCTTCGTGCCCGACGAGCCCTGCTGGGTGACGGCGCTGGCGCGGCATTGCATTGAAACGTGGCGGGCGTTGTAGCACCCAATGGGTAGGCGCCCCCTTCGGGACGATTGAGAAGTGATGGCGGACACTCGAAGTCTTTACTTGGAAGGCCCCATGAAAAAATTCCTCCGCGAGAACCCCACCATCGCCTTCGGCCTCGGCCTTCCAGTCCTGCTCGTGGTGCTGTTCCTGGCGGTGTCCGGCCTCCCGACCCTGCTGGTGGCGCCCGCCCGGTTTGACGTGATCTACGCCACCGGCATCAACACCTACAACAGCGCCCAGCAGGGTTTCCAGATCGCCGTGGTGGGCGATCGGGTGAAGGTCAACTACCTCGGCAACACCCAGCCCTACCAGACGCCCCAGCTCTGGCGCTTCACCCCCAAGACCGGCGCGGTGAAGGAGATTCCGCTCCTCCTCCCGCCCGGTCTGGCGCCCAACACCGGCAGGCCGCCCGAGGCGTCGACACCGCCCGCGGTGACGCCGATCGAGCTGCCCGATCTGGCCGCGCTCAAGGTGGATTCGTCGAGCCTGGCCCCCGACGGCTACCGGTTCAGCACCGGTGAAGACGGCTACGCCGGGCCCGGCTTTCCCGGCCTGTTCTACGGCTCGCGCTATCGCCTTCAGACCGAGCTGGTCAAGAACGGGCGCAGCATCCGGCTGCCCCACACCGAAGGGGCCTACTCCGGCAACTCGGTGCGCTTCATCGGTTGGGTGGTGGCGCCATGAGTTCGCTGCTCCTGCTGGTGCTGCTGCTGCTGGCCGTGGTGGGGGGCGGTGCGTGGGGCTGGCCAGCAGTGGCGGCGCTGTTCGGGGTCCGAGGTGTGAACGACAAGGCGGGCGCGCTGACGAAGATCGCCGAGCTGATGCGCACCTATGACATCTCCCCGGCCGAGGTCGCGGTGGTGTTTCGCGACCCGTCATTGCGGCCTGCGGTGCCGGCCCCGCGCAGCAGTGGCGAGGTCGCGCGCACGCTGTTCATCTACCTGGGCGCCATCTTCATCCTGGCGGGCATCGGCACCTACATCGGCATGTTCTGGGACCGGATGGGCAGCGTGATGCGCATCGTCGTCACGCTCGGCGTCGGTTACGCGCTGCTGATCGTGCTGATCTCGGCCCTGCACGAGCGCAAGAAGTTTCCCAAGCTGATCCTGCCGCTCACGCTGGCCGCGGCGGCCATGCTGACCGGCGGCTGGTTCGTCTTCATCCACGAGATGTTCCCGCGCGGCGACAACTGGCGGCTGGCCGCGCTCAGCGTGTTCGGGGTGATGGCGGTGCATCAGGGCCTGTTGTTCGCCCGGTATGCGCAGACGGTGCTGGCCTTCACCGCGCTGGTGTTCGTCTACGGCTTTTTGGCCGTGGGGCTGGACCTGCTCGATGTGGCGGCCGGGCTCAGCGCGTGCATCCTCGGCGCCTCGCTGTTCCTGGTCGCCACGCGGTTGGAGACCTCGCGGCACGCCAGTCTGGCCGAGGTGGCCTACCTGATCGGCGTCGGCTGGCTCAGCACTGGCATCTTCGACCGCGTGGCCCTGGCCTCTCATCCCCACTGGGCCGCGCTGATCACCGGCGTGTGCCTGATGTCGACCGCCTACGGGCTGCACCAAGCCGGCCGGCAACTCCGTCTGCCGGGGCTGGGCTACCTGATCGGTTCGGCGCTGGCCTATGCGGGCCTGTTCGACCTGGTGCAAGGGACGCCGGTCGAGCTGCTGTACTTCGCCGTCATGGCCGCCATGCTCTATGCCTGCGTGCACCTGCAAAGCCGCGCCCTGCTGCTGACCACGGTGCTCGCCATGCTGGGCTACATCGGCTGGTTCACGGCGCAGCACTTCGTCGATTCGCTCGGCTGGCCGATCTCGCTGGTGCTGATGGGCGTCGCCTTCATGGGGGTGAGTGCGTTGGCAATGCGGGTGAAACGCAGGATGTGAGGGCGCACCCGTCGGCTACCATGCCCCGCCCTCCCACCCCTGAACGCCACCGATCGCCCCCATGGACATTGCACTGGTCACCGACGTGTACGAGCCCCAGCGCTCGCCCGAGGCCCTTCGTTTGAGCGCGCTCGCGCTGGAGTGGGTCCGGCAGGGCCATCAGGTGACGGTGCTGGTGGCGTCGCCCGGGCTGGACGAGCTCTGGAAGATCGAAGAAGCGGAAGGCATTCAGGTGGTGCGTCTGCGCACGCCCAGGACCGAAGGCGTGGGCGCCTTCCGGCGGTTCGTGGCGGATTTCCGCATGCCTTTCCACATGATCAAGCACCTGATGAAGTCGCCGCTGATTGATCGGCGGTGGGACGGGGTGGTGTGGCCGTCGCCGTCGATCTTCATGGCGCCGATGGCGGGCTGGGTGTGCGAGGAGTCGGGTTGCCCCAGCTACCTGATCCTCCATGAACGCCATCCGGATGCGGCTTTGGAATCGGGCCGGATGAGTGGCGGGCTGGCATACCGCTTTCTCAAGCTCGTGGCCCGGCAGCAGTACCGGGCGGCGGACACCATCGGCCTGCTGTCGCCGGCCGATGCCGTTCATTTCGAGGACTGGAAGGCCAAGGGCCGTGGGCAGTTGCAAGTCCTGCCTGTCGGGCCGGGTGAGCTGGACGTGGCGGCGCGGCAGATCGTGGCGGCGCTGTCGCGCTGATCGGCGCCCCCACGGCTGACGCAAGGGGGCCGTGGCAGGGATCGCGCAAGCGATGCCGCTTTAAGGCGGTTTTCAGATAGGGACTTAGAGCGGCTAACAAAACCGCAATAGCGAGCGAAGGCAGATGACGGAGCAAGC
>CAYYCN010000164.1:0-7520 GCA_964470355.1 uncultured Sphaerotilus sp.
GCGGCGTCCGCCGGTGGTCGTGACCTTGATGAACATGAGCCGAGGGTAGCGCAAGACAGGCCACGAGTCAAACTACATATGCATAAAGAACGTGCCACTACGGACTACTCCAGATCGCGACCCCATCAACCTGCACAAGTGCTTGATTCCATGGGTCCTCGCTCCAGCCATCGCCCGCCAATATGCCTCCACCGGCCTAACAAGTGTCGAACTTGGGCGGCCTGAACTGAACACGACAGCGCTTCCATGCCTCGACCACCTCCGACGGCGCGATGTCATCGACACAGCGAGGGCCGTGCAGACTGACGGTGGGATTGGCAAGAGTCACCCGCATGGCCGGATCGATGATGTCGGCAAACAAGGCCACGACCGGCACACCAGCCGATTGGGCCACATGCAAAAGCCCTCCATCGGCAGCCAGCACCTGGCTGCAGCGCTTCATCAAGGCGAACACCTCGGTGAGGGAATGCCGCTCCAGCCGATCCACGAAGCGGACATCGGGATGGGCCGCGACCAACTGGTCTCGTTGATCGCTTCCGTTAGCCGACCCCACCAGCACAATGGGCGGACAGCCGCCCTCGCTCGCCGTCTTCATCAGCCCGATGACCTCGTCCCACCGGTTGTACGTCCGCCAACCGCGCACCCCACCCAGAGCCACGACGACGGCCCCCGCCGGCAGTGACAGAGCATCCACGGCGGCCTCGTCCTCCGTACCGCACCACATCACCGTGCGCGCCATGGCGGGAATGTCCGGGAATAGAGCCTCCTGCCCCAGCAACTGCGCCAGCCGGTAAAAGTCGAACAGCGTGCGATTGAATTCTGGTCCGGTGTAATACCCGTGCATGTGCACGAACGGCACCGACTTGAAGGCCAACACCTTCTCCTGAATGGCGCGAGAACTCACGCTGTGCAACAGCACAAGGTCGTAATCCCTCGGCAGATCCGCCGCGCACGAAGCTACGTGGGTAAATACCTGATCGTGCCTGTACAACGCAGTCAAATGCACATCGGTCAACAGATCGACACGCTCCACCCGATCCCTTAGCAGGACACGGGCCGCCAAGTCCATGAGCGAATCACCGACCTGAGGAGTTCCCTTGTGAATCCATAGCAGCCGGAGATCCGAATCGGTGACCCTGTCACGCCGCAATCCACCCTGCCCCTTCAAGAACAGATTTAAACCCCGTCTCCACTTGCGCAGCGCGATGGAGCCGATTTTGGCCCGCTGGACGTAGGATGCACGGTCATCCGGCAACGGTGCATCAAATGGAGGGGTCCACGTCTCGGCAACACATCTGGCGATCGGCCCCATTTCAACGCCCTCCCGCATGGCCGCTCAAATAGCGGCGAATCTGCTGCACCCACATCCGGAGCCGCAGCTTTACATCGGTCAATGAGCCTCTGGAACAAGCACGTCGACGGGCCAGCAATTGCCCGGCATGCTCCAGATATCCGTATCGGATCAGCGATTTGAGCAGCGAAGTCCCGTCTTCTCCAGAACACCAACCCTCACTCGCCAGGTCCAGATGGGTCGCGAGCCATGTCTTCCAAACAGACCAATCGACGGCTCCTTCCGCCACCCCAAAGCGGTACAGTCTAATGCGCCGCAGAAACTCGCCCATCCACCAGGCGTCCAGGGACCGACCATCAAGTGTGCGGACAAAGTCCGAGAGCTCGCCACTCGCGGGATCGAAAACGGCTGGAAAATGGTAGGGTCCGTGAAAACCGAAAGGCGGCCCGTTGCCCTCCCCCCCCAGTTCGACCGAAAACCGCCGTGCAAACTCTGCGGAAGGAAACCTCATCCCAGCGCCTTCAAGCCGAGGACGGCAGGTCACGCCAATGAACACATCCTCCGGGTGAAGGTCGCCCCCCCCCAACAGGGATAGTTCCCGGGCCATCACCATCAGGCGAGACGAACGCAGGGAAAAGCCCCCGTTTCCGACATCCTGCCCCACCGGTGCGTGAGTCCAGGGTGCACCAATGTAGTCAAAAGTCAGGAATTCATCGCTCCACTGCTCTGGGGCGATGACAAAACCATCCCATTGCACAATCAACGCGTGGGAAGTGCGGACATGATCCGGCAACGATCGAACCACAAAGTTCGAGTATTCACCGATCGATTCCAGGGACTTCAGTGGCACCCACCTCACACCCGCATCCACGAGTTCCCCCAGCACTTCGGGCCCAGGCGCAAAAAACAGAACTTCCGCGAACTGCAGCGAAGCGATACAACGCCGCACAGCCGCGACCGACCATGGCTGACGCGCCGTGGTGTCGATGCAGACCAGCGTGACGTCGTCGAGTCGCCTCAATTCATCACCTGTCCCGCACGGTGCACGCACGCAGTCATGTACGAGCCCTCAGTTGTGCCTCGACATCGGTCAAATAACGCCGTTGCCGTTCCTGCAGATCCTCGTCCGGTCCCAATGTCTCGGCCACCGATCTCTGCACACGGGCAATCTCGTCCACATGGCGGTCCACTGCAAGCGATTCTGTGACACCCCCCGCATGCCGTCGATGGACGTTCAGCGCCTTGGCGCGGTAACAGATCCCGCTGTCGGCCCGGGCCAGCAAGGTTGCATAGAGATACCAGTCTCCGGCCAGACGGAAGGAACGCATCTGCTGCGAATGTTCGTCCAGCACACGCAGCAAGTCCGAGCGGCGGAACAACACGCTACTGACATTCAGAATGCAGTTGAGAACGGACAGGTACTTCCGCAGAAACTCGCGACCAGGAACTGCAATGTCGGCGTCGAACTCACCAGGCCAGTGCTCGTGGTAGTAGTACCGATAGGATCCGGCCAGGGGTTCCCCACGTTCTCCCACCTGGGTCGAGTCCGAAAATGCCAGCGTCGTGGACCCCGAACACCCTTCGACCAGCCATTCGACAAATTCAGAGGCACAGGAATCGTCCGCCTCCGCAATCCAGACGAACTCGCCTGAGCACGCACGTACCGCATCAGGCCACTGACCAAACGCAGAACCGGTGTTTGCTTTCGAGGCCACCATCGTGACCTCACGGCCGTACGCTTGGCTCAGGGCCCTGACCTTTTCCACGGACTGATCCGACGAGGCATCATCGTGAAAACGGATTTCGTACAATGGATAAGTCTGCGCAAAAACGCTGCGCAGACGTTCCTCCAGATACCGCTCGTGGTTGTAGTTCGTGATCACCACCGACACCTTCTGCAAAGCGGGCCGGCACAGTCGCAACAGGAAGAACACATATTCGCCCATGTCGTATCGACCGCGAGCCGACACCGCCCGATGCGAACGGGCCTGCTCGCTGTCCCTCTCGATCAGGTCGAAGACCGCCTGGGCCATTCCGCCCACATCGAACTTGTCGACCAGAAGTCCACATCCCGGCTCGGCGAGCATGTCCGACACGCCCCCGGTTTCCGCAAACGCCACCACAGGCACGCCCAGCGCCAACGCTTCCAGAGCCACCGACGGAAAAGGATCCTCACGCGACGTCAGAGCAAACACGTCCGCGGCACCGACGTAATCGAGCACGTGTTCGGTGAAATCGATGATCCTCACACGACCCTGTCCACCCGAAACGACCGGATCGGCCTCGACCCAGTGCATCAGTTGGCGGTCGGTCCGGCCGACCCAGACGAAATGAACGTGTTCACCGAAGCGGTCGGTCCGTTTACTGAGTTCAACAAAAAGATCAAAACCTTTGCGCAGGTCGGCATAACCGACATTCACCACCAATTTCGCGCCATCCGGGATCCCCAGTTCCCGTCGGATCTGCGCCGGGGAGCTCGACACGCGCGACAGGTCCTGATAAATCCCCTGGGGTTGCACCACCGCGTGGCGGGGGCTCACGTTACAGACCGTGTCGAAGGCGTGACTCACCACATGCGACGGGAAAACGACCACGTCCGACAACTGCGCCAACTGCTTGGCCTGAGCCTCCAGACCTCTTTCACGGATCAGGTGACCCAGTTCATGGACCAGCGACACCACGCGCATTCGGCGGGCCTTCAGATCCGGCACTATGGACCCGCTCACGACCGTGTTGGTCAGTGCCACCCAGTCCCCGACCGACGAAGACGTGATCCCCAGCCGGGCCAATGCCGAATCCAGCGCCCAGTTTGGCGAGACGACTTCCGTGTCGGCCACTGAGCGGTATTCGCGCAGGAGATCCCCGTCCCCTAGCAGCAGGAAGCGAACCGTCACGCCGAAACGCGACTTGAGCATCTTCCCGACATGAAGCAGAAGCATCTGGGCCCCATGCTGGCTCGCGTCATGTCCAATCAGCAGGATGCCGCCCCGATGATCGACAGATATCCGACCCAGCGCCGCCCGACGAGTGGCATTGAGATAAGCATGACCAAAATGGACATCTGGCTCAAGATAAGCCCCTTCTGCCCACTCGTTCCATGCGTTGACGAACACCATCGGACACCCGGGCACCACAGGGTGGGCACATGCATGGTCGATCGCATGATGCAACCACTGCTCATACTTGCGCGGCGTGGATCCCACAAACCCGAAGCCTCGGCCCGGCTTGCGCGCCTCGTTGTCCCAATTCGGCACGACGGTTCGAATCAGCGGAAACTCCGGCGCAGTCACCTCCACACTCCGCGCCACCAGTTCGTCGTACGAACAGTAGTGCCCCTGGAATTCCGGGTCATATAACTCGTCCACGGAGATGTTGTCCATGCCCCGCGCCAGCTTGTGCGGAGGGAATTCGATGGCACCGTCGAAACCCATGGACACAGGGTCTTCCTGACCGGTCCACTGGACCATCACGATAAACGGATCTTCGCCGTGATCGTCCCTGCAGTGAGCCCTGAACCGCTCCACGCGGCCCCTGGCGTCCGGTATGATGGCTGGTCGATAGATGATGAACAAAGGCCGACCACCGACCCGCACATAGCGTGAATCCTTGAAATGCCGGCACACGTCGACGGCGAAGTCGCGCTCAAACTCCTCGGCATAGGACTGACGCAACAACACGTCGTTCTCTTCTCCGTCCCATCGCCTCGTCCAGTTCTCGTTGGCCCAATTGATGCAAAAGCCGAGGTCGAGCGACGGATCTGCCAGAAAATCTTCTAGTGGACGCTCGAGAATGCGCCGGCCATCGAAATTGTAGTAGTGGAAACAGAAAGCCTGCACGCCACCGGCCCGAGCCATTTCGACCTGGCGATGTAGTACCCCCGACGTTGTCACATCGTAGAAGCCAAGATCTCTAGGAATGCGCGGCTGGTAATGCCCGCGAAAACGTGGCACGCCACGCGAGGTATTACGCCATTCCGTAAAACCACGACCCCACCAGCGGTCATTTTCAGGAATAGCGTGGAATTGCGGAAGATAAAACGCTACAACCAAGGCCCGGAAGTCATCATCACTCTTTTCTGGCATTACCTCCTCGTAAAGGTCTCCCGGGGCCTGATAACTGTGGAGTTCACGGAAAAAGCTCACCAGCTTGCCACCACCGGACTGCCGAACGAATTCCTCCGTCTCCCGAGACCTTGCCTTCTGACGACGACGATTCAACCGCTCTTGATTCTTCCATCGAACGTACTCGACGATTCTTTTCATTTTCTCTCGCCTGTTTCAAAAAACTTACTCTCGACAAACCATGAACCGCTCATCCTTCAATGCCTAGGCTTTGCGCATTGACCATGGAAGCGTACCGACCGCCAATCCGTATCAGTTCGTCGTGCCTGCCCTGCTCAATCAGACGCCCTTCGTCGAACACATAGATGCAATCAGCCTTCTTAACCGTACTCAAGCGGTGAGCAATCAGGACGATGGTCTTGTCACCCGACAGGCGCTCTATCGATTGCTGGATCACCCGCTCCGATTCCGCATCCAGTGCAGAGGTGGCCTCGTCAAAGATCCAGACCGCCGAGTTCTTGTACAAGGCCCGTGCGATGGCCAGACGCTGGCGCTGTCCACCCGACAATTTCCCGCCATTGACCCCGATCACCGCGTTGATGCCATCGGGTTGCTGGCTCACGAACTGCCAGAGGTTGGCGGCTTCGAGACATGCCCGGACCCGAGCATCGTCGCGGATCTGGGCATAAGCGACGTTGTCCGCGATGGACCCGTCGAACAGCACAATGTCTTGTGACACCACCGCGAAGTGGCGTCTCAGGGACGGTCGATGGATGTCCTGGATGTCCACACCGTCGAGCTGGATGGAACCGCCCGATGGCTGCACAAACCCCAGCAAGGTGCTCACCATCGTCGTTTTGCCAGCCCCGGAGGCCCCGACAAAAGCCACGGTCTGTCCAGTCTGGATCTGAATCGACACTCCGTCCAGCGCGGGTCTCGGAGCGTCCGGATACACGACTGAGAGCGCGTTCACGTCGATGGCTCCGCGACAGGACTCCAGATCCCGAGTGCCGGGATCGGGCTCCTCCGGCGCATCGATCAGCTCGAACGCCCCGCGCAACCCGATGAGGCTCAGCACGAAGGACTGCGACACATCGGTGAGTTGCTTGAGTGGCGAAATCGTCATCAGCAAAGCCGTGAGGAAGGCCACGAAGTCACCCACACTGGCCTGCCCGTTCCGGGCCTGCCACAGAGCCAGGGACAGGATGGTGGACACCGCCAAAGCCGCCACGACCTGCGTGGCCGGCGTCATGAGCGCGCTGGAGGCAACACGCTTGAGCATCAGCCGGCGCCAGGCATGCGCCTCCTTGTCAAACCGCTGCTGCTCGAACTGCCCCGCATCGAACGTGCGGACGATGCGCCAAGCCCGAGCCACGTCGTCCACGATGTTGACGAGCCGTTGCTGGGACTCGTATTCCCGTCCCCCCACATCGGTCACCCGCTTGTGCAGTCGCCGGACCACAAAGATCAGCGCCGGCACCGTCACCATGGACAGCAACGTCAGTTGGAAGTTCAGGTAGAACAGGTACCCGAGCAGGAACAGAAAGGTCGATGAAGCCCGCAACAGCGAGTTGAAGCTTCCGGACAAGTTGGTGATCGAATGGTTGGGATCGGCAATGATCTTGTTGACCGCCAGACCGGGCGTGAGCCAGCCAAAAACCTTCGCATCCACCTTCAGCAGTGAACGCACCAGATCCCTGCGCACATCCAACACCACACGCGACGACGCATCCGACATCAGGTACGTCCCCGAAAAAGACGCCAAGCCCCGCACGGTGAACAACAGGATCACCACCGCCGGCACCATCCAGATCGGAAAGCTGTCCGCCGCCTGAAAACCGCTGTCCAGCAGCTTCTTGAACAGCGCGGGGATCATCGGCTCAATGGCCGACGTCACCAGCAAGGCGCCGATGGCCGCGATGTAGCGACCTTTGTGGTGACGCACATACCCCATCAGTCGCCTGAGGGTCACACGGTGGTTGATCTCTTCCAAGACGGACTTTCACGAAACGGGGACCTGAACTCCATCCCCCGGAACGGGTGCATGCCGCACCCGAAATCTGTGAATTTTCGCCGAAACGGCCGGTGCGGCCGTGGCTTTTACCTACAGCAGCACGATGTCGTACTGCTCCGGATTCATCGTCGCCTCCGCCTGCAGCGAGATCGGC
>CAYYCN010000165.1:0-7482 GCA_964470355.1 uncultured Sphaerotilus sp.
AGTCCACCACTTCCTTGCCGCCGCCCGCGGGCAGGTTCAGCGGCAGGCATTCGCGGCCGAAGGTCTCTTGAATCCGGGCGAGCAGGGCGGCCAGGTCGGTGCCAGCGTCGATGTGGTTGACGACGAGGATGCGGTCCAGCTGGCGTTCGGCGGCGTAGGCCATCATGCGCACGGCCAGCGGCTCGATGCCCAGCGGCGCGTTGATGACGATGGCGGCGGTTTCAACGGCTTCGAGCGCGGGCAGGGACTGGCCGAGGAAGTCGGGCATCCCAGGTGTGTCGAGCAGGTGGATGCGCTTGCCCTGGTGCGTCAGGTGCAGCGCGCTGGACACCAGCGAGTGCTGCATGCGCCGCTCGATGGGGTCGTGGTCGGAAACCGTGCTGCCTTTTTCGACGGAGCCCACGGCGCCGATCGCGCCAGCGGCCTGCAGCAAAGCCTCCGCCAAGGAGGTCTTGCCGGAGGCCGCGGGGCCGACCAGGGCCAGGGTATGCACGTCATGGACACTGACGGCGGGGAGCGAGAGGGCTGGGCTGGGCATAAGGACTCCTTGTTGCCCGGCCACGGACCGCTGTCGGGTCGGGCGCTGGTTCAGAGGTCTTCTGAGGGTGGATCGTGAGGCTCAGCCTACGCCTGTGCGGCGCGGCGCGCCACCCCAGTGATACCGGGAAAGGGGCACTTTCTGAAAGTGGTTCCGGGGGTTTGGATCTGGCTCAAGGACGCATGCCGGCGATGAACAGATCCAGGCCCACCTGGGCCATGCGCACGCCTTCCGCAGGGTCCACATCCCGCGTGCAGCGCGAGAGCAGTCCGTCGATCATCGAGAACATGGCGTATGTCGAGGCGTCCACGGGCAGATCGGCGCGCACGTCGCCGCGCTCGCGGGCCCGGGTCAGCACGGCGGCGATGTCGTCCAGGTAACCGCCGATGCACTCGGACTGCCGGTCCATGACGGCCCGCAGGTCTTCGTTGTATTCCGTGCGGTGGATGGCGATGGTGAAGGCACGCCGCATGCGCTCGTCGTCGCGCAGCAAAGTCAGCGGCGTGATCAGCATGTCCCGCAGCACGTCGAGTGGGGGGCGAGGGTCATCGCCAGCCGCCAGGCCGCAGGAACCGGCCGCTTCGCAGGGCAGGATGGCGCGGTCCATCATCGCGTTGAACAGCTCGGCCTTGTCCTTGAAGTGCCAGTAGATGGCCCCGCGCGTGACGCCGGCAGCGCTGGCCACGTCTTGCAGCGACGCGCGTGTCACCCCCCGCTCCAGAAAGACTTTTTCGGCGGTGTCGAGCAGCAGCTCGCGGGTGGCGGCGGCTTCTTCTTTTGTACGTCGGACCATGGCGGCAACTGGGTGGGGAGATGTGTTCAGAACCGGGGACACGCGTCAACGTGAACCCCCGCACGCTGCGCGGGCATCGTGGGACGCTCGCCAGCATACATGCGTGATTGTATGTAAGATGCGACCCCACGAACGGGAAGGAGTTCCCGTGGCCCGCAGATGAATGCCTTGGCGTCACGTTGCGGGCGCATGATTTGAAGCCCCGGTGTGCGTTGGCCGCCGGGATTGTCTGTTTGGGGCAGGTGTTTCCGAGCCGCGTGGCCACCGGGGCCGAGGCGCGGGGACGGAGGGAGTTTGGGATGCAAGTGCGTCGAGATCAGTTTCTGACCGCAGGTGTGGCCGTGGTGGCCGTGGCCTGTGCCTTGTTTCTGGCCGGTTGCGGCGACAAGGGGGCCGCCGGTGGCAAGGGCCCTGGCGGGCCGGGTGGTGGCATGCCTCCGCCAGTGGTGGGCGTGGTGACGGCGCAGGTCGGCGCGGCCGGTCTGGCCACCGAGCTGCCGGGCCGTCTGGAAGCCTGGCGCACGGCGCAGGTGCGCGCCCGGGTGAGTGGCGTGGTGCAAAAGCGCCTGTTCACCGAAGGCTCGGACGTGAAGGCCGGGCAGTCGCTGTTCCAGATCGACGCGTCGCCCTACCGCGCCACCTACGACACGGCCGTGGCCACGCTGGGCAAGGCGCAGGCCAATCTGGCGCAGGCGCAGTCCACCTACGAGCGCAACAAGCCGCTGGTGGAGGCCAAGGCCATCAGCCAGACCGAATGGGTGGGCAACGAGACGGCGCTCAAGCTGGCCCGTGCCGAGGTGGCTTCGGCCGAGGCCGCCGTCAAGACCGCTCGCCTGAACGTGGACTACGCCGCCGTGCTGGCGCCCATCTCGGGCCGCATCGGCCGCGCGCAGGTCACCGAAGGGGCGCTGGTCGGGCAGGGCGAGGCCACGCTGCTGGCCACCATCCAGCAGATCAACCCGGTCTACGTGAACATTCCGCAATCGGCCAGCGAGATCCTGCGCTTGCGCCGCGCCATCGAAGGCGGCAAGGCGAGCCGTTCGGCCAGCGCCAATCTGGTCAAGGTGGTGCTGGAGGACGGCACCGAATACGCCCACCCCGGCAAGCTGCTGTTTTCCGACCTGACGGTGGACCCGACCAGCGGCCAGGTCACGCTGCGCGCCGAGCTGCCCAACCCGGAAGGCCTGTTGCTGCCGGGTCTGTACGTGCGGGTCCGCATGGAGCAGGCCCAGACGCAGGACGCCATCCTGTTGCCTCAGCAGGCCGTCACGCGCGGTTCCACGGGCGATACGGTGATGGTGGTCGGTGCCGATGGGCAGGTCAGCCCGCGTCCGGTGAAGGTGTCCTCCGGTGCCAATGGGCAGTGGGTCGTCACCGACGGGCTGAAGTCGGGTGAGCAGGTGGTGGTCGACGGCTTCCAGAAGATCCGTCCCAAGACGCCGGTGAAGACCGTGCCGTGGACGCCGCCGGGTGCGGCACCCGCTGGCGGCATGGGCGCCGCCGGTGGTGCACCTGCGGGCGGGGCTGCGTCCGCGCCCGCCGCCGGGACCTCGGCCAGCGGCGCCGCCAGCCGCTGAGGAGCCCCGCATGTCCTCGAAGTTTTTCATCGACCGACCCATCTTTGCCTGGGTGATCGCGCTGTTCATCCTCGTGCTGGGGGCGGCGGCCATCACCAAGCTGCCGGTGGCGCAGTACCCGACGGTGGCGCCGCCGTCCATCATCATCACGACGGCCTATCCGGGCGCCTCGGCGCAGGTGCTGGAAGACGGCGTGCTGTCCGTCATCGAGCAGGAGCTCAACGGTGCGCCGGGCCTGATCTACATGGAGTCCAACGCCGACGCCAACGGCGCGGGCACCATCACCGTGACCTTCGAGCCGGGCACCGACGTGTCGACCGCCCAGATCGAGGTGCAGAACCGCCTGAGCCGGGCCACCCCGCGTCTGCCGGCTTCGGTGACGCAGCAGGGCGTGCGCGTCGACAAGGCGCGCTCCAACTTCCTGATGGTGGTGATGATCACCTCCAAGAACCCGGCCTACGACCCCGTGGCGCTGGGCGACTACGCGGTGCGCAACATCCAGCCCGAGCTGCTGCGCGTGCCCGGCGTGGGCCAGGCCCAGCTGTTCGGCACCGAGCGGGCGATGCGCGTGTGGATCGATCCGGCCAAGCTGGTCGGTCTGGGCCTGAGCCCGGCGGACGTCAACAACGCCATCCGTGCGCAGAACCTGCAGGTTTCGGCCGGCAGCATCGGCGGCACGCCCAACCTGAAGGACCAGGCCACCTACGCCACTGTGACCGTCAGCGGTCAGCTGACCTCGGTGCGTGAGTTCGGCAACATCATCGTGCGTGCCAATGCCGACGGCTCCAGCGTGCGCCTGAAGGACGTCGCTCGCCTCGAACTGGGCGGCCAGGCCTACGCCACCACCGCGCGCCTGAACGGCGTGACGGCGTCGGGCATCGGCGTGCAGCTTTCGCCCACCGGCAACGCGCTGGCCACGGCCCAGGCGGTCAAGGAGCGCATGGCCGAGCTGCAGAAGTTCTTCCCCGAAGGCGTGGCCTACGACGTGCCCTACGACACGTCCAAGTTCGTGAAGATCTCCATCGAGCAGGTGATCCACACGCTGCTGGAGGCCATCGCGCTGGTGTTCGTGGTGATGTTCCTGTTCCTGCAGAACTGGCGCTACACGCTGATCCCGACCATCGTGGTGCCAGTGGCGCTGCTGGGCACCTTTGGCGTGATGCTGGTGGCGGGCTTCTCCATCAACGTGCTGACGCTGTTCGGCATGGTGCTGGCCATCGGCATCCTGGTGGACGACGCCATCGTGGTGGTGGAGAACGTCGAGCGCATCATGGCCGAGGAGGGTCTGTCGCCCGCCGAGGCCACGCGCAAGGCCATGGGCCAGATCACGGGCGCCATCATCGGCATCACCGTGGTGCTGGTGTCGGTGTTCGTGCCGATGGCGTTCTTTGCCGGCTCGGTGGGCAACATCTACCGGCAGTTCTCGCTGTCGATGGTGGCCTCCATCATGATCTCGGCGCTGATGGCGCTGACGCTCACCCCCGCGCTGTGCGCCACGCTGCTCAAGCCGGTGGACCCGGAGCACCACGAGAAGAAGGGTTTCTTCGGCTGGTTCAACCGCAGCTTCAAGCGCACCACGCACGGCTATGAAGGCCTGGTGGCGCGCATCATCCGCAAGGCCGGGCGCTGGATGGTGGTGTACGTGGCCGTGCTGGGCGCGGTGGCCTTCCTGTACAACAAGCTGCCGACGTCCTTCTTGCCCAACGAGGACCAGGGCTACATCGTCGTCAACATGCAGCTGCCCCCGGGCGCGTCCGTGAACCGGACCGAGGCCGTGGTGTCGGCGGTCGAGCAGTTCCAGCTCCAGCAGCCCGAGGTCGACAAGATCGTGGGCGTGACGGGCTTCAGCTTCTCGGGCAACGGCCAGAACGCCGCGCTGGCCTTCGTGCCGCTCAAGGACTGGGACGAGCGCAAGGGCCAGGAGCATTCCGCCCAGGCGCTGGCCGGCCGCACCTTCGGGGCGATGATGGGCGTGCGTGACGCGTTCATCTTTGCGCTGAGCCCGCCGCCGATCCCGGAACTGGGCAACGCCACCGGCTTCACCTTCCGGCTGCAGGACCGCACGGGCCAAGGGCATGAAGCCCTGCTGGGCGCGCGCAACCAGCTGCTGGGCATGGCGAGCCAGAGCAAGATCCTGCAGGGCGTGCGCCCCGACGGTCTGGAAGATGCGCCGCAACTGAAGTTGGAGATCGACCGCGAGAAGGCAGCCGCTCAAGGCGTGTCCTACGACAGCATCGCCAGCGTGCTGGCCACGGCTTTCGGCTCCACCTACGTGAACGACTACCCCAACGCGGGCCGTCTGCAGCGTGTGGTGGTGCAGGCCGAGGCGGCCGCGCGCATGCAGCCGGACGACCTGCTCAACCTCTACGTGAGCAACAGCAAGGGTCAGCAGGTGCCGTTCTCGGCGTTTGCCACCACGCGCTGGGTGACCGGCCCGGTGCAGACCGTGCGCTACAACGGCTATCCCGCCATGAAGATCAGCGGGGACGCGGCCGCAGGCCATTCCACCGGCGAGGCCATGGCCGAGATGGAGAAACTGGCCGCCCAGTTGCCCCCGGGCTTCGGCTTCGAGTGGACGGGTCAGTCGCGGGAAGAGAAGCTCTCGGGCTCGCAGGCCATGATCCTGCTGGCGTTCTCGATGCTGGCGGTGTTCCTGTGCCTGGCCGCGCTGTACGAAAGCTGGAGCATTCCGGTGGCTGTGCTGCTGGTGGTGCCGCTGGGGGTGCTGGGCTCGCTGTCGGGCGTGTGGCTGCGCGACATGCCCAACGACGTGTACTTCAAGGTGGGCCTGATCACCATCATCGGCCTGTCGGCCAAGAACGCGATCCTGATCATCGAGTTCGCCAAGGACCTGATGGCCGAAGGCCACAGCCTGCTGGCGGCGACGCTGGAGGCCTGCCACCTGCGCTTCCGCCCGATCATCATGACCTCGTTCGCCTTCATCCTCGGCGTGCTGCCGCTGGCGATCGCCAGTGGCGCGGGTTCCGCCAGCCAGCGGGCCATCGGCACGGGCGTGATGGGCGGGATGATCACGGCCACGGTGCTGGCGGTGTTCCTGGTGCCGGTGTTCTTCGTGGTGATCCGCCGCCTGTTCCCGGGTGGGCACGAGGTCCATCACAAGAACGGTGTGGAAGCCAAGATCGCAGATCCCGAAACGGCCCGCCTGCTGGCCGAACTGGAGGGCAAGAAGTGAGTCGCCCCAATCCGATGAGCCAGGAGGTGGCTGACGTGCCGACCCCGAACCGTTCCCGCGCCGCTGCAGCGGCGCACACCCCAGCGGCCCGTGCCGGGCGGTTCTCGGCACGGCGTGCCGCTCGCCTGAGCCTGACGGTTCTGGCCGTGGCCGCCCTGTCCGCCTGCACCAGCCTGGCCCCGAAGTACGAGCGTCCGGCCGATCCGGTGCCGGCCCAGGTGCCGGGGGCCGAGGCCGGTACGCCGGCTTCGCCGATGGCTTGGGGTGACTTCGTTCGCGAAGCCCGCCTGAAGTCGCTGGTCGAGCAGTCGCTGGCGAACAACCGCGACCTGCGCGTGGCGGCGCTCAACGTCCGCAAGTCCGAAGCCCAGCTGGGCGTGACGCGTGCGGACCGCTGGCCCACCGTCAACGGGGTGCTGAGCGGCAGCCGGGCGCCCAACACGCAAGGGGTGCAGACCAACACCTTCCAGGCGGGCGTGCAGATCAGCGCCTGGGAGCTGGACTTCTTCGGTCGCATCGACAGCCTGACGCAGGCGGCGCAAGCCAACCTGCTGGCCACCGAGGCGGGTCGTCGAAGTGCGGAGCTGACGCTGGTGTCCGGCGTGCTGAGCGCCGATCGCACGCTGGCGGCCGACCGCGCCGTGTTGGCCCTGGCTCAGCGCACGCTGGAGGCCCGCCGCACCACGTTGAAGCTGGCGCAACTGCGGTTCGACCGTGGGGCCTCGTCGCTGGTGGAGCTGCAAGGGGTGCAAAGCCTGGCGTCGCAGGCCGAGGCCAGCGTGGCGGCGGCCGAGCGCCAGGTGGCCCAGGACCGCAACGCGCTGGCACTGCTGCTGGGCGTGCCGGTGCCTGATGAGCTGATGCCGCCGGCCATGCCGTTGCCGCCTCAGGTGGTCAGCGCGGAAACCGACCCGGCTTCGACGGCCGCGCTGTTGCGGCGCGCTCAGACGGGCGCGTCGGGTGCATCGGCCGCTGCCGCCAAGGCGACGGCGGAGGCATCCACTTCTGCGGCGCCAGGGGATGAGTTGGCTCAGGTGCCGTCGGCACTCGACTCCAGCGTGCTGCAGCGCCGTCCGGACGTGCAGCAGGCCGAGCAAAGCCTGGTGGCGGCCAACGCCAACATCGGTGCCGCACGCGCGGCCTTTTTCCCGCGCATCGCGCTGACGACCAGTGCCGGTCTGGTGAGCAACCAGCTCTCCAACCTGCTGGAAGCCGGCAGCTTTGCGTGGACGCTGGCACCGCAGGCCGTGATGACGATCTTCGACTACGGGCGCAACCAGGCCAACCTGGAGGTCTCCAAGGTCAACCGCGACATCGCCGTGGCGCAGTACGAGAAGTCGGTGCAGAGCGCCTTCCGTGACACGGCCGATGCGCTGGCGGG
>CAYYCN010000166.1:0-7447 GCA_964470355.1 uncultured Sphaerotilus sp.
CATCAGCCGCAAGGCCGACACCGAGTTCACCTTCGACATCGACCTGGCGCTCAAGAAGAACGACGAGAACCCCGTCTTCTACGTGCAGTACGCGCATGCCCGCATCTGCTCGGTGCTGGCGAAGTACGTCGAGGAACATGCGGGATCGCTGGACGGTCTGGCCGCTGCCGATGTGTCGGGCCTGACCGCCCCCACCGAGCTGGCGCTGATGAACAAGCTCGCCGAGTACCCGGAGATGCTCACCGGTGCCGCTCACGATCTGGCCCCGCACGATGTGGCGTTCTACCTGCGCGACCTGGCGGCCAGCTACCACAGCTACTACGCCGCGGTGAAGTTCCTGGATGGCGAAGCCGGTGCCATGCGTGCGCGCATGGCGCTGCTGTCGGCCACGGCACAGGTGTTGCGCAACGCGTTGACCGTCCTTGGGGTGGGTGCGCCGGAGCGCATGTAAGCGGTAACCTCCGGCCCGGGGTCGGATCCAGACAGCAGAATTCAGGAGGCAGAGTCCATCGTGGCAAGTACGAAGCAGCAGCGCCGCCAACGCGGCGGGTTTGGTGTGGGAGTGGTGGTCGGACTGGTGGTCGGGCTGGCGCTGGCGCTGGGCGTGGCCCTGTGGGTGACCAAGTCGCCGGTCCCGTTTGTCGAGAAGGTGCCCAGTCGCACCCAGGAGCAGGACGCGGCAGAAGCCGAGCGCAACCGCAACTGGGATCCCAACTCCCCGCTGTACGGCAAGGGTCAGACCAAGCCGGCTGCGGCCGCATCTGCGCCCACGGTCACTTCGGGATCGGTCACTCCCGCAGCGTCCCCGGCGCCGGCCGTGGCGGCTTCGGACCTGCTGCCGGAACAGGATGGGGTTCTGCCGCCGCTGTCGGACGACCGCAACGCCACGCTCCCCGTGGATCAGGACGGGGCTTCGGCCGATCCTGGCAGCGCGGCCAAGCGTCCGGCGCCCAAGCCCGAGGTCAAGTCGGAAGCGGCCAAGACCGACCCCAAGGCCGCCAAGGTCGACCCTGCGGCCGCGATCAAGGACGCCAGCGCCACGGATCGTTTCCTGGTGCAGGTCGGGGCCTACACGTCGGCAGCCGATGCCGAGCATCAGCGTGCGAAATTGGCAATGAACGGCCTGACCGCAAAAATCTCGGAACGCGAACGCGATGGAAAGATCTTCTACCGGGTGCGTCTGGGTTCGTACAAGCCGGATGAAGCCGAAGCCGTGCGCAAGCAGGTGGCGGCCATCGGATACGGCGAAGCGGCCCTGGTGCGCGTGACCGCCAAGTGACCTGAACGGCTAAAGGATCAAGATGAACCGTCGTGAACTGCTGACCACCTCCTCGGCCCTGCTGGCCGTGTCCGCCCTGCCGGGCCTGGCCCATGCGCAGGCGGGGTCTTTTAAGGAGGGGGTGAACTACCAGCGCCTGGCACAAGCGGTGCCGGTCTCGGCTCCGGCCGGCAAGGTCGAGGTGATCGAGTTCTTCTGGTATTCCTGTCCGCATTGCAACCAGTTCGAGCCGACCTTGGACGCCTGGGTCAAGAAGTTGCCGGCCGACATCGCATTCAAGCGTGTGCACGTGGGCTTCCGTCCCAGCTTCGAGCCTCAGCAGCGGCTGTTTGCCACCCTGGAGGCCATGGGTCTCGTGGACCGCCTGCATGCCAAGGTGTTCCATGCCGTGCACGTGGAACGCCAACGCCTGGACCGTCCGGAAAGCATCCTGGATTGGGTGGTGAAACAGGGTGTGGACCGGGCCAAGTTTGCCGAGACCTACAACTCCTTCGGCATCCAGAGCAAGGTGAAGGCCTTCTCGAAGCTGAGCGAGGCCTACAAGCTCGAAGGGGTGCCGGCGATGGGAGTGCACGGGCGCTACCTGACCTCGCCATCGATGGCTGGTGGACCGTCCATGCCGGAAGAGGTGGCATTTGTGCGCACCCTGGAACTGGTGACCCAGTTGGCCCAGCAGATGAAAAAGGGCGCCTGAACGCGCCACGGATCCCGAGTCTTGCGCTAGGGTCAAGGCCCGCAGTGTCCGCTGCGGGCCTTTGTCGTTAGAATGGATGCAAATTTCGTGCCGATATGAATCAACGCCTTCGCTCCTTGACCGGCATCTGTGCCCTGGCCTTGGCCCTCGGGACGGCTCATGCCGCACGTGCCGATGCCGAGGAGCCCCTGACCATCGATGCGGGCCAGATGCGCATCGATGGCAAGCGGGGCACCCGTTTGCTGACGGGTGCGGTGGAAGTCACGAGAGGCAGTCTGGCCCTGCGTGCCGACGAAATCGAGATGCAGGAAGGACCCAGGGGGCAACTGGCGGCCGCCAAGGGCAGCCCCCGCAAGCCGGCCACATTCCGTCAACGCCGTCTGGCCGACAACGAGGTGGTCGAGGGTCAGGCCCTGCGCATCGAGTACGACGCCGCCAGCGAGATCGTGAAGCTGGTCGGGGCGGCGCAGGTGAAGGTGCTGCGCGGCGGGGTGGTCGTGGATCAGGTGAATGCGTCGGTGATCACCTACGACCACCTGCGTGATGTGGTCGAGGTGGCGGGAGCGGCGCCGTCTGCCGCTGGCGGCGCGTCCGCGTCCGGGCGGGTGCGGGCCATCCTCACCCCCCGCAGCAATGGAGCCCCGAAGGCCGTCGAGGAAGGGGCGTCCCGGTGACGGCCGAGCGCAGCGGCTCCGCTGGGAGCGTCCTGGAGGCCGACGGACTTCAGAAGCGCTATGGCGCGCGGCTGGTGGTCAAGGATGTGCACCTGAGTGTGCGCAGCGGTGAAGTGATCGGTCTGCTCGGTCCCAACGGGGCCGGCAAGACCACCAGCTTCTACATGCTGGTGGGCTTGGTGCGGGCCGACGCCGGGGGCATCCGGATCGATGGGCGTGCGGTCGAGCGATTGCCCATCCACGAACGGGCCCGGCTGGGGCTGTCTTATCTGCCCCAGGAAGCGTCCATTTTCCGGCGCCTGACGGTCGAGGAGAACATCCGGGCCGTGCTGGAACTCCAGCTCGACGAGCGCGGACGCGCACTGCCTCCCGACGAGATCGAACGGCAGCTGGACGCGTTGCTTGAGGACCTCTCCATCACCCGGCTTCGGGACAGTCCAGCCCCCGCCCTGTCGGGCGGTGAGCGTCGGCGGGTGGAGATCGCCCGTGCGCTGGCCACCCGGCCCCGGTTCATCCTGCTGGATGAACCCTTTGCCGGCGTCGATCCGATCGCGGTCATCGAGATCCAGCGCATCATCGGTTTTCTCAAGGCGCGGGGCATCGGCGTGCTCATCACGGATCACAACGTCCGGGAAACCCTGGGCATCTGTGACCGTGCGTACATCATCAGTGACGGTCGGGTGCTCTACGAGGGCACACCGGCCGAGATCGTGGACAACCCGGACGTTCGCAAGGTCTATCTGGGCGAACACTTCCGCATGTAAGGCCAAGACGTGAAACCCACCCTGCAGGTCCGCCTGTCGCAGCACCTGGCGCTGACACCGCAGCTTCAGCAGTCGATCCGGCTGCTTCAGCTCTCGACGCTGGAGCTGCACCAGGAAGTCGAGCAGATGCTCGAACAGAATCCCTTCCTCGAAGCCGAAGAAGACCACCCCACCTACGAGCGTGCAGCGTCGGAGCCTGCGGCGACCGAACCGTCGGCCTCGTCGGAAGACAGCTGGGAGGGCTCGCGTGTCGAGGAGTCCGCCACGCACGAGGGGGCTGCGGAGCCCGTGGTTGACCAGTTGGATTTCAACTCGGCCGAGGGCACCCCGTCCGACGACTGGGAAGGGGGCGTGGACCGTGATGACTTTGAGGGCGCGCGCGACACCGGGACCCGCAACGGCGCTTCCGACGAGGAAGATTCGGACTGGAGCGAACGCTCGTCCGTGAGTCCGAGCCTGCAGGATCATCTGCGCACGCAACTCCTGGGCTTGCACCTGCCGCCCGAGGATGCGCTGCTGGTCGATGTGCTGATCGACTCCCTCAATGAGGACGGCTATCTTGCCGACTCGCTGGAGACGGTGGCCGAGCGGTTGGCCCAGGTGCTGGAGCAGGGCACCTTCACGCAATCGGTGCTGGCAGAGACGGGTCCGGAGGTGGTCGCCGAGTCGGCTGCGGACACGGCTGCGGCGTCAAGTCCGTCCTCCGTCGCCAATGCAACCGAGTCTTCCGGCGTGGAGGGGGCGGCCTTGGAAGGGGCGACACCCGAGGAGGCCTTGGCTGCGGCTCTGCGAGAGGAACTCGTGGATCGCCTGCGCTGTGCCTTGCACTGGCTGCATCACCTGGAGCCCACCGGCGTGGGCGCCCGCAGCCTGTCGGAGTGTCTGGTGCTGCAGCTGCGCGAGAAGGACGAGAGCGAGGCCCGCGACGTGGCCATCCGCATCTGCCAGGGGCATCTCGAATTGCTGGCCCGACGCGACATGCGCAAGCTCACCGCGGCGACCTCGGCCAGCGAGGAGCTGATCCGCGCGGCCCAGAGCCTGATCGTCACCCTGGAGCCCAAGCCGGGCCGGCGCTTCTCGCGTGCCGAGTCCAACATCGTGGTGCCCGATGTGATCGTGCAGAAGTCGGGCCGGGGCTGGAAGGTGGTGCTCAACCCGGACGTGATGCCGCGCCTGCGCATCAACGACATGTATGCCCAGGTCCTGCGACAGCATCGCAGTCCCCGGGGCTCGGGGGGTGAAGACGGGGGGGTCACGCTGTCGGCGCGGCTGCAGGAGGCGCGGTGGTTCGTCAAGAACATCATGCAGCGCTTCGACACCATCCAGCGGGTCTCGGCGGCCATTGTGGAGCGGCAGAAGAACTTCTTCACCCATGGCGAAATCGCCATGAAACCCCTGGTGCTGCGCGAGATTGCCGATGAGCTGGGGCTGCACGAGTCCACCATCTCTCGCGTGACGACGGCCAAGTACATGTCCACGCCTTTTGGGACGTTCGAGTTGAAGTACTTCTTCGGCTCCTCGCTCAACACGGACGCGGGAGGCAATGCGTCGAGCACGGCGGTGCGGGCGCTCATCAAGCAGTTCGTCGCGGCGGAAGACCCCCGCAAGCCGCTGTCGGACAGTCAGATCAGTGACATGCTGGAAGAGCAGGGCATCCAGGTGGCGCGACGCACGGTGGCCAAGTACCGAGAGGCCCTCAAGATCGCGCCCGCCAACCTGCGCAAGGACATCTGAAGGTGCCGGGCATGACGGGTGTCATGTCCGCCTCCTGGGGGCGCCCTAGCATGCCGGCATGCTGGAAGTCCTGTTCCTGATCGCTTGTGTCGGGGTCGCGCTGGCGATCCGACCGTGGCGTGGCGTCGATGCCTGGGGTCCCCCCTGGCCGTGGCTGCTGTGGTGCTCGGCCATGCCCTGGATCTGGTCGAGCGACCGGCTGGTGGCCAGCGAGCTGCTGCAACCTCTGTCGGGGGCCTCACTTCTGGTGCTCATGGCGGGATGGCCCTTGGCCGTTCTGGCCATGCTCGGGGTGTCGGCCCTCATGCTCGTGTTCACCCCTCTGGAGGCGGTCGAGGTGTTGCACCGGTTGGTCTGGCTCGGTCTGGTGCCCGGCTCGTTGGCCCTGGTGATGGGGGCGGGGGTCCGCCGCTGGCTGCCCCATCACCTGTTCGTCTACATCCTGGGGCGTGGTTTCGCCACGACGCTGGTGTGCACGGCTCTCGCTGGCCTGCTGTCCGTCTGGTTCCAGGGCATGCCACCCCGTGGCACGGTCGACTGGACCGAACTGCTGGTCGGCCGCTGGCTGGCCGCCTGGGGGGATGCGGTGCTCACCGGGATGATCGTCTCGATCTTCGTGGCGTTTCGTCCGCAGTGGCTGGCCACCTACTCAGACCGGATCTACCTGCCCAAATCGTGAAGATTGTCACGATTCGTTTCCAAAAGCCGGAACAGGCGGTGTTTTTGCACTCAAGATTTCGTTTCTTCAAATTGACCACTCAGTCGCGTGGATGTGCGGGAGCATCACGTGCACCAGAATGTGCCCGACAAGGTGGTCGCAAAAGTACACGACAAGGAAACGAACATGACTGGGTCCCAGAAGCTGAGTGAGAACGTGGGTGTGGCGCGCTGGAGCGCCATCGGTGCGGCGGTGGTCGTGGCGCTGTCGTTGAGCGCCTGTGGTGGCGGCGGTGGTGGTGGATCCTCGTCGACCACGCCGGCCGCGGCAGTGACCGGGTCCACCGTGGTGGCAGAAACGCCCTCCACCAGCACGGCCACGGCCAACGCCACGACGGTGACCTTCACCCCGGTCGTCCAGAACGAGGAAGACAGCTCAAGCAATACGGCGGCCAAGGTGTCGTTGACCGCCAGTGGCACGACCTATACCGACGATTACGCGGATGGCAAGTACCTCATCGAGGTGCCGTTCAGCAGCCTGAGCTCGACCTCCACCGTGGTTTTGACGGTCACCGCCCCGGATCGCAAGGCTGCAACCCTCAACTACTCCAAAGCCAGCCTGACGGCAGGCAATGCCTACACCTCGACGGTCAAGCTGAGCAAGCTGGACACCGTGGCGCTGGCTGTGCCGGCCATGAACCCCAGCTCGGTTTACCTGGGCGATGGTGTGCCGGCTGACAAGTCTTCGACCAACCAGTTCAGCTCCACGTCGCCGCTGGCGCTGTCCTACACGGTTGAACTGGGTACGATGCCCTCGGGTGTGGAAGGCAACTACGCCAAGCTCGTGGTGTCTGCTCAAATCCGCGGCTTGGATTCGGCCAGCTGCAAGGGCAACCAAATCACGGTGTTCCAGTCGACGTCTGCGACGGGAGCCCGCGCTGGCGAGCAGGTGCTTCGCATGGGCAGCTCTGATGTGGCCTCGGCCGCTCCGTATCTGTATGAGTTCGAGATTCCCGCATCCGGCTTCAAGGCTGCCAGCGGTACGCTGTATGCTGAGTTTGCGGTGGACGGTGAGAAGTGCGCCGGTGGTCAGGAGTACGACGACTACGAGTTCGCCGCTGTGGCCGCCACGTTCTCCAAGTGAGGCCCTGACCCGATGTGAGTCCTCGGTACAGACCGGGGATTCATCGGTCTTCAAAAGCACAAACCCGATGAGGCAATGCTCGTCGGGTTTGTGCTTTTTAGGTTCAGGGTGATGCCAGGTCTTCCATGACCTGTTCTTGTCGCAGATGGGCAAACCGCCGGTGCGAGTCATAGGGGAACACGTCATGCACGTGCCCTGCCTTGATGCGTTCCTTGTGCTGCTGCCAGAACTCGGCGCTCAGCAGATCGGCGTGGTGTTTCATGAACACTTGGCGCACAGCGGTGTTGCCCAGCAGGAAAGGCCCGAAGGTTTCGGGGAAAACGTCCTTGGGCCCCACGGCGTACCAGATCTCGCCCGACATCTCGTCTTCCTCGTTGCGGGGCGTGGGCACCTTGCGGAAGTTGCAGTCGGTGATGTATTCGATCTCGTCGTAGTCGTAGAACACGACCTTGCCTTGGCGCATGACGCCGAAGTTCTTCCACAGCATGTCGCCTGGGAAGA
>CAYYCN010000167.1:0-7164 GCA_964470355.1 uncultured Sphaerotilus sp.
CACGATGTCGTACTGCTCCGGATTCATCGTCGCCTCCGCCTGCAGCGAGATCGGCTTGCCGATGAAGTCGCTCAGGCCGGCCAGGTGCTGACTCTCTTCGTCCAGCAGGAGTTCCACCACCGGCGCGGCGGCGATCACGCGGAACTCCTTCGGATTGAACTGCCGGGCCTCGCGCAGGATCTCGCGCAGGATGTCGTAGCACACGCTGCGAGCGGTCTTGACCTGCCCTCGCCCACTGCACGTGGGGCATGGCTGGCACAGCATGTGCGCCAAGGACTCGCGCGTGCGCTTGCGCGTCATCTCCACAAGACCCAATTGGGTGAACCCGCTGATCGACACCTTGGTGCGGTCACGCGAGAGCTGCTTGCGCAGCTCCGCCAGCACCGCGTCGCGGTGGTCAACCCGCGTCATGTCGATGAAATCCAGGATGATGATCCCGCCCAGGTTGCGCAGTCGCAGCTGCCGCGCAATGGCCTGCGCAGCCTCCAGGTTGGTCTTGAAGATGGTGTCGTCGAAGTTGCGCGCCCCAACAAAACCGCCGGTGTTGACATCGATGGTGGTCAGCGCCTCGGTCTGGTCGACCACCAGGTAGCCACCGCTCTTGAGGTCCACCCGCCGCGACAGCGCCTTCTCGATTTCCTGGTCGATGTTGAACAGGTCGAAGATCGGGCGCTCACCCTTGTAATGCTGCAGGCGGTTGACGGCCCCCGGCGTGTACTGCAACCCGAATTCGCGCATCGCATCGAACTGCATGCGTGAATCGATGCGGATGGTGGCCGTCTGCTCGTCGACCAGGTCCCGCAGCACCCGCAGACCCAGGTTCAGGTCCTCGTGCAACAGGGTGCCCGGCGGAGACTTCAGCGCCAAACCGCGGATGTTCGCCCAGGTCTTGCGCAGGTAGGCGATGTCGTCGGCCAGCGCGGCGTCGTCGGCGTCCTCGGCGTTGGTGCGCAGGATGAAACCACCGCCCCCACCCGTCTCCCGCGTGCCCACCAGCGCCGCCATGCGCAGGCGCAACTGTTCACGCAGCTCGGGCGAGCCGATCTTCTGCGAGATGCCGATGTGCTCGTCCTGCGGCAGGTAGACCAGCAAGCGGCCCGCGATGCTGATCTGCGTGGACAGCCGCGCCCCCTTGGTGCCGATGGCGTCCTTGATGACCTGCACCACCAGCGTCTGGCCCTCGAAGACCAGCTTTTCGATGGGTGGAGTGGGCGGCGCGTCCGGATGGTGCCCGCGTCCGGTGTGGCCGTTGTGGTGCACATCGGCCACGTGCAGAAACGCGGCCCGCTCCAGGCCGATGTCAATGAAGGCGCTCTGCATGCCGGGCAACACCCGCGAGACCTTGCCCGCGTAGATGTTGCCGACCATACCGCGCTCGAGCGTGCGCTCCACGTGCAGCTCCTGCACGGCACCGTTCTCGACGATGGCCACCCGCGTTTCCTGCGGAGCCCAATTGATCAGGATGTCTTGCACTTCAGCGCCTCCTTGACGCGCCTCTGCTCGCTCAAAGGTTCCAACCGAGGTCGCGCAGCAGCAGCGCCGTCTCGTGCACAGGCAGTCCGACAATACCGGAATGGCTGCCGCTGATGCGCTCCACCCAGACCCCAGCCCGGCCCTGGATGGCGTAGGCCCCCGCCTTGCCCATGGGCTCACCCGAGGCGATGTAGGCATCGATGCGCCCGGGCGAGAGGACCTCAAACTGGACGTGTGACACGCTCACGCGCAGCGCGGCGCCCCCGTCCGGGCGGGACAACGCCACGGCCGTGAGCACCCGATGCCGCTGGCCGGACAGCTTCGAAAGCATGCGTGCCGCATCGGCTGCATCCTCGGGCTTGCCCAGGATCTCCCGGCCCAGCGCCACGGTCGTGTCGGCACACAGAATGGGCGCCAGCGGACGAGCGCTGCGTGCCAGACGGGCCTGTGCCGCCTGCAGTTTGGCCAGGGTCACGCGGCGCACGTAAGGGGCCGGAGCCTCCCCCGGACGCACCACCTCCAGCGCCTCGGCGTCTTCGCCCGCCTCGGGAAGCAGCAGCTCGTGGCGCACGCCCATCTGGTCCAGCAACTGCCGGCGCCGCGGGCTCTGCGAGGCGAGATAGATCCAAGGAGAACTCAAGGTCGCCACGCGCTCACTCCCGGTGATACGGATGGCCGACCACCACCGACCAGGCGCGGTAGAGCGCCTCGGCCAGCAGCACCCGCACAAAGGCATGCGGCAGCGTGAGGTCCGAAATGCGAACCTTCTCGTCCGCCGAAGCCCGGATCGCCGGATCCAGTCCGTCGGGGCCGCCGATCAGCAGCGCCACATCGCGCCCATCCAGTTGCCAGGCCTGGATCCGTTCGGCCAGGGCCATCGTCGTGAGGCGATCGCCGCGCTCGTCGAGCACGACGCGGCGGCAGCCCTTGGGCAGGGCCGCTTCCAGACGCACACGCTCGGCCGCCATCAGGGCCTCGACCGGCTTTCCGCTGGTGCGGGGCTCGGTCTTGACGGCCTTGAGCTCCAGGCGCAGATCGGGAGGGAATCGCTTGGCGTATTCCTCGTAGGCGACGTCGGCCCAGGCCGGCATCTTCTGACCCACGGCCACCATCCACAGCTTCACGCCCCGCCCCCTGCCTCTTCAGACTCCATGGCCTGCGCTCAGGCCGGACGGGTCGTCTTGCGGGCCGGGCGCTTCGCAGCGGTCTTGCCGGCCACCGGCGCCGTGCGACGCACCTCCGGCTTGACGACCAGCTTTTCTTCCACCGGCTTGGCAACCGACTTGCGCGCCGCCTTCTTGGCCGCAGGAACCTTCGCCGCCGGAACCGCAGCCCCACGCGAGGCCGCCGTGCCGCTTCGTGCCGCAGCCTTCTCGCCGGCCTCCACCGCCGTGGCCTTGGCCTTGCGGCGAGCCTCGACCTTGGCTTGCTCTTGCGCCTCGGGATCCTTGCGGGTGGATCGGCTGCGCGTGGCCGGGGCGGCCGTCGTCTTGATGGCCGGTGCCGCCTTCTTGGCAGCGGCCTTGCGGGCCGGCGCCTTCTTGCGCGTGATCGGCTCGTCCTCGGGCGACTGGCTGGCCGACACGGGCTTGACACGCACCTTGGTCATCTCGCCTTCCGAGGCCTTGACCAGCGACTTCTTCTCATTGGCCAGCTTCAGGCGCACGGGCTTGTCGCCCCAGAGCTCTTCGAGGTGGTAGTACTGGCGGATGCCCGGCTGCATGATGTGGACCACGGCTTGGCCGCAGTCGACGATGATCCACTCACCGTTGTCCTCGCCTTCCATCGACAGCAAGTCGCCGCCGACTTCACGCACCTTGTCACGCACGCTGGCGGCCAGGGCCTTGGTCTGGCGGTTGCTGGTGCCCGAGGCGACGATGACGCGCTCGAACAGGGCCGAGAGTTCCTCGGTGTTGAAGACCACGATGTCCTGGGCCTTCACGTCTTCGAGCGCATCGACGATGGCCCGTTGCAGCTTGCGGATGTCCATTCGGTTCCGGATTCAAGTGCGCCCGAGGGCGCGGTTGTCGGGCGGCGGAGTGCTCAGTCCCGGTAGAGATGGTGGTGATCCATGTACGCAGCCACGGCAGGCGTCAGCACATCGGGCACAAGGGCCGAAGCGGGCTCGCCCGCCTTCAGCCGCCGGCGCACTTCGGTCGACGACAGCCTGGACTCGGGCATCTGCAACCTCACCACCCGGTGCGGCAGATGCCGGAAGGCTTCGGGCATCGCCACGGCCTGATCGCCCCGGGCCGCCACCGCCAGCGACAGGCGCTGCAGCAACTCGGGCCAGTCGCGCCAGGTCGGGAAGTTGGCGTACTGGTCCTGCCCGATGATCAGGAACCACTCGGCGGGCCCCTCGGTGTCCTGCAGATGCCGGACAGTCTCGACAGTGTAACTGGGGCCCTGGCGTTCCAGTTCGACCCGACAGACGCAGTGCCGCGGATCGTCCGCCACGGCCAATGCCACCATGGCCGCGCGGTGTTCAGCCGACGTGCGCAGCGTGGCCTTCTGCCAGGGCTGACCGGCAACGACCCACTTCACTTCATCCAGGGCCAGCTGGTGCAAGGCCGTGTCGGCCAGCGCGCGGTGGGCGGCGTGGACGGGGTCAAAACTCCCGCCCATCAGGCCGATGCGGCGCAAGGGACTGGCCACGCGCAGAAATCGGCCTCAGGCCGCGGCCGATCCAGCCAGCCAGTCGCGGGGCGGCAGGAAGTCGGTGTACAGCCGGGCCTCGGGCGTGCCCGGCTCGGGCGTCCACTGATAGCGCCAGTCCGCGCGCGGCGGCATCGACATCAGGATCGACTCCGTGCGCCCGCCTGACTGCAGGCCAAACAGCGTGCCCCGGTCCCACACGAGGTTGAACTCGACATAGCGCCCCCGGCGATAGGCCTGGAAATCACGCTCACGCTCACCATGCGGCGTGTCGTGACGGCGCTGTGCAATCGGCAGCCACGCCTTCAGGAAGGCATCCCCGACCGATCGCAGCATCGCGAAGCTGCCCTCCGGCCCCAGGGCCGAGAAGTCGTCGAAAAAGATGCCGCCCACGCCGCGCGCTTCGTTGCGATGCTTCAGGAAGAAGTAGTCGTCGCACCACGCCTTGAACTTCGGGTGAAGCGCTTCTCCGAACGGCTGCAGCGCGTCGCGGCAGGTGCGATGGAAGTGCACCGCGTCTTCCTCGAAGCCGTAGTACGGCGTGAGGTCCATGCCGCCACCGAACCAGCGCACGGTCTGGCCGGCCATCGGGCCTTCGGTCGGCGTGGCGGCCAGCATGCGCACGTTCATGTGCACGGTGGGCACGTACGGGTTGCGCGGGTGGAACACCAGCGACACGCCCATGGCCTCGAACGGTGCCCCCGCCAGCTCGGGCCGGTGCTGCGTAGCCGAGCCGGGCAGTTTGGAGCCTCGCACGTTGGAAAACGCGCAACCGCCCCGCTCGATCACCGAGCCCCCTTCCAGCAGACGGGTCAGGCCCGAGCCTTCGAGGGCCCCGCCTGCCGGACGCTCCCAGGCGTCACGGATGAAGTCCTGGCCATCGAGCTCGCCCACCGCTGCACAGATGCGCTCCTGCAGGCCCTGCAGATAAGCACGGACGGCCTCGACACCCGCCCCTTGTCCCACCGACGCCTCCACGCTCACGCCGAAGGTCCGCTGCCGGCCGGACGCTTGATGGCCCGGTAGCCGATGTCCTGGCGGTACTGCGCGCCGTCGAAGGTGATCTTGCGCACGTCCTCGTACGCGCGCTGCTGGGCCGTGCGGGCCGAATCACCCAGCGCCGTCACACACAGCACACGCCCGCCGCTGGTGACTGTGCCGGCATCCGTCGGGGCCGTACCCGCGTGGAACACCTGGCAGTCCTCGCTGGCGGTGGGAAGACCACGGATCACATCGCCCTTGCGCGGATCCAGCGGATACCCCGCCGCGGCCATCACCACGCCCAACGCAACCCGGCGGTCCCATTCCAGCTGAACCTGGTCCAGCGTGCCGGAGGTCGCGGCCATCAGCACATCGACCAGATCGGTCTTCAGGCGCATCATGATGGGCTGCGTCTCGGGGTCGCCCATGCGGGTGTTGAACTCGAGCGTCTTGACCTTGCCTGCCGCATCGATCATCAGGCCGGCATACAGGAAGCCCGTGAACGGAATGCCGTCCTTGGCCATGCCTTCCACCGTGGGGCGGATGATCTCCTGCATCACGCGAGCGTGCACATTGGGCGTGACCACGGGCGCGGGCGAGTAAGCGCCCATGCCGCCGGTGTTCGGGCCAGTGTCACCGTCGCCCAGGCGCTTGTGGTCTTGGCTGGTGGCCAGAGGCAGCATGTGCTTGCCGTCGACCATGACGATGAAGCTGGCTTCCTCGCCCACCAGGAACTCTTCGATCACCACACGGGCCCCACCCGCGTTGTGCTGCACACCCAGCTTGTTGTCGCCGTCTTCGGCCAGCATCCAGTCGACGGCTTGGTGCGCCTCGTCCAGCGTCATGGCCACGACCACGCCCTTGCCGGCGGCCAGGCCATCGGCCTTGATCACGATGGGCGCACCCATGCGGTCGATGTAGGCGTGCGCCGCCGCCACGTCCGTGAACGTGTCGTAGGCCGCCGTCGGGATCTTGTGGCGCGCCATGAACGCCTTGGCGAAGGCCTTGGAGCTTTCCAGTTGGGCCGCAGCCTGGGTCGGTCCGAAGATGCGCAACCCCCGGTCGCGGAACTCATCCACCACCCCGAGGGCCAGCGAGGCCTCGGGCCCCACCACGGTCACCGAAACCTTTTCCGCCTGAGCGAAATCGGCCAAAGCCTTCACGTCGCTCAGCGCCACGTTCTGCATGCGCGGGTCGAGCGCCGTGCCGCCGTTGCCCGGCGCCACGAACACCTTCTTCACCTTGGGAGACTGCGCCAGCTTCCATGCCAACGCGTGTTCCCGGCCCCCGCCGCCAATCACCATCACCTTCATGTTCACTTCCTTGCTCGCGATCCCGCCCCGCCATCCGTCCGGTGCAGCCGGCCCTCCCCGGCAAGATCCCGAATGTCAAATCAAACCACTTCAACCCACAGACAGGAGTCCGTCGGTCCTGGCCTGCAAGGTCCACGCGTTGCGAGAACCCGCTTGTCGATCGTCGATCACTCGCCCAGTTCGGCGTTGTGATAGACCTCCTGCACGTCATCGAGATCTTCGATCATGTCGAGCAGTTTCTGCATCTTCTGGGCGTCGTCACCCCCGAGTTCGATGGTGTTCTCGGCACGCATCGTGACCTCGGCGATCTCGGCACTCAGGCCAGCCCCTTCGAGCGCCTGCTTGACGGCCTCGAACTCAGCCGGGGACGTCAGCACCTCGATGGAGCCGTCGTCGCCGGTGATCACGTCTTCGGCGCCGGCCTCCAGGGCCACTTCCATGACCTGGTCCTCGCTGGTGCCGGGTGCAAACACCAGTTGCCCACAATGCTTGAACTGGAAGGCCACCGAGCCTTCCGTGCCCAGGTTGCCCCCGCACTTCGAGAACGCATGGCGCACATCGGCCACTGTGCGCACCCGGTTGTCCGTCATGCAATCCACGATGATGGCAGCGCCGCCGATGCCGTAGCCCTCGTAGCGGATTTCCTCGTATGTGACGCCTTCGAGGTTGCCCGTGGCCTTGTCGACGTTGCGCTTGATGTTGTCGGCCGGCATGTTGACGGCCTTGGCCTTCTCGATGGCCA